>CAZWMY010000098.1:0-15476 GCA_964635025.1 uncultured Desulfobacula sp. | reverse complement strand
GGCAAGATGTGCACCAGAAGAATGGAATAGGCGGTGAAGATGTTTTTAAACAACCCGTCTTTATCGTTTTTTAAAAAATTCATGACAGTTTTTTTATTATGCTCTCCCTGTATTCTTCTGAGAAAAGGGAGGAACAGCCCCGGTCTCCCCTCAAGGTATTGAGTTTGGTGATCATATAGCTCAGTTTTTTCTGGATTTTAATCCGTTCGGGGGAATCGATTTGTGCGGCTTCCAGAAGGTCTTCGGTTTGCCGGATATTTTTTCTGAGTTCAATTTCCGGCGGTATAAATCCTGAATTCTTTAATATCTTATGGGCCAGCCGAAACTCTTCCGGAACATTCTGGTCATCGAAGTTCAAAGGTTTGTGGGTGCCTTCAAGGTTATCAAATTCGCCTTCCTGCTGGGCTTTTTTTATTCTTTCTTCTACAATTTTTTCAAATCCCGGTATCATAAATATAAACCTGCTCCTGATGAAAAATATGGAACTAAAAATGGCATCATAAATTTTTAAAAGCCCAATTTTATTAAACCCCTGAATGATTTGCAAGGGATATTTTCTTGACACCCTTAAGGCAATACTGTATCAAATATCATTTTTAAATATAATGAGTTTTTCAAGACTTGGCAGTGAACTTCCGGACCCGGAATACAGATTATCTAATAGTTTGATTGTGACATGACCAGCATAAAAAATATCAACCATTACAGAAATATCGGGATCATGGCCCACATTGATGCGGGCAAAACCACCGTAACGGAACGGATTCTTTATTACACGGGAAAATCCTATAAAATGGGAGAAGTCCATGATGGTGAAGCGGTTATGGACTGGATGCAGGATGAGCAGGAAAGGGGCATTACCATCAGCTCCGCCGTCACCACCTGTGAGTGGAATCAGTCTGTAATCCAGATCATTGATACACCGGGTCATGTGGATTTCACCGTAGAAGTGGAAAGAGCTCTGCGGGTTCTGGATGGCGCCATTGGTGTTTTTTGTGCCGTCGGTGGGGTCGAACCCCAGTCTGAAACCGTCTGGCGCCAGGCAGATAAATACCATGTGCCGAGATTGGCCTTTATCAATAAAATGGACCGGACCGGGGCTGATTTTTTCAATGCCGTTGATTCCATGAAAAAGAAACTGAAGGCCAACCCGGTCATTCTCCAGCTTCCCATGGGGTCGGAAGATCATTTTAAAGGGGTAATTGATCTTATCGACATGAAACAGATCACCTGGGATGATGAAACCAAGGGCTCCAGCTTTTTTAAAAATGAAATCTCCCCTGAATTTGAAGAAAAAGCGCTTGAATACAGGGACAAACTTCTTGAAGCCATATCCGAAGTCAATGACGGGATAATGGAAAAATATCTGTCGGAAGAGGATATCTCCCGGGAAGAACTGAACAAAGCCATTCGAACTGCGACGATTTCAAGAAAAATTGTGCCAGTATTTTGTGGCAGCGCTTTGAAAAACAAGGGGATACAGCCCCTTTTGGATGCAATTGAACTCTATCTGCCAAGCCCCCTTGACATTCCGCCGGTCAAAGGGCTTCGCCCGGAAACCGGCGAAGAAATAGAATTTCCGCCTAAAAAAAACGGACCTCTGGCGGCCCTGATTTTTAAAGTGTCCATTATTGAGGGCAGAAAGCTTTCTTTTGTAAGGATATACTCAGGCAGAATAGAAACCGGCTCTGAAGTATATAATCCATTGTTAAAGAAAACAGAGAAATTATCCCGGATTCTTCAGATGCATGCCAATAAGCGGGAACGGCTCAAAGATGCATCAGCCGGAGAGATCATAGGGATTGTGGGACTCAAGGATTCAGGCACCGGGGATACCCTTTGTTCAATGGAGAACCCGGTCTGTCTTGAGAAAATGGAATATGAAGCCCCGGTCATTTCCATTGCCGTGGAGCCTAAAACCCATTCAGATCAGGAAAAACTAGATGAGGTGCTGGAGAAATTCACCATGGAAGACCCGACCCTGAAAGTCAGCCGGGATGAGGAAACCGGCCAGACGCTTTTATCCGGCATGGGAGAACTTCACCTTGAAATCATCATTTCAAGAATGCAAAAAGAATTCAATACCAATGTCAATGTGGGACATCCCCAGGTCGTCTACAGGGAGGTAATTAACAGCAAGGCAAAAGGCAGCGCCGTATTTGAAAAGGATATTACCGGAAAAACGCATTTTGCAAAGGTGAATCTCATGCTGGAGCCTTTGCACCGAGGAGAAGGAATAACCTTTAAATCAAAGGCAGGGGCCGATCAGATACCGGAACAATATCTGCCTGCCATTGAAAAAGGTATCCGGGAGAGTCTTGAGGGCGGATACCTCAAGGGATATCCCCTGGTGGATATTGCCATTGTCCTTGAAGGCGGCTCATTTGATGAACGAAGCTCTGAGCTGGCCTTTTCCGTGTGTGCATCCATGGCCTGCAAGGATGCCCTTGAAAATGCGTCCATAGGCCTTTTAGAACCCATCATGGAGGTTGAAGTTTTTGTACCGGATGCCTTCATGGGAGATGCCATCGCAGATTTGAATGCCAGAGGGGGCAAAATAGAATCCATTGATTCAAAATCCGGTCTTCAGGTTTTAAGGGCTGTGGTCCCGCTGGCAAAGATGTTCGGGTATTCTACGGCCATCAGGTCTGCAAGTCAGGGCAGGGGAACTTTTTCCATGCATTTTTCAAGATTTGACAAGGTATAGATCTTCAGAACCGGGGCTTTCGGGAACGTTTTTCTTTTTCTTCCATTTCTTCTTGTTCTTCTTTTACAATTTTATTGAAAAGCTCTTTTGCATGATTGAATTTTGCACTGTCGCTTAGCAGTTCCATTGCTTTGTTTAAATGGGCCATGGCGGTTTTTATACTGCCGGTTTCATAATAAAAGAGCCCCAGATAATAATGGGAAAGATCCTGTTTGTTCTGGATGGACATGATATTGGCAAGGTTGTAATAGGCAGCAGGATATGCGGATGGGGCTTTTTCAATGACAAAATTAAAAAGAGATTCAGCCCGTTTGATGTCTTTGAGCTCAAGATAAGCCGCACCCTCATGAAATCGGGCCATCACTCCCAAAACAGGTTCCGGCTCAACTGCTTGCAGGACTTCAAGGGCTTTTTCAGCTTCCCCGTTTTCCTGGTAAATCCTTCCCAGTTCCAAAAGGATCATGGGATCGAAAATATTGAGGGAAAGCGCTTTTTTCAGGTGTTGGCGGGCTTCCTCTTTTCTGAATTTCCGATCATATATCAGGCCCATGCCATAGTGAAGGGCTGCATTGTCAGGGTTTTTCTCCAGGAGGCGAGTCAATTTGGCAAAAGAGGGCTCAAGGTCTCCATAAAGCCCGATAAGACGGTATTTGACCATTTCAAACCGCAGGTCTGCCATGCAGGAGGGTTTTTTGACCGGGGTGTAGCCTGACAAAATATTTTCCACATGGGCAATACGGCTTCCCGTGCCTGGATGGGTTTTGACATAATCAGGGATGTTTTCCACACCCCGGTAATCTGATTCCCTTATTTTCATGAGGCCGGACAAAAGTCCTGTGGGCGAATAACAGCTTTCTTTTAAAAACATGATGCCTTTTTCATCGGCTTCGGTTTCGTTTTCCCTTGTAAAGGCGAGCATGGCGGTCTGTCCCAGCGCCAGGGACCCTTTAATCAGGGTGCCTGCAGCATCGCCGCCGGATTTGCTGCCGATGAGGATTCCTGCCAGTACGCCTGCAAGACTTCCGATACTGATATATTTTGACCGATCAATGGATTCGGACACATGGCGGCTGGCGGCATGGGCAATTTCATGCCCGATGATGCCGGCGAGTTCATCAATGGAATCAAGGGCAGTGATCAGCCCCCGGTATGCAAATACATTGGCGCCGGGTGCGGCAAAAGCATTAAAAATATCATCATTGACCACATAAAAAGAATAATCAAAAGGCTGAGCCGGAAGATAGGAAAGAATATGACGACCCACCACATTCACCATATGGTTTGTAATAGGGTCATGCAACAGCATCTGTTTTCTCTCTATCATTTCAATAAATTTTTTGCCGACTTCTTTTTCTTCAGGAATGGATATGGCAAGACACAGATGGGATGAAAAAGAAAGAAACAGAACACTGATCACTAAAATACGAAAAAGTTCTGCTTGTTTCATGAAAACTCAACTGAGGATAAATTCAGTATGCTCCATGGCAATTTCAATCCGGAAACTGTAATTTCCGATTTTAAAGGACAGCCGCCTGTTTTCCCTGTAGTCGGAATCAATGACAAGGGTAATGGCGCTGTTGAGGGTAAGGGCTTTGGGCTGTCCGAAAACGGCATTGAGGCTGAATTTATCTTCGATTTCCTTTGTCAGATGACCCATGATCTGGTTGGTGATTTCTCCAATGGTATCCGAGACCTCGGGTGAGGCTACGGTCAATGCCAGTTCTTCTTTGGGCATGCCCATGGCTTTCATATAGGATTTGTAGATTTCAAAGGCAGCATCGGCAGAAAAATTCAATACCGCAAGACCGTTATAATCCCCATTGAACTGAACAAAACAAGTCAGATCCGGTTTCATGGAAATTTTAGGGATTTTCTGAATGGTTGAAGAATAGGTAACGTTCTGTTTTGTCGTGGCTTCAAGAGTTGTTTGGGCTGTTGTAAGAAAAATTTTTGAAATTTCATCAATGGAAACGATGGGAGAAAGAAAGGGCTCTGTCATATATACTCCTTAAAAAGTCAGGGGTGGCTGATGGTCAATTATCAATAAAATCCTCTGAAATGTCAAAGACTTTATTAGCGTTCTCCTCGTTTGTAGGGTTCTCCCAGCATGGCCGGAGCATTTAATCTTCTGGGGTCTTTGAAACTGATCAATAAAAGAATGATCAATGTCGCAATATAAGGCAGCATGGAAAGAAAATTCGGAGATATGCCCAGGGGCTGCAGCAAATACTGGACAACAAAAATGAACCCGAACAGGAAGGCCGCCCATATGGCCCTTGCCGGGTTCCACAGGGCGAAAATGGTCAGGGCAATGGCGATCCAACCGCGTCCCGCAGTCATTCCCTCTATCCATGATTTTGAATAGGATATGGACAAGTGGGCACCGGCAAGGGCTGAAAACCCGCCGCCGATGATAATGCTCAGGTATTTTATCCTGGAGACATTAATTCCTTGAGTCTCTGTGGCTTTGGGGTTTTCACCGGTGGAGCGAATCTGTATTCCGAGACGGGTTTTTTCAAGAAAAAACCAGGCCGTGAGGGCAAAAAAGATGGCCAGGTAAAAGAATGGGCCCTGGGAAAACAGGATCTTTCCAAGATAGGGGATATCCGATAGATAGGGGATGGTAAAATCCTCCATTTTTATTAAAAGCGGTTTGCCCACATAGGGCTTTCCCATCAGGCCTGAAAAGCCTAGACCTATCATGGTGAGAGCCAGGCCGGACACCACCTGGTTAGCCTGAAGGCTGACGGAAACAAAGGCATGAAGGACAGAGAGGACCATGCCGACTCCAACCGCACAAAGAACCCCAAGCCAGGGTTCGCCCGTTGTCATGGTGACAATAAAAGCGACCACAGCACCCATGGCCATGACGCCTTCGACTCCGAGATTCAGAATGCCGGAGCGCTCGCAGATGACTTCCCCGGTGGTGGCTAAAAGCAAAGGAGTTCCGGCCACCATGGCGCGTTCAATTGTTGAAATGATCATATCTTCCATATATGGGGTCCCTCTGTTGGTTTGAAACTGCTGCGTAACAATTATTCTTTTAAAAATCGAAGACTTATTTTATTTTTTAGGAAATAGTCGCCCATGATCAAACAGATCAATAAAATCCCGTTCACAATATTGACGGTGGCTGCCGGAAGACCAAGGGATATTTGTATGGCATCTCCGCCCACAAGGATTCCCGCAAAAAAGATGCCTGAAACAAGGGTGAGAAGCGGGTTTAATTTGGCCAGCCAGGCAACTATGATGGCGGTAAATCCATACCCGGAAGAGACAGCAGCAGGATATCCGAGATAATGATGGATGCCGGCCACTTCACCCACACCGGCAAGCCCGGCAAGCCCTCCGCTGATGATCATGAGAACGAGAGTGGTTTTTAAAAAATCAATCCCTGCATATCGCCCGGCATCCGGGTTTTCGCCCACCACCCTTGCTTCATATCCGAACCGGGTTTTGTAAATCACGATACAGAGGAGGATGGCGCATAGGATGGACAGGATGAAAGTGGCATAGTGAATGCGGGAACCAGGAATGATACCCAGAATGGCAGCATCCGGAAGATTGTTGGTACCGGGGAAACCGAATCGGGTACTGCCCTTCCAAGGCCCCACAATGAGCATGGTCAGAAAATCGGCGCAGATATAATTGAGCATCAGGGTTGAAATCACTTCGTTAATTGAGAATCGTATTTTCAGGATGGCAGGAATGATTCCCCATAAGGCACCGCCGATGAATCCGGAAAAAAACATCAGGGGAACAATAATATAAGACGGCAGAGTGTTCCCTAAAAAGAGCCCCGTCCAGGTCGCAAACACTGCACCCATTAAAAGCTGACCTTCAGCACCGATATTCCAGAATTTTGCCCTAAAGGCAAGGGTGAGGCCGGAGCCGATCAGAATCAGAGGGATGGCCTTGGTCAGGGTTTCCTTTAAACCGTAGAAAGAACCAAAAGAACCTGAAAAAATTTTAAAGAGAGCATAAAAAGGATTAACCCCTAAAAAGAGGAAAACAAATCCGATCATGAATAAGCCTAAAACAAGGGATAAGACATTGGTCATGAAGGATCGAAACGCACTGATATCATATCGATCCGTAACAATAAATTTAATCATGGGGTATGTCCCTGTTGTTTAGTATCTTTCATATTCTTTTTGACCCTGCCATCATAAGCCCGATATCACAGAGGCGTTCATCACCGGAATCCAGGATGGCCATGAACTCACCATTAAAAATAATGGCAATGCGGTCACACAGTTCAAATATTTCCTCAAGGTCTTCGGAAAACAGCAAAACCGCACTGCCGGTTTTTCTGAGGTCCAGAAGATGGTTTCTCATGAATTCGGTTGCACCTATATCAAGTCCGTAGGTAGGGTGAGATGCCACCAGCAATAGGGGTTTTTCACTGATTTCACGGCCAAGGATCAGCTTTTGGATGTTTCCGCCGGAAAGATTCCGGATCTGGCTGTGGATGGAGTGGGCAGAGACATTAAAATCATTCAGGAGGTTTTTTGCGTGATCTTTTATTTGTTTGTATTTTAAAAAATATTTCTTGGAAAATTTTTTCAGATGGTGCTGTTTTAAAATGGCATTGTCATACAAAAACAGACCCGGCGCAATGCCGAACCGGATGCGTTCTTCAGGCACATGGGAAACGCCCTGATCATATATATGTCTTGGTGATGTGTTGGTGATTTCCTGGTCATTGATCCTTATTTTTCCGGATTTCACGGTTCTGATACCGGTAACGGCTTCGGCCAGCTCCCGCTGTCCGTTGCCGGAGACTCCCGCCACACCGAAGATCTCATTTTCAAACACTTCAAAGGAGATATTTCTTAATACAGGCATTCCTTTATCTCCTATGACATTCAGGTGCTCAACCGATAGGATTTGCCGGCCTCGTTCAAGCGTTTCCTTTTTGATGTTAAACACCACATCCCTTCCCACCATCATTCGGGCCAGAGATGTTTTGTCCGTATCTTTGGTGAGAGCGCTGCCGGCTATTTTCCCTTTTTGAAGCACCAGGACCCGGTCACAGATATCCATGATTTCATCAAGCTTGTGGGAGATGAAAATGATCATGTGGCCCTTGGCTTTCATTTCTTTTAAGATCGAGATCAATTCTTTGATTTCCTGGGGGGTCAGAACGGATGTGGGTTCATCCAGGATCAGAAGGTCGGCGCCGTTTAGAAGGGCTTTTATGATTTCCACCCGCTGCTGCTCTCCTGCCGACAATTGCCAGATTTTTTTTGTCAGATCAATTTTGAAATCAAAGGATTTTGAAAATTCTTCTATTTTTTCCCTGATTTTTAATTTTGGAAAGAAAAACGGAGTGTCTTTATGGCTTAACGCTATATTTTCAAGCACGGAATGATTCTGGATAAGCATAAAATGCTGATGCACCATGCCGATGCCATGGTTGATGGATTCAACCGGGTTGTGAATCCGGACAGGGGTCCCGTTGATCCTGATTTCTCCTGAATCCGGCTGGTAAAGGCCATAGAGGATATTCATCAGGGTTGTTTTTCCTGCCCCGTTCTCACCCAGGAGTCCCAGGATTTCACCGGATTCAATATAAAAACTGATATCCTGGTTTGCGGGAATGCCGTGAAATGATTTACAGATGCCTTCCATTTCAAGGCGATGGTTTTTTCTCATAATCTTATTTAATTAAAAAAGCCGGGAAAGAATTCCCGGCTTTTTAGGATTTGGTTTTAATTATTTGGGAATGGTGCCTTCCACATTGTCCACATAGTACATGATGCTCAGAAGCTCTTCTTTTGAAGCTTTGGCTCCTGCCTGGATCACCACTTTGCCCTGGTTGTCGCTAATAGGTCCGGTAAACGGGTCAAATACATCAACGCCCTGTTTCATCTGTTCATAGCGTTTCATGACAAGGTCATAAGCAGAAATTTTGCCGAATTCTTTAGTCTCAACCATGGCTTCTTTCAGTGCAGGGACAAATTTGGGGTTAACCGCATCGGTTTCGCTTCCGCCCAGGATGGCGGCTTTTTCTTTGGCCAGCCACCAGACGTCTGCATTGGTCCAGGTTTTATTTTTTATGTCATCAAATATTTTGGCATACATTCCGCCCCAGTCCATAATTTGGCCCGAAACCACAGAATCCACGCCATAGGTCTGCATTGGGGAATAATGGCTGAAGGTATATACCTGGTTGCCTTTTTCAGAATGGCGTTGTCCGACTTCGATGACAGCCGGTGTGTCTTCGGTAAAGGCAAGGGCGTCGCATCCTTCGGTAATCAGGGCTTCAGCCGCTTCTTTTGCTTTGTCCGGACCATACCAGGCATAGATCCATTTCACATTAACCTTGGCGTTGGGGTTGGATACCTTGACCCCCAAAGCAAAGGCATCAATATGTCTGACCACTTCAGGAATGGGGAAAGCACCGACATAACCTATTTTATTTGTTTTGGTCAGGGAGCCGGCCATAATCCCGTTTAGATAATACATCTGGTAAAGATCGCCAAAATAAGTGCCTACATTGGCTGAGCGTTTAAAACCGGAGCAATGCATGAAAAGCTTGTCCGGATAACGGGTTCCAGCCGCAACGGTATCATCCATGTATCCGAAACTGGTGGTAAGAACCACGTCACATTTTTGTTCCTGGATCAGCCGGTCAATCATTCTTGAACTATCGGCTTCAGGGACAGCTTCCACATAGACCGTCTCAAGCCAGGGAAATTTTTTCTCAACGAATTTTCTTCCCAGATCGTGGGCATGAGACCAGCCATAATCCCCCACAGGACCAACATAAATAAATCCTGCTTTCATTTTATTGCCAGAGGTTTCAGCTGCCCCGGGCGCACTGGTCATAGCATCGACCTTTTTAGACAATTCATCGACTTTAAGAGATAATGCAGCTACCTGCTGTTCGAGCTTTGAAGCATCTACCTGGCTTTTATCCTGCCCGCAGGATATAAACAACAGGCTCAGTAAGAAAACAATAAACATAGGTATGGCAATATACGTTTTTTTCATTCTTCACGGCTCCTTTTTTAAAAGTTGAATAAAAGTTTCGGAATAATACGATATTTGATTGTTACCAGTCAACAGTTATGATCTTCAAAATTTACAGTTATTCATCAAATTCGGTTGGCAATTTTATCCAAGACAATATAGTCTAAATCACGGTATCTTTTTTTTATTTTTATAGGGGGCATAAAGGATTTGAGGGTGGGCAAAACAGGATTAAAAGAAATGGCCAGGTTCCAAAGATTCCCGGCTATGGAAAATCTTGAACTCTTGCATGCAGCGTATCAAAAGCAGACATTTTCACCTCATTTTCATGAAGGCCATGTCATTGGTGTGATCGAAAAAGGATATCTTGGATTTGACTACAGGGGAGAAAGGGTTGTTGCCGGTGCAGGGGACATCAATATGGCTGACCCGGGTGAGGTCCATAACGGGTTCGCCATATCCGAGGAAGGCTGGCAATACAGGATGTTTTATCTGAAATCAGGCCAACTGGACAGGATTTTCAACGAATGCTGCAATCAGACAAAGCCCATGCCGTTTTTTAAAAAAGGGGTGATCAAGGATCCGACATTTTCAGAAAAAATTCGCATCCTTCACCAGGATTTTGAAAATCCAAATATCCCGCTTCTTGAAAAAGAATCACGCTTTTACAGCATCATGTCCGGGTTTATACTGAGACATTCACTTCAAAAAGCATCACCGAAATCTCCGGGCTCTGAGAAAAACAAAGTGATGAAAATAAAAGAGTATATTGAAAATTTTTATGATACGGATATTTCCCTGGATGTTTTAAGCCGTGTGGCAGGCATCAGCCGGTATTATTTGCTGCGCGTGTTTGAACGCGAAACCGGTCTGACCCCCCACACCTATTTGAATCTTGTCCGGGTGAAAAGAGCAAGAGAGCTCATGGAAAAAAACGTACCCATCATTGAAACCGCCCAATCAACCGGCTTTTTTGACCAGAGCCATTTGAACCGGATCTTTAAAAAATTTTATGGTATAACGCCAGGGCAGTTCTGTGAGAAAAAAGGAAAGAGGCATGAGAGAAGAAGCGTCTGAGAATAAAAAAGTCATTATCATTCCAAAGGAAGAGGCTGTTTTTTGGATGGATAAAAACGGGACCTGGCATAATGAGCATGGGAAATTTGAACACCCGAGAATTATAAAATATTTTAATTCAGCCATTAAAAAAGACGAAAACGGGTATTATGTCCACCAGACAACCGGGGAATGCGAAGAAAAAGTGTATTTCCCATATGAAGATACAGCAGTTTTTGTTGTGGATATCATGATATCAGGGCCCGACATCTGCCTCATCCTCAACACCACGGACAGGATTGCCCTGGGCGAGGGCGAACTTTTCATGGCATCCGACAGCCTTTATCTTCAGACTTTCGACCACAAAATTAAATTTTCATCCCATGCCTTGGTCAAGATCTCAAAATTCATTGAAGAAAAAGATGGAAAATTCTCCATCCTGATCAATCAAAAAACTTATCTGATCAGGTCCTCATAAAAAAAAATTCATAATCTTTAAACCAAGGACAATATTATCCAAGCATAATTTATCGTTCAAAGGCATGATCTCCCTGTCTGATAATTATATGAAAAAGGATTTATCATGCAGTCGAAATTTTATGCCTATGCAAATTTGTCCCTTGCCATGATCATTGTCGGCAGCTCCGTCGTGTTCGGCAAAATCATCACCTATTCTTTCCCTGTCTTTTTGGCTTCCGGTCTTCGGTTTGCTATTGCATCGGCAGTGATGCTGCCGGTGTTACTGATATATGAAAAAAAACGACTCCGGATTTCCGGCAAAGATTTGGGAAACCTTATCCTCATGGCCTTTTGCGGCCAGGTTGTCTTCACTTTTCTGGTGCTCCTGGGGCTGCGGTACACCAGCGCCATTGAAGCCGGGATTATTACCAGCACATCCCCGGCCATGATGGCCGTGGTGACCTATCTTTTTTTCAGGGAAAAACCAGGGGTCTGCCACATGCTTGCCATCGGCATGGTGGTGGCTGGTGTGATCATTGTAAACGGATTTGTTGATGTTCAAACATTTTCCATCCCGACACGGCATATGCTCGGCAATTTATTAATGATCGGAGCAGTGGCTGGAGAAGCATTTTTTCTTTTGATGCGAAAACGGATTTCATCGGATATTTCAAATCTTGCATTGGCAACTTATCTCTGCTTTTCAGGCTTTGTCTTATTTTTACCCCTGTCCTTATATCAGGCTGTTTCCTTCAATTTTTCAAGCGTCAGTATTTTTGCCTGGGGAGCCATACTGTATTTTGGCGCAGTGTTTACGGTAATGGCCTATATCTTCTGGTTCCAGGGCGTGTCCAGGGTTTCAGGGAGCACGGCCGGTGTGTTTACCGCTGTCATGCCGGTCAGTGCAGTGGTATTGTCCTGTCTTTTTCTTAAAGAAAAATTTACCTTACATCATGCTGTTGGCGGGATCTTGATTCTCATTGCCATTCTTATGATGTCAAAAACCAAATAAAATTTTCTTCAGACGGGTTTTAAAACCCTTCAATAATGTCACGGGTCAGGTTTTTTAAAATTTCACTGCACCACTGAACCGTATGGCTGAAATCCTCCAGCGTGGCAATGCAATGGTGCGAATGAATATACCGGACCGGAATGCCCAGGGTGATTGTCGGAATCCCCCGGTCATGGAGGGTAATGACACTGCCGTTGTTTCCGCCCCCGGATCGGACAGCTTCCTGGAATTTAATTTTGTTTTTTTGGGCTGTTTCTATGGCAAACCGCACAAAACGGGGGTTTGACAGCACCGAATGATCCATGTGACGGATCTGGGGCCCTTTTCGTAATCTGGCCTGGATAAAATCACTGCTATTAAAGGTGTCATCGGCCGGGGTCCCTTCAAGGACAATGGCAACATCCGGGTTAATTTTTCTTACCGAGACATTCACCCCTCTGAGTCCAAGTTCCTCCTGGGATGAAAGAACCCCATGCACATCCAGGGGAAGAGCATCATGAACGTGGTGTTTCATAATTTCCAGAAGCGCGGCACACCCAAGACGGTCATCAAAGGCTTTGCCGAACATGAGGTCGTTTTTTTTATCATAGGTGAAAGCCACATCCGGGACCACCGGAGCGCCGATCCCGACATGGAATTTTCTTAACACTTCCTCTTTTGAGACAGCACCGATATCAATGACCATGGTGGATAAAGAAGCTGGAATTTTTTGCTCTTCCGGTGTCATGAAATGGGTGGGTTTTGAGGCCACCACCCCTTTGATCCAGATGCCTTTGGCGGTTTTGACGGAAACGGCATGGGCTCCGACGCTCTGGGGGTTCCACCCGCCAAGGGGTAAAAATTTTAAGGTGCCGTTCATATTAATGGATTGAACCATGAACCCGACTTCATCCGAGTGGGCGTCCAGCATAATTTTAGGCTTGGTCCGGCTCTTTTTGCCCTTGTGGATGAAAAGATTTCTGATGCGGTCTTCTTCCATATCAAAGGAATCTTCAAGATAAGCTTTTGCCGCATGAATCACTTCATCTTCAAACCCTGAAACCCCATGGGCATTAGAAAGGGTTTTGATAATTTCGATTGAGGTCATGAGTTACTCCTGTATGAAACATGTAAATTTATTTAGGTCAGTCAGTATTGTTATTGATGAAATTATTCATTATTTCATCAATTTTGCCGCTATTTTCCATGGCTCTGATTTCAAAATCTATTTTTTCAATCGTATCTTTATGTCTGTCTTTTGTGAAACCAATGTGACCATTCATAATTCTCAATGGATTGGGCAGGATTTTTAATTGATCCATCAGCCCTTCTTTTCTGGCAATATGAATACCAACCATTTTGTCACAGGGATAAGCATCAAGACGGCCCAGGATTAATTTTCTGAAATGATATTGATGTTCCCCTGCAGCATCTTTAATGATTTTTTTTGCATCGTCAAATTCTTTTCCATAGGTGTATCCGATCATGACCCCGATCTTTTTTTGGTTAAGATCATGAAGGGATTCATAGGTCATATCAGAATCCTTTTGCACGAAAAAAACCAGGGAGTTTTTAATAATCGGGGTTGAAAAATCAAAATGGGGCAATCGGGCATCAATTTTATAAAAATTGAAAATCCCGTCGTATTTGCCCTCTTTGACCAGTTCATATCCTCGTTTAAAGGGCATAAAAGTCAGATTAAACGGGATATCCGCTCTTTTAAATGCCTGTTCGACAATCCGGACAAGAATACCAACAGGCTTTCCATTAACATTCTCCTCATAGGGTGGGAAATTGACATAGACCAGTTCTATTGTTTTTGCCTGAAGCCCAGAACAAAATGCGACAAGTAAAAGAAGAATAATCAAACCGTATCTATTTTTCATCTGATTCCCTATTGATTGAATTCATCCCCGTCATCTGCCAGAAGCTGAATCATTTTTGTTAAGGGGTTTTCGGATATGATGGAGATCTTTTCCTTTTTTTCCGTTAAATTAAATTCAAGTTGTCTGCAATGAAGTCCAAGACGATGATAAGATTTTCGGGTCCGCAGATATTCAATTGATTTTACAGAGCCATATCGGGTATCGCCTGTCACCGGATGACCGGAAAGCTTTGCATGTCTCCTGATCTGGTGCTTTCGGCCGGTTAAAAGTTCAATATCCAGTAATGTATAATGGTGCGTTTCTTGAACCACTTTGTACCGTGTGGAGCAAGGCACATGCTTTCCATCTCCTGCCCCGGATCATTATGAGCACTCACCCCGCAAGGTTTATCGACAGCCAGCCACCCTTTCTCAACCCTGAGAAGGTGAATCTCTGAAAAAGGGAATTGCCGCTGGTTATTGATCATACCACTTCAAGAGTTTTACCTGGATGGCCTCATTTTTTTGAACAAGGGCTTTGAATTGATTCAAATCGCTCATGCCGTCCTTTCCCCGGTAATGGTAGGGAAAAACAGTGCCCGGTTTCATTTCGAGAACCGCAGAGGCGGCCTGCTCCACCGTCATGGTATAGGGAAGATTCATGCAGATCAAGGCAAAATCGATATTTTTCAACTGCCTCATTTCCGGTATATCTTCGGTATCGCCGGAAATATATATCCTTTTTTCATCAAGGGTCAGCACATATCCGTTGCCCCGGCCTTTTGGATGAAAGGAAATCCTTTCTGAGGTCATGTTGTAAGAAGGAACCGCTTCAATAAGGATATTGTCCATCTTCAGAGTTTCACCGTTTTTCATCCTGGTCCCGTATTTCAATTGTTCGATGACGGCTTCCGGGCCGATGACGGCGGTTTTTTCTTTTTTCAGTATGGAAACAAGGGCAGTATCCAGATGATCCCGGTGGATATCCGTGATCAGGATCAAATCCGGTTCCGGAAAGGTTTCAAAAGCCTTTTTGTCACCCACGGGGTCGACATAAACCGTGAGTTTGGGTGATTTGATGACAAAGGTTGCATGATTTATCGGCTCAAATGATATGTTTTCAAAAGAGAATGCGCCTGTTCCATTGAGAAGAATAAAGCCGGCCATGATAAGATAAAAGATGAATTTTTTCATGATATGTCCTTTCATTTTTAAAGTTTGTCAGATACGCCGTATGGAGTCCACGATAAACGGGGTGCACCGGACGGCAATGCTTTGTTTTTTGACCCAGATCCGAACCATGGATACGGATTCTCCGGAAAGGGTGGTCAAATTGGGAAGATCTTCCGCAAAGACAATATCTTTGGCTCTGAATTCATAATAAAATGTGTTGTCGGAAAACGGGTCTGCAATCAATATCA
>CAZWMY010000097.1:0-15605 GCA_964635025.1 uncultured Desulfobacula sp. | reverse complement strand
GTTCCCCATGTATCTTTTGATCCTGATCTGGGGCAGTACAAAACGCGAATACGGGGCGCTCAAACTGACCCTGTACCTGCTGGCCGGAAGCGCGCTCATCCTGCCGGCCATGCTTTACCTGGTTCAAGTATCCGGCCTTGGCAGTTTCTCTCTTCCGGTTCTGGTTCACTCGGCCCAATTCACCCCGTTCCAGCAGAAGCTCGCCTTTTTCCTGCTCTATATCGGATTCGGCATCCTGGCGGGTGTGTGGCCCTTTCATACCTGGTCCCCGGTAGGGCATGTGGCTGCGCCCACATCCGTCAGCATGCTTCACGCGGGCGTGCTCATGAAAATCGGCGCCTTTGGCATCATCCGGGTCGGCATCTTTCTTTGCCCCGACGGCTGGGCGTTCTGGTCGCCGCTCATGGCGGCCCTGGCCACCATCGGCATTGTTTACGGGGCCCTGGCAGGCCTTCGCCAGACCGATCTGAAATTTGTGATCGGCTATTCCAGCGTGTCCCACATGGGAATCGTGGGCCTGGGTCTGGCCTGCGTATCCGTGGACGGTCTGAACGGCGCCGTATTCCAGATGTTTGCCCACGGGATCATGACCGCACTTTTATTCTCCTCGGTGGGGTATATCTATGACCGCACCCATACCAAAGAGATTTCCGAGCTTGGCGGGCTGGCCCGTACCTTGCCCGTGGCCTCGTCCTATTTCATTTTTGCTGCCCTGGCCGGTATCGGGGTTCCCTGCATGGCCAGTTTCTGGGCCGAGCTCACGGTATTTATTGCCGCATTCCGGGTCTATCCTGTCCTGGCTGTCTTTGCCGTATCCGCCCTGATCATCAGCGCGATTTTTATCCTGCGGGTGGTGGAAAAGACCTTCTTTGGCCCGGCCAATCAAAAATACGAACACATCCCGGATGTTTCCTTTACACTCGGAATCCCCCGGATGATTCTTGTCGCAGTGATCATGATTTTCGGGCTCATGCCCTTTCTCATGGTTGAAACCATACAGACAGCGTCAACCCTCCTTATGAACGGGACTCCATAATGATGAACTGGATGCTTTTTTCCCCTGAACTTTTTACCCTTGGCATGGCCGGGATTTTTCTTGTTTTATCCCTGATGCAACCCCATGCAGAACGGGACTATCAATCAGCCCGGGTGCTGGCCGCTGCGGGTCTTGTCATCTGCATATTCAGCCTGAACCGGACCGGCACGCTGTTTAACGCCGCCTATCGGGTGGATGAGTTTTCGCAAGTTTTCAAACTGATCATTTATGCCGGATTTTTCTTGGTCACAGGGTTGTGCCGAGATCTCACCGGCGTCCCTGAAAAACGGCACAGCGAATTTTTTCTTATCCTGTCGCTCTCAACCCTGGCCCTGATGGCGCTTGTCAGCTCCATCCATCTTCTGCCGTTTTATATTTCGCTGGAAACCTCCAGCTACGGCCTTTATGTGCTGGTATTCCTAAGAAAAGGACAAAAAAAAGGCCTTGAATCTGCCTTGAAATATTTTTTCATCGGCGCCACAGCATCGGCCCTGATGCTCTTTGGATTTGCCCTTTTGTACCAGGCAGGAAACTCCCTTTATTTTGCCGACCTGGCCAGGAATCTGCCCGGTCAGTTGCAGCATCCCATGGCAAAGATCGGTATGATCCTCTCCCTGTCAGGCCTTTTATTCAAACTTAGCGCTGTGCCTTTCCATTTCTGGGCCCCGGATGTCTATGAAAGCGCGCCCCACCAGACCGCAGCCTATATCGCAACGGTTTCCAAAATAGCAGCCGTTGCCGCCATCATCCGGCTGGTCACGCTCTGCGGCCCTGGCGCAGAACACCTGATCTTTTTTTTCATGACCTTAAGCGTGCTCTCCATGACCATCGGCAACCTTTCAGCCGTGGTTCAGGATGATCTCAAACGCCTTCTGGCCTATTCCAGCATTGCCCACGCCGGCTATATCCTGATCGGAATCCTGAGCCTGAATGTCATGGGCTGGATCAGCGCAGTGTTTTATGCAGTATCCCTTTTGATCATGAAATTCACCGCCTTCATGGCCGTGATCGTTGTGGGCAAAAGCGGCGATAATATAAGCGTCCGGCAACTGGCCGGTCTCCATAAAAAGGCCCCTGCCCTGGCCCTGGCCCTGATGCTGGCCCTCTTTGGCCTGGCAGGCATTCCCCCCACCATCGGGTTTACCGCCAAACTGCTCATTTTCAAGGCCGCACTTGAAAAAGGCTATCTCGCCCTCGTGATTTTTGCCATGATCAACGTGGTCATCTCCCTGTACTATTATTTAAAAGTCCTGAAGGCCGCCTATTTTACCGCCCCTGAAACCGGAACCGAGACCCCGGTGATCGAAACCCTCCCGATCAAACTGCTGTCTTATCTCATGATTGCCCTGATGATCGCAGGCGGGCTGCTGCCGCAAGCCATCATCTCCATTGCCGGTTCCATGATCAGGCATATGATGCGCTTTTAAAAAGATGCCGGACACGCCGTGGCATACACCTTTTGTTGCTAATTCATGAATTCTAATCTTCATGGAATAAATTATCAAAATCGATTAATTTTGCGCGTCCATCTGTAACCGATTGTTTCCGGTCCGAGACTTCATCCAGCCAGAGCTTTCGGATCTTATCATCTTCGCAGTCTATGTCGGCCATTATTAATTGAGCAAATTCAATCCTTTCATTTGGTGGCATTTTCAAAGCCTCGTTCAATAAATTTTGTGTCATGATTTTTGTCCTCAACTGTTCATTGATGTATGTTGAAAATGATACTTGATAATTTTCCACGAGTCAAAAATTCTATGTAAACCATAGGCAAATGAAACCCTGATGAAATTCTCACCAACCGCAAAATATTTTGGAAACAGTTTAATACCCCCGGACTTTTAATAATATTCCGCAGCTCATATGTTACAGGTAATTTTTTTTCTGATCAGTTTTCCCTCTGATTTTTAAAAGTAATGGGCCATTAAAAATATTTTATGTGTTTATATTTTTCGTTCTGACGTGAAGGCTTGATCAGAGAAAATTTTTGGAAAGAAAACGGGTTTTGATCAGGAATGAAGAGGATTCATGCCTATTTTCAGTATTTTATTGATTTCATGAGCATTACGCGATATTGAGATGGTGTTTACATAGCTACTTGGTGATAGCTGAGAAGCCGGTAAGAGACCTGAATTGAAAACTATCCGAAATGAAAACCGAACAACAGACAAGAGCTGAACTGATTGACAAACATCTTGAAAAAGCCGGGTGGAATGTCAATGACCCCACCCAGGTGGTGCAGGAATTTGATATTCTTGTTGATCTTCCGGAAGGGGTTGCCGAAGCACAGACGCCCTATCAGGGTCATCAGTTCAGCGATTATGTCCTATTGGGGAAGAACGGAAAACCTATTGCTGTTGTAGAGGCCAAGAAAACGAGCAAAGACGCGGCAATCGGCCGGGAACAGGCAAAACAGTATTGCTTCAATATTCAAAAACAAAGCAAAGGCCATTTGCCGTTCTGTTTTTATACCAACGGATTGGAAACCTATTTCTGGGATCTGGAAAACCATCCCCCCCGAAAAGTGATCGGGTTTCCGACACTGGATGATTTAGAGCGGTTAAACTATATCCGGCAGAATCGAAAACCCCTTACCCGCGAACTGATCAACACCGGTATTGCAGGCCGCGATTACCAGATCCGGGCCATCCGCAGTGTGCTTGAAGGCATTGAGATAAAGAAAAGGTCATTTTTACTGGTCATGGCCACCGGTACCGGAAAAACACGAACCAGTATCGCCCTGGTGGATGCCTTGATGCGGGCCGGTCATGCGGAAAGAGCCCTTTTCCTGGTCGATCGTATCGCATTACGGGAACAGGCATTAAATGCCTTTAAAGAATATCTGCCGGATGAACCCAGATGGCCCAATGTGGGGGAAAAGCTGATCAGCAAGGACCGCCGGATTTATGTCTCCACCTATCCCAGCATGCTCAATATTATCCGGGATGAAACCCAGACGCTCTCCCCGTATTTTTTTGATTTTATTTTTATCGATGAAAGTCACCGGTCCATTTACAACACCTATGGCGAGATCCTGGATTATTTCAAAACCATAAACTTGGGATTGACGGCAACCCCAACGGATTTGATCGATCATAACACTTTTTCACTATTTGATTGTGAAAACGGCCTGCCGACCTTTGCCTATACCTTTGAAGAAGCGGTCAGCAATATGCCGCCCTATCTGAGCAATTTTCAGGTCATGAAAATCCAGACAAAATTTCAGGCAGACGGTATCAGCAAAAGAACCATTGCCCTTGAAGATCAAAAAAAACTGATGCTGGACGGCATCGATATTGAAGAGATCAATTTTGAAGGCACCCAGCTTGAAAAAAAGGTGATCAACAAGGGAACCAACACCCTGATTGTCAAAGAGTTCATGGAAGAATGCATCAAGGATCAAAACGGGGTGCTGCCCGGTAAAACCATTTTCTTTTGTTCTTCAAAAGCGCATGCCAGGCGCATGGAAGAGGTGTTTGACGCCCTTTTCCCCCAATATAACGGGGAACTTGCCAAGGTCATTATATCGGATGACCCAAGGGTTTACGGCAAAGGCGGACTTCTGGATCAATTCACCCATCAGGACATGCCGCGGGTAGCCATCAGCGTGGATATGCTGGATACCGGGATTGATGTCCGGGAGATCGTTAACCTGTGCTTTGCCAAACCAGTTTACTCCTATACCAAATTCTGGCAGATGATCGGGCGGGGCACCCGCCTTCTGGAACCGGCCAAAGCAAAGCCCTGGTGCCTTGAAAAGCAGGTCTTTTTGATCATTGACTGCTGGGATAATTTTGACTATTTCAAGCTGACGCCCGAGGGGAAAAAGATCGATCCCGGCCTGCCCCTTCCGGTCCGGTTGTTCGGCATCCGGCTGGATAAAATTGAAGCTGCGCAGAACACTGAAAAAGAGCACATTGCCGATAAGGAAATTGAAAGACTGCGACGGCAGATCGACCAATTGCCCGCATCTTCCGTGGTCATCAAAGAAGCGGCCGCCCTGCTGAATCAACTGGCCGAGGAAAATTTCTGGACCCGCTTGGATCAAGAGAAGATGGAGTTTTTGCGCACCCGGATCAAGCCCTTGTTCAGAACCGTTTCAGATACTGATTTTAAAGCCATGCGGTTTGAAAAAGATGTGCTTGAGGTCTCCATTGCGTTGCTTTTAGGGGACAAAAGACGGTTTGATTTCCTGAAAACCGGTGTGATCGCCCAAATCGGTGAGCTGCCCTTGTCCGTTCATATCGTAAAACAAGAGCAGGACTTGATTCAGAAATCCCAGAAAGAAAATTTCTGGACCAATGTTTCAGATGATGCACTGGATACAGTGGTGGAAAAACTGGCGCCTCTGATGAAATTCCGGGAAAAAGACAACCCCCTGTCACCGGTTGAGCTGAATTTAAAAGACAGGATAAAGCAAAAGGAATTCGTGGAATTCGGCCCCCAAAACGAGGCTGTCAGCATTACCCGGTATAAGGAAATGGTGGAAGCCAAAGTTCTGGAACTGATGGAGAACAACCCGGTGCTGCTGAACATCAAAGAAAACCAGCCGGTATCTGAAGCAGATATCGAGACCCTGTCACAGGCCCTGTACCATGCCCATCCCCATATCACCGAGGCGCTGCTGAAAAAAGTTTATCAGAATCCAAAGGCCGGGTTTATCCGGTTCATCCGTCATATCCTGGGGGTTGAGCCGCTTGAAAGCTATCCGCAAACCGTTGCAAATGCGTTTGACCGCTTCCTTTCGGCCCATTCGGATCTGAATTCCCGGCAGCTGGAGTTCTTAAGGCTGCTCAAGGAATTCATCCTTGAACGGGAAAAAGTGGAGAAAAAAGATCTGATTCAATCCCCCTTTACCGTGATTCACCCCCAGGGCATCCGGGGGGTGTTCAGCCCGGCCGTCATCAATGATATCCTGGCACTGACCGAGGAGCTGGCCGCATGATCCAAAGGAAAACAACACCCGATGAACTGGCCCTGGTCCTTGAAGAAGGGGAGGGTTATACCCTGGAATTCAAACAGAATATCAATGCCGACCTGCCCAGGGAACTGGTGGCCTTTGCTAATGCTTCGGGCGGCCGGATCTTTATCGGCGTGGATGACAACAACCGGATCGTCGGGTGTGATTTTACCAATGAACTTTTTTCCAGGATTGAAACCATGGCCGCATCCTGCGACCCGCCAGTGGCTATCTTTATTGAGAAACTCCTGGATCTAAAAATCCTTGTCATCCATGTGCCCGAAGGCGCCAACCGCCCCCATCGCTGCACCAAAGGGTTTTATTTAAGAAACGGCGCCAATTCCCAGAAAATGAGCACGGCTGATATCACCGCCTTTATCCGGTCCGAAGGCCGGGTCCGCTTCGATCAGCAGCTCCGGCTTGATCTGGATTTTGAAGCCATACTGGATCACTCCCGTTTGGAACACTTCCTTTCTCTGGCCAGAATTACCCAAAGAAGCGATACCAAAAACCTGCTGCTCAATCTGGGTGCCGGAGATGTGAAAAGCAACCGGTTTTACCTCAACCAGACCGGCATCCTCTTTTTTGCCAAAGATCCGGCAGTAAGACAACCCTTTGTCAATGTGGTCTGCGCCCTTTTTAAAGGCACGGCCAAAGCCTATATCCTGGACCGCAAAGAGCTTTGCGGCAATATCCTGGAAAACGTGGAAGAGGCCCTGCTGTTTTTAAAAAAGCATCTGCAACTTCGCTGGGAGATCAGCAAAGACAGCATCCGCCGAAAAGAGATCCTGGAACTGCCTGAGGTGGCCCTGCGCGAAGCCGTCATCAATGCCGTCTGCCACCGGGATTATTTTGAGCAGGGCGCCCAGGTCATGGTGGAAATCTTTGACGACCGCGTAGAGATTCATAATCCCGGCGGCCTGCCCAAAGGATTGCCGGAAAAGGACTTCGGCAAAAGAAGTGTCTGCCGCAATCCCAATATTGCCGCACTGCTGCTCCGATGCAATTATATTGAAAAAATGGGCACCGGCATCGAGCGGATCTATGAGGCCCTGAAAAAAGAGAACTGCCCTCCAGTAAAAATCGAGTACACCACCTTGTTTTCCCTTGTGTTTTCACGGCCAAGTTATATTCCCCCCTGGGAAACCCAAAAACCTAGGGAGAAAACTAGGGAGATGCCCAGGGAAAAAACCAGGGAGAAAATCCTGGCGTTGCTGAGCAAATCGCCTGATATGACCACATCCCAGCTGGCGGAACAGACCGGACTGACTCCCAAAGGCATTGAATGGCAGATGGCCCAGCTCAAGAAAAAAGGCCTGATCGAGCGCACCGGTTCTGCCAGGGGCGGTCTTTGGAAAGTAAAAAAAAATTAAGGAAACACCATGCTTCAACATAATCCTGAATTAAAATCACAGATCGACCAGCTCTGGAACAAGTTCTGGGCAGGCGGCATCTCCAACCCGCTCACCGCCATCGAGCAGATCACCTATCTCTTGTTTATGAAACGGCTGGACGAACTGGACTTAAAAAACAGTCTGACGCTGAATTCACGGGCGAATCCTATATATCCCGATTTGAAGGGGCCTGGGTGCCGCCGGAACACCGGGATAAAAAAGAGGAAGACCAGAAACCCTTTGAGATCGATCGAAGCACCCTTCGCTGGTCCTTTTTTAAGCGGATGAAAGCAGAGGACATGCTGACCCATGTCCAGACCCGGGTGTTTCCCTTTTTAAAAGACATGAACGGTTCGGAATCGGGTTTCACCCATCATATGAAAAACGCGGTGTTCATTATCCCCAAACCCGGACTTCTGGTGGAAGCGGTTAAAACTATTGATGAAATTTTTATCATCATGGAAAAAGACTCGTCTGAAAAAGGCCAGGCGTTCCAGGATATCCAGGGCGATGTCTATGAATACCTGCTGTCTGAAATCGCCTCAGCCGGAAAAAACGGTCAGTTTCGAACCCCCCGCCATATCATCAAATTGATCGCAGAACTGGTCAAACCCCAGCTCGGCCATCGGATCGGTGATCCGGCCTGTGGTACGGCCGGTTTCCTTCTGGGCGCCTATCAGTACATTGTGACGGACATCGCCCGAAAATCAGGAGGCCAGAACTTAACGCCGGACGAGGACGGGTTTGTCAGAACATCGGTCAGTGCGGCCTATGACCAGAAGTCCAAAAAAATCCTTGACCAGAGCCTGCAGGGCTATGACATTGACAGCACCATGGTGCGTCTCGGTATGATGAACCTGATGATGCACGGGATTGACGAGCCCCTGCTGGATTACAAGGATACCCTGAGCAAAGGGTTTAACGAGCCCAGCCAGTACAATATCATCATGGCCAACCCGCCCTTTACCGGGTCCATTGACAAGGGGGATATCAACGAGGAGTTAAGCCTGTCCACCACCAAGACCGAACTCTTGTTTATCGAAACCATGGTGCGGATGCTCAAGCGCGGCGGCACCGCCGGGATCATCGTGCCCCAGGGCGTGCTCTTCGGTTCGGGCAATGCCTTTGTGGCGGCCAGACAGATCCTGGTGGACCGGTGCGAACTCAAAGCCGTCATCACCATGCCCGGCGGCGTGTTTAAACCTTATGCCGGGGTCAGCACGGCCATCCTGGTCTTTACCAAGGTTTATGACAAGGAAGATAAAATCACCGAACCTGCCACCCGAAACGTCTGGTTCTATGAAATGGAATCCGACGGCTATTCCCTGGATGACAAGCGAACCAAAAGGGAAGACCACGGTGATCTCCAGGATATCGTGGCCAAATTCAATACCCGTGATCCTGAAACAGACACGGACCGCAAAAACCCCAAAGGTTTTTTTGTCCCCTACCAGGAGATCAAGGATGAGAAATATGATCTCTCCCCCAGCCGGTACAAGAAAATGGTCTTTGAAGAAATTGAATATGAAAAACCATCCAAGATCCTGGACCGGTTGATTGCCAATGAGGTCGGGGAGATGGAGGAGACAGACCTGGTACAGATTAAGAGCGGGATTGTGCGCGAGTTGCTGGCGTTGAAGGGGATGGTGGGATGAAATCTTTTCAAATCAAAAACCTTATTCAAAAACAGGTATCAGGAGAATGGGGTAAAGAAGTTGTAGATGGGGAAGGGGTGAAAGTAATACGGACTGCTAATTTTTTAGCAACTGGTAAAATTAATTTTGAGAATATTGTACACCGATCAATAGATCAGCGTAAAATTGAGCAAAAAAAATTGATGGATGGGGATATTCTAATCGAAAAATCTGGGGGAAGCCCAACACAACCAGTGGGCCGCGTTGTTTATTTCGAAAATCCAGATGGTGATACGTATTTATGTAATAATTTTTCATCGATTCTAAGACCTAATACTGAAATAGTTTTTCCAAAGTATTTATTCTATAGTTTGTTATTCAATCATAAAATAGGCAAGACATTAAGGTTCCAAAACAAGACAACCGGCATCATCAATCTTAAACTGGATTCTTATTTAGAAAGCAAAATTCCAATTCCCCCAATCGATGACCAAACCCGAATCGCCACCCTGCTGTCCAAAGTCGAATCCCTGATTGCCAGACGCAAAAAGAGCATCGCAGATCTGGAGAAGCTGTTGAAAAGCACTTTTCTGGAGATGTTTGGTGATCCGGTGCGGAATGAGATGGGGTGGGTGGTAAAAAAATTAGGTGAAATATCAAAAGTACAGGGAGGACTTCAAGTAACATCCAAAAGGAAATCTAACCCAATTGAAATGCCTTATTTAAGAGTAGCAAATGTATATAGAGATTTGTTGGTGTTAGATGAAATAAAAACGATCCGAGTAACGAAATCGGAAATTGAACGAGTATTGTTGAAAAAGGGGGATATTTTAATCGTAGAAGGGCACGGTAATCCAAATGAAATTGGGCGATCGGCTGTTTGGGATGGTAGTATAGAGAAATGTCTACACCAAAATCATTTAATCAGAGTTCGACTGTTTAACGAAATTTTACCAATATATTGTAGCTACTATATCAATTCTTCCGCAGGCAGACAGCAAATGTTTAGAGCTGGTAAAACGACATCTGGACTGAATACGATTAGTTCAGGAAATGTGAAAGATACTTTAATCTCAATACCTCCCATAATTTATCAAACACAATTCGCTGCCATCGTTGAGAAAGTCGAAGCCCTCAAAGAAAAATACCAGGACAGTCTCAATGATCTTGAAACCCTGTACGGCGCTTTGAGCCAGAAGGCCTTCAAGGGCGAATTGGATCTCAGCCGGGTTCCATTGGCAGTAGCGTTGAAAGCAAAAGATATCATCACTGGTAAGCCTGAACCTGGAAGACCAGTTCTTACTGTACAAGATAAGCCGATTAAAAAGCCGGAAACCCGGGAGGAGATCCTTCACCAACTGTTCAAAACGTTTCTTTCCAGCGTCAAAAGCAAATCGATATCTATGGATGATTTCTGGCTGGAGGCCGAAGAAAAGTTCCCGGATCTCATGGATGAGGATGCGCCGTCTTTGGGGATAGCGGACTATGACCGGGTCCGGGACCTGCTGTTTGAAATGCTGTCCTCCGGTAAACTTGCCCAGGTGTTTAACGAAGAGGAAAACCGCATGGAGATCCTTACGATCCCATGATCCTACTGCGGCTCAAAATTAACGAACCGTTCCGGTGCCTTCAGGCGGGGTTTGAACTTTATTTTCAAAACGATTGGGATCAAAGCGAAAGCCGGGGAGGGTTTGCCCCCTATGTGCTGGCAGGTCCCAACGGCAGCGGGAAATCAAATGTGCTGGAAGTTCTGGCCGCCATTTTTTATCATCTGGAGTGTCAGTATCTGACCATCCGCCCCCAAGGGTTTGATTATGATGAGGAGGAAAACCCGGGAGGATTCCGGGATGAAAAAGCAATGCCCGATGCCTTTGAACTGGAGTATCTGACCTTTCCGCCGGTTTCACCGGAATACGGGGATCAAAAGGTCCTGGTGCATATAAAAATTGTGAAAATTCCCGGCAGCAGTGCCAGGGTGTATCTCTTGAATCACCCGGATGTGGATGCTGCTAAACCTCTTCCAAGAACGGAAGCGGCTGAAATGCTGCCCGAATATGTCCTGGCCTATTCATCCGGGGAAAATGAAATCTTAAGTCTCCCGTTTTTTAAGATGCGGTTTATCAATTATGATGCCTATCTTTATCATCTTACCCGGCAGTCGGATTATCCGGGGCCGGAAGGCCGGATGGCGTTTCTGGATTCCCAGAAGAGCCAGGCGCTTTTGATCTGCAATTTTCTGTTCCAGGATGAGTCATCGCTTGAAGCGTTTAAAACAGATGTCGGGGTAAAAGGGTTAAAACAATTCCGGATCATCATCCGGCAGCATCGGCGAGTGGCCTATGACCATGAAATCATCAAGGATTTTAAGGGGACACTATCGGAGCTCCAGTCTGAAAACATGGTGGAGCTGACCACCGGTTTAAAGAAAACCTCCCATCAAAAAGACGGGACCACCCGGGAAATCGGTGTCATCGACCGGTTGACCCAATGCGCCACCTGCTCTTTTATGGATGAAGAAACCGATTCTTTGATTCTGGATTACTGGGTCACTTCGGAAACCCAAAACGCATTCAAAAATCATTTCTCATCCATACTGGATCTGTTTCAAAGTTTCCAAGCCTTGATCACCCTGAACCTTTACCCGGTCAGTGATCCGATGAAAAAAGCGTTGTATCAGTCGGCAAGCCTTTATGTGAATGAAACCGTGCCCATACTGCCTTTGGATGAGCGGGTGATCCGGTTTGAAGATCTGATCCTGAGAAAAGAGGGGGTAACTGCTCCGGTATATGCCAAATCCCTGTCTGATGGGGAACATCAATTCCTGCACACCCTGGGGCTCTGCCTGCTGTTTAAGAATAAAAACGCGCTGTTTTTGCTGGACGAGCCGGAGACCCATTTTAACCCTGACTGGCGCTCAAAACTGATTTCACGGATCAGGGATTGTTTTAAAACGTCCCATCGAAAGACCATCCGGGAAATGCTGATTACCACCCATACCCCGTTTCTGATATCCGACAGCAGGCCTGAACATGTTCTGGTGTTTAAAAAAGAGGATCAATCCGTCACCGTATCAAGACCGGATTACAATACGCTTGGCGCCTCGATCAATAAAATCACCATGAAGACCTTTGATAAAAAAGAGACCATCGGCGGTTATGCCCAAAGTATCCTGAAAAGTCTGAAAAAGAGGTTTGAAGCCGGTGAAAACCGGGAAGCACTCCTTGAAGAAGTGCATCAAAAACTGGGCGATTCCATCGAAAAAATGCTTTTTACGAAAACCCTTCTGGACAGTATGGAAAAGGACGAAACCTGATGCTGTTCCCTTATGTGTATGTTCCGCACCCCATGGAAATCATGAAGCATTTTCTGGATTTTATTTTTCATGAAGTCTGGTGCAAGGCGCCTGAGTCCGGTCCTTACAATTTTGCCCTGTTTGATGATATGCCGGAATTAAAAGAGCTGATGGAAACCTTTCATTACTCTGATACAAAAGGGGCGGATTTTTTCAATGGACACATCGAACGGATTTATCAGATTTTTTCAATCCTGAGCAAAGACCAGATCACGCAACTATCCTCATGGTATGATGACAATAACGAGCTTGAAAAAAATTGCTGCAACGACCCCGCCATTGCAACGGTCCGGTACAGTGACTTGAAAGCTTTCAATGCTGAGCTTGCAGGGCAGCTGTCAGGTTTTTTTAAAGGCCTTTATTCTCAAATGCTGGGGCTGTCCGATGTGAAGGGAAAAATAGGAAATATCGATGATCATTATCATGTCTTTATGACGGCAAACAAAGAGGGGAAATGTCCCTTTTGCGGCATTCACGATATCAAAGGCATTTACCACAGCAAACGGGAAGCCTATGATCATTATCTTCCCAAAAGCATCTATCCGTTTAATTCGATCAATTTTAAAAATTTGGTCCCGGCCTGCCAAGAATGCAACAGTTCTTACAAGCTGACTAAAGATCCGGCATATCATCCCAAAGATCCCTTAATGAACCGAACCAATGGAAAGCGCAAAGCATTTTACCCTTTCTCAACCCGTCCTTACAAAATTAAACTGGAACTTCAGTTGGATACTGCAGATTGGAGTGACATCAACCCCGGGGACATAAAAATTTCTTTCGGGCCGGAAGCGCTAAGGGAACAGATCAGCACCTGGGATGATGTCTATGGTATTCAGGAGCGCTATAAAGCCAAATGCTGCGGGGAAAACGACGGCAAGTACTGGATAGAGCAAATTTTAGATGAATGGCAGGAAAATGGGAAAACACCGGACGAATTCTTGGAAACACTCAACAGAAACACAATGAAAAAGGCTTTTGCCGAAGCCAATTTTTTAAAAGGGCCTTTTTTAAAAGCCTGCAAAGAAGCCGGATTGTTTGATCATAAGATTATCCCTGTTCAGCAATTATTTACACCCCTCCATCACCAAACCGGTTAAACAGCACCCGAAAAAGCGGGTGCTTTTATATTAACCCCGTTTCAGACGCACAGTGCTTCATGGAGTGCGGTCTGGGCTTCGGCAAACTGGTCCCTTTCAACTATAAACTGCATGTTGGTCTGCCTGCTTGTCTGTGAAACAGCGATAATATTGATGGACTTATATGCCAGGGCCTGGGCCGCTTTGGCCATTATTCCGGGTTGGGCAATGTTTGAGCCGATAGCGCAGACAATGGCCACCGGGCTTGCCGAGACCTTTTCCATGACCTCATTGAGTTCAGCCAGTAAACGGGGTGAACAGTCTTTCTCTTCAATGATCAAATCAATGGTATTGGCATTGGTCATCTTGGAGATGTAAGATATATTGTATTTGTCGAAAATCTGCATGATACGCAGATCAAATCCTACCGCTCCCACCATTCTGGTATCATGGATTTCTATGCAGGTGACCTGCTTGGAGCCTGTCACAATTTCAACCTTTGACTCGGGAGAGATGAAATCCTTTGTTATGAGCGTTCCCGGGTGATCAGGGTCAAAGGCATTTTTCACCCGGATGGGAATATTTTTAATCTCAAGCGGTTTTGATGCTTTCGGGTGTATGGCTTCCATGCCTATATCCGCCAGCTGGTCCGCGACATCATAATTTGTATTGCAGACAGGTTTGGCGTTTTTTTCACCGATGACCAGCGGATCACCTGAGCAGAGATGATATTCCTTGTGAATAATTGCCTCATCAGCGCCTAATAATACAGCAACCTTTGAGAATGTCACCTCAGAGTATCCTCTGTCAAATTCTCTCATGATTCCCTCTGTCCCTTTTGTGTAACCGGTTGCAAAACAGATGGTGGAAAAGGGGTCAATCTGGGCAAAACTGTCTTTTATACGATCATCAATGGATAACCGGCGGCTGTCATCCCAACCGCTTAGATCAACATAGGTGGTGTTGTATCCTCTGTTCTTGAGAATATTTGCAGAGTTAAAGGCGGAATGCATTTCCCCCAGAGAGGCCAAAAGCTCCCTGCCG
Source organism: uncultured Desulfobacula sp. (assembly GCA_964635025.1). Lineage (GTDB taxonomy): Bacteria > Desulfobacterota > Desulfobacteria > Desulfobacterales > Desulfobacteraceae > Desulfobacula. Next base: position 1,109 of record CAZWMY010000097.1, on the reverse strand, counting down.
GCCAAGAGCAGTTCTCTGCGGCTGACATAGCCCGAGGACAGAACATTATCCATGCTGCGCAGAATGTTTATAGACTGGTCAATCCTGTCGCCAATAAAATCATTGGCCTCTTTAACATCAAGCCCGATATCTCTAAAGGTTTCATTGAGCTTGTAGAGGGCCTCCTGAAGCCGGATCATTTTAATCGGATAGTTTTGCTGATCTTCAAAGAGCTTATAAATGCCCGGCTGATTGGTCTTCTTATGTTCCAAAAGATCATTGGTAACCCCTGCATAGGCGGACACGACATAAATTCTGCCATATACATGATCTTTGTCTTTGAGAATAATATTGTCAACGATTTCAGAGAATCGTGACATGGAAGTGCCTCCGATTTTTTCAATGCTCAGGTGATGTCTGGTCATGAGAATCCTCTACGCTTAAATGGACCAAGACCCGTCATCTGCTTGGAAAAGGATGAAAAAAGGTCTTGTTCATGGTTATAATTTACAATATTTACCCGATAGTAATAATGCAATCCATTCGTTTTGGCAACTTTGTCTGAACAAAAATTGGGTACAGATAAAATTTTTAGGGGGGGCTACCTGCAAATCCATATCTGTTTTTAAGGTTAAGAAAGGCTTTGTCCCATCCACCCAGAACAGGACATGAAATATATCTTGACGGCGGGAATTTGAAGGGCTTAATATAAACGCTTCATTTTAAACAATATTATTAAGGAGTAGGGTCATTATGCTGCTGGAAAAAAAGATAGGGTTTATTGGATGCGGGAATATGGGGGAAGCGCTGGTCAGCGGTCTGGTCCTTTCCGGGGCAGCCAAACCTGAAAATATTATCTGCTCGGATATTAATGAAGATCTTCTGGAGGAGGTCAAAAAAAAATACGGGGTTGTCACCACCACGGACAATATCGAAGTGGCAAGGGTTTCTGAAATCATCATCTATGCTACCAAGCCCCAGATCCTCGGAAAGGTGCTCAAAGAAACCTCGATTGCCCTGGATACAACAAAACTGATCATTTCCATTGCCGCCGGTATTACCATTCAACGCCTTGCCCCCCGGCCTCATAACAAGCTTCCCCCTCCACCGGACCTGCCTAAACTCGCTCC
>CAZWMY010000096.1:0-15891 GCA_964635025.1 uncultured Desulfobacula sp. | reverse complement strand
CTGTGACCCGGTCTTTCTCAATTCAATAAGGATTACAGGCTGAGACGGTTCAGTTCTTTTTTAAGGTTTCGCCAATCCGGTATAAATCTGTCCATGAATGATTTAAACCGGTCATTATGTCCTCTTTCCAGAAGATGAACCATTTCATGGACAGTTACATATTCAAGAAATTCAGGCGAAAGATGGATGAGTTTCAGGCTTAACCATATCCGTGCGGCATTGATATTGCAGCTTCCCCAGCGGGTTTTCATTTTTCTGACCCCGAATTGACGAATGTTTACCCCGATCAGGGGTTGCCATTTTTCAAGAATAAAGATGAGGGCCTGTTTCATTTCTTTCCGGCACCAGGCTTCAAGAAGGGCTTGCCGGTCTATGACCTCGGATCCAGGTTTTACAGCCAGATGAATATAGCTGTCATTGGAAACAAATACCCCCTGCCCCTGAACCTGTTCAATCACCTTAAGGTGATATGCCTTTCCCTTGAACAGGAAATCCTCACCTGTGGCAAAAGTTTTTTCAGGACAAGGCTGCCTGGACGGCCTTTTATTGATCTGCTTTTGAATCCAGTCTTTTTTGGCCAGGATGGCGCGGTTAAGGATTTCAGGGTCTAAGTGAACCGGTGCTGAAACAACAACAGTCTGTTTTAGGGGATAAACCCTGAAATAGATATTTTTGATTCTCTTTTGAACAATCTCAACATTGAAACTGCCGAAATAAAGGGACAATCTTAAGGCCTATTTCCGGCTTTTCAATTTCTGAATAATGGCGTCGACGGAATCCCCATTGGGTGCCATGGCCATGGGATTCATTTCCACAAGCGCTTGCCATTCTTTAATACAGCCTTCAAGGTCATTTAAATCATGCAAAAGGACAACCCCTTTATTAAACCGGGCCGTTTCAAAAGACGGATCAACGGCAATGGCCTTATCAAAGGCTTCAATGGCTTTTTGAGGCTCGTTGTTCCTGCGGTACATGGTTCCAAGATCCGTGATCACGCCTGCCCTGTCAGGTTCAATGGCCAGGGATTTTTCATAGGCATCAATGGCATTTTGAGCCTGGTCTGAATCATAAAACAGATTTCCGAGATTAGTCCAGGCCTCTGCATCATCAGGGTTCTTTTTAAGAAATTGTTCAAGCTCTGCAATTTTGGCAGACAATTCCATTGAAAGGTCCGGGTGATCATGGGGGTCTTCTTTTTGTGCCGCGGTGTTTCCCTTCAGTTTGGCATTATTTCCCGGAGCAAGTTTGAATGAAGAATACAGGGTTCCGCCGAAAAATCCGATGCACAAGGATAAAATAACCCCAAAAACCAGAGTCTGTTTTTTCACATAGCCTAAAGGGCTTGTCTCTTTTCCATTTGCCATAACCATTCTTTTCCCATCTCCGTTTTATATGTACCAATCAAAAAGCCCTTGACCAACTCAATGGTGAAGGGCTTTTTTTAAAGTCAATGAAATGACGAGTTCAGTCGAATAAAGTTGGTTAACTACTCAACCGTGACATTTTTTGCAGCCGGACCTTTTTTACCTTCTTCAATTTCAAATGTGACGCGGTCGCCTTCTTTCAAGGATTTAAAACCTGCTGCATTAATGCTTGTGTGATGCACAAACAGATCTTTTCCATTTTCCTGCTCAATAAATCCAAAACCTTTTGAGTCATTAAACCACTTTACGATACCTTTAGCCATGCCGGCAATCTCCTATAAAAAATAAATAATAATACAGTTCCAAGCTTGTGGCGCAATACCCTGTTGTAGTGGAAATACACCATAGAAAGGAACCTTTGCACTTTACATAAACCAGTGCGAGTTGCATTATATTATAGTTTTGAAGGTAAAAGTCAAGGTATTTTTTTTGTGTATATCGTTAACAATGTGTCCTTTTCAGGCTTTCAATGCTTTGATTTTCCGGATGGAATTACCAAAGGAAAGTTCAACAGGAAAAGCGTCGCCGGATTCAGTTTCAGAATATGACTGTGAAATGTCATAAAATTATTCCATTCCCGCCTTTACATTTTTTTCTCCCGGCAGAGTTTTAAAGCTCAATCTGTGACCCGATCTCAATCACACGGTTGGGAGGAATTTTAAAATAAGCAGCTGGGTTTCGGGCATTTCTGGCCATGAATGCAAATATGATCTTTCGCCATGTGGCCATTTTTGAATGTCCGCTTGTAAGAATGGTTTCCCGGCCGAGATAATAGGTCGTCCTCATGGGTTCGTATTTTAACCCCATTCCATCCGCCAGGGCCATAATTTCGGGAATCTGAGGTGTTTCCATATAGCCGTAGGATGCAACCACCCGTGAAAAACCGTCCTCCAAATGGGTAATGGAAAGCCGCTCGGCAGGCGGCACTGTGGGCATGTCCATCAATGATTGAATGGAAAGAATGATAATTCTTTCATGGAGCATATGATTATGCTTGATGTGATGGAGAAGCGCCACAGGGGTTCCCTGTGCCGACACAGACATGAAGACTGCAGTGTCCTGAACTCTTTTGATGGGATGTTTTTTAAGGTCGTTGAGAAGGTTTTGAAGGGGAAGCCGTGCCGCTACCATTTTTTGGCTTATCTCTTGTCGGCCGTCTTTCCACGTCTTCATGGCAATCATGACAACTCCTGCAATTAAGAGCGTAATCCATCCACCATCCACGACTTTAAAAAGATTGGCCCCGAAAAATGCAAGATCGAAAAATAAAAAGATCGAGACAAGAAAACCAGCCTTCCACACAGACCATCCCCATACCCTCACGGAGACCAGAAAATACATGATTGAAGTGACACTCATGGTGGCGGTAACAGCGATCCCATATGCACCAGCAAGCCCGCTGGAATTTTTGAACGCTAAAACCAATACAATACAGGCGATCATAAGTGCATAATTTACACCCGGGATATAGATCTGCCCCCGGACATCCGGGGAGGTATGAACGATCTTAAGACGCGGCCAGTATCCCAACTGGATTGCCTGCTGGGTAAGGGAAAAAACCCCTGAAATCAATGCCTGGGATGCGATAACCGTAGCCAGGGTGGAAAGCCCCACCATGGGAAGAAGAAGCACCCGCGGCACCAATCCGTAAAACGGATTTGCCGCCATCTCCGGGGCCTGCATCAATAGAGCGCCTTGCCCAAGATAATTCAGGATCAGTGACGGACATGCAACACCAAGCCAGGAAATTCTGATGGCCTTGATGCCGAAATGCCCGAGATCTGCATAGAGCGCCTCTGCACCAGTGACGCAGAGTACAACGGAAGCGAGAACCAGAACCATGTGAAAACCGCCATTCTGAAAAAATACATAGGCATGATAAGGATTGATGGCCAGAAGTATTCTGGGGTTTTGCCAAATCTGCGCCACACCCAATAAGGACAATGCAAAAAACCAGACCATCATGATGGGACCTAGTATTCTACCGATACTCCCTGTTCCCCTATGCTGATTCATAAACAGAAAAATGAGAACCGCACAGGTAATAGGCAATACATAGGGCGCGGCTGCCTTGGTAGCGATTTCAAGCCCTTCAACCGCTGAAAGTACTGAAATGCAGGGCGTGATCACACCATCACCATACAGCAAAGCCGCACCAAAAATGGCTGCAAGCGCCGTTGCGGAACGCAGAGGTGCGGACATCTTCCCTTGTTTGGCCTGAAGCAATCCGAAAAGGGCAAAGATACCCCCCTCTCCATGGCTGTTGGCCTTCAGGATATAAATGACATATTTAAAACTGACAATAAAGGTGAGCGACCAGAAAACCAGGGATATGACGCCGAAGATATTGGCCTCGGTGAGTGCAACGGAATGGACACCGGAAAAGCATTCTTTTATGGCATAAAGGGGGCTTGTTCCGATATCGCCGTAAACCACACCAAGGGCGCCTATGGCCAGAGCAATGGTTCCTTTATGGGACATATGGCGAGTTTCCGGGTTGGACAAATCATCCAGCATCATTTTCAAAACCTCTGGTTATTCAACAAGAGGAGAAAATCCTCCGGCAACTCCGGCGAGTTTTCCCCCTCGACGTCTGCGAGGTTAGCTGACGGGCTCGGACCGAGAAGGTTGCCCTAGGCTTTACAGCCATACGCCCCGTTTTACCTGGTTCCCCCGCTCCATTCAAAATGGACTCGGCGTTTAAGCGGAAGGGAGAATAGTCCACTTGCCCTTTAATGTCAAGAAAAATGAATTTTGTATGATGATTGACGGCTGTACATGAGTGGCGATAAAATCAAATCATATCAGGAAGTTGCCAATTTTCCTTCGGTTATTCTGATCGGCATAATCATAAAAGGTGTTCCTTCATGATAAAATCTACGCTGAAGCGCAAAGGTAATATAATTATGAAGTCTTTTTGTAAAAAAGGTCTCTTCAGGAAAAACCAGCTGCCCTCCAAAAAACACCACATTTGAGAATTTTTCTCTGATTTTGGGTGAAAGCTCAATAACCTCTTTAATCACATCATTTCCGATGGCTGTAAACGATTCCGCATAATATCCGTGTCGTTTCATATATTCTACATATCGAGACACTTCTCTGGTTGTATGGTCTTGCAACCGACGGATTTCTTCCGATCCTTTGAAAATTCCGGCATCCACAATGCCGATTTGAACAAAAACAAAATTTTTAAATACATTATCAAACATCCGGATCACGCTTATCAGTGTATGCAGGCCGATCCCGTTGAACCCGCTCACAAGGATAACCGCGGTTTTGGAACCAGGATTGTATGCGAATGTTTTTTCAGGTTTTGGCTTACTCATTTCTTTTGAGATCACCGTAACAAGCGTTTCAAGTGTTTTCAAATGTGCGCCTGCTCTTAAATAATGCTTTTTTATCAAAAGAACCGTAATAATGAGTGACCCTGTCACAAAAACAGTGACCCAGCCGCCTTCATGGAATTTGAGAATCACAACCGAACTAAGAATAAACAGGGTTAGAACAAAACCGATCCCATTGATGACAAAGCTTTTTTTCCAGTGTTTTGCGCTGTGTCGGACATTCCACCAATGCCGCATCATTCCCAACTGAGAAAAAACAAATGTAATAAAAACATTGATGCTGTAAAGAATAACCAGCATCCGCACATCTCCATGAGAGATCAGAATTGTCAGAAGAGCTGCCATGCCCATCATCAGAATCCCGTTCTGAGTGACAAGACGATTGCTCAACATGGCGAATTTAGTGGGGAACCATCTGTCCAATGCCATATTGGCAAGGACACGGGGACCATCCAGAAAACCGGTCTGAGCTGCTATAAATAATAATGTGGCTTCGGAAAACAGGGTAACCCATACAAAAATATGCCCGGTCTGTCCTGACCAGCTTTCCGTCATTTTTTCAAAATACAGCGCATTCAATGTTTTGCTCATATCCGGCGTCGGTACGACATGATACAAAATATAACCCAACATAAGACCGGCCACCGTAACAGCAAGAGAAATCGACATATAGGTCATTGTTTTCTGGGCTGTTTTGATTTTAGGCTCCCTAAGAATCGGCAGACCGTTGCTTACGGCTTCAATTCCTGTAAATGTCCCGGCTCCCATGCTGTATGCTTTCATAATGAGGATGAACAATCCGATCAGGCCCAATTCGGAATGTGCGGTTTTAAATCCCGCGGATGTTTCCGAAATCACCTGGGGAAAATCCATCAAGTGGACGACTATTGTATAGACAAAGGCAAAGGCGTGGGTGAAAATAAAAATTAAAAATATCGGGACCAACGGCATAACGGATTCTTTTATCCCCCGCATATTCATAACAATAAGAAGCGCAACACCGGTTAAGGCAACCATCAGTTTATATTTCAGCCACAGAGGAGGCAGAAAGCTGAACATTGCATCCACTCCGCTGGATACGGAGAGACTAATGGTCAGAACATAATCAACCAGCAAAGCACATCCTGAAATCATGCCGATAGTAGGATTCAGAAGTTTGGAAGCCACCACATATCCTCCGCCGCCGGAAGGGAAGACCTCAATAATCTGATTATAGCTTGCACTGATAATAAAAATCGTAACCGTAGTTGCAATAGCCACAAGCAACGCCATATGCGGATGGGTTGTCAGGGCTCTGAATGCTTCTTCAGGTCCGTAGCAAGAGGATGAAATTCCATCGGTACCCAACCCGATCCAGGCAAAAAACGCCATCAAAGACAGTTTATGAAATATGGCCGGGTCATTCAGGTTTCTGTCTTCACCAATGACCATTTTTGTAATTTTAGTTATCCACGTCATGATAATATCGTTCCTGCTATCGTGTTGATATGTTGATTCAATCGAATGTCTTACGTCCCAGGACCAGGTTTGCCAGATCCCGTATTTCATTTGGACTGAATGGTTTTTGGAGCAGATCCACTGCCCCGAGACTCATGGCCTCTAATTCTGCATCAATGGTTCCATGGGCAGTAGTGATAATCACCGGGGTCCCGGGCCAAAGATCATTGATGCGGCGCAATACCTCCAGTCCTTCTATTCCCGGCATCTTCAGGTCTAAAAACACAAGGCCGAATTTTGTTTCGCTCAGTTTTTGCAATGCTTCCTCACCATTTGCTGCCGTCTGGACCTGAATTTCCATAGACTCCAGCAAACGCGCCATGGTTAAACGGATGTTTTTTTCATCATCCACAACCAATATCGGTTTTTTTACCATTTAAACCTCCTATTGGCCTATGGGTAATGTGAAAGTAAAGGTGCTGCCCCCGCCTGAAGGTGATTCCACCCAGACGGCGCCTCCATGAGCGCGCACGATTTCTTTGCAGATTGCAAGTCCGAGACCTGTGCCACCTGTCTTTCGGCCTTTAACCTGAACAAATTTCTGAAAAATCCGGGTTTGGTACTCAGGCGGAATCCCCGGTCCGTCATCCTGGACAGACAAGTGAATATGCGGGTCGATTCTTTTGGCGATGAGTTTAATATGGCCGCCGGGTTTAACATATCTTAAGGCATTGGAAATCAGATTGGTTAAAACCCAGGTGATTTTGTTGGCATCGGCCAGGACCTTTGGCAGGTCTCCAATGATCTCACGGGTCAGCGCAACTTCCTTTATATCCATCTGATTTTTAAAAACCGTCCGGGCATGATCAAAAAGAGTGGATACCTGAACATTCTCAAACTCCATTTCAATCCTGCCCCCCTCAATCTTTGACAGATCCAGCAGGTCATTCACCAGAGCCTTCATGCGGTGAACCTCCTCATGGGCCGCTTCAATAAGATCGCGGTCTTTTTCCGAAAGTGCGGGGGCAACATGCTCCAAAAGAAGATCCACGCTCATGCCAAGACCCGTCAATGGGGTCCGCAGCTCGTGGGAAGCTGCCATGATGAAGTCATTTTTAAGCCGCTCTACTTCCTTTAAGCGGGTGACATCCCTGAGCAGCAGCACAATGCCGGAAAGATCACGGCTTCTGCCCCTGATGGCACGGATGGAAAAAAGATAGTGATGAACCTTATCATTTTCAGGAAAGGAGATGATGCGCTGCTCATCTGGCAGATCGGTATGGATTCCGGTTTCAATGGTTTTTTGAATCAGATCGAAAATTTTTGAATCTGCAAATATATCGGCGCATTGCAGAAAAGCCGTTTCAACGGATGTCAGGTTCAGCATCTTTCTTGCTGCAGGATTGATACCGGTCGCCTTCAAATCGGTATCGAAAACCAGCAATCCATCCTCAATACTGGAAAGGATGGCGTCGCCCTTATTTTTTTCCGAAATAATCTGCTCAATGTTCAGCTCATTGTACTGATGGAGCTGATCTGCCATCCGGTTGAATTCAACGGCCAGGAGCCCCAGCTCATCCCCGGTTTCCATGGGCACTTTTACCGTATAATCGCCGGATGAAATCTTTTTGGATGCGTTGATGAAATCCTGAAGCGGCCGGACAACCCGGTTTGCAAGAACCAGGCTGAACATCAGACCAACTCCCAATGCACAAAAGGCCACGGCAACGGTTGACCAGATCGCTCGCACAGCCACATTGCCTGCCTCCACGCTCGATCCATACATTGTTTCTTCATTCAGATATTTGAGATTGATACATTTTTCCCTTACCTCGGTAAACAGCGGATAAACCGTCTCCCGATAAATGGATAGAGGGTCGGATGGTTTGGAAATATCCCGAAAACCCGTTAATTCGGAAAATCTGTTTCTATAGCGGGTATAATCCGATTCAATGGCGCGGACAAGCTCTGTCTCACCCGGAATCGTGATATTGTCCTTGGCGCGGGCCAGCCACTCCAGAAAAACAGCCTCATTTTCCCTGAACTGGGCTATTGCCTGCTTTGTATCATCCATAAAAAGAAGCAGAATGGCACTGTCCTGGCGCTCCAGGGCATCCACCATATTTTCGGCGGCAAGGATGCTCCGGTAATTTTCCTTTAAGATGCTGTCTGTGGCCTTGCCGAGTAAAACAAGATTTGTGACGGCCCAGGCAACCACAAGACCCATGAGTAAAAAAATGATGCCATATCCGATTAATATTTTTTTCTTGAACGCCATAAACCCATCCTTTGTTCACTCAATTGCCGTAAAAAGATTATAGCAAAGACTGTACCATGATATTAAAATTATAAATATCAATGTGTTATAAAATAAATTAAGGAGATCTGCCTTAAAAAATGAAAGGAATGGAGAAAACGATATTTGCAAAATGCAAGGCGTCCGCAATCAAAAAAGATCAAATCCCATAGGTTTTTCTTTTACGCCACAGCGTTGCCTGATCAATCCCCAGGATGTCTGCCGCTTCCTGCAGCGAGGTGGAGGAAGACATCACTCTTCTGATGTGAAGCTCTTCGATACTGGATAAAGGGACATGGTCACCGATTGAAGGGGAAATGGCTGCCGGAGCGATATTGCCTGGCAGATCGCGGATACCGATTCTTTCCCCGTTTCCCAGAATTACGGCACGTTCAATGATATTTCTTAATTCCCGGACATTACCGGGCCATGGATAATTTACAAGAAAGGTTTGTGTCTCTGCTGTGAACCCAAGGATCATCTTATGGTTGGTTCGGCAGAAATGGATGAGAAACTCCATGGCCAGATCCATGATGTCTTCCGTCCGCTCCCGGAGCGGCGGGATGGTCAGGCTGATCACATTGAGCCGATAGAACAGATCCTCCCGGAACAATCCCTTGGACACCCGATCTTCAAGATCTGCATTCGTGGCGGCAATGATGCGCACATCCGCCTTTCGGAGAGTCGAATCCCCGATGCGTTCGTATTCCTTATCCTGGATGAACCGCAAGAGTTTGGCCTGCACGGCAAATGCCATGTCCCCAATCTCGTCCAAAAAGAGGGTGCCGCCTTCACAGGCAGCAATCCGTCCCGGATTATCCCGCACAGCCCCGGTGAAAGCACCTTTAACATGTCCAAACAACTCACTTTCCAGCAGATCGGACGGAATCGCAGGACAGGATACCACTGCCATGGGTTTTCCCGATCTTGGACTCCAATGATGAACGGTGCGTGCAAAAATGGTTTTGCCGGTGCCGCTTTCCCCCCGCAAAAGAATAATGGCCTGGGAACCTGCTGCCTTTTTTAATATGTCGATCATCCGTTGCATGGAATGATTTTTGCTGATCAGATTGCCATCCGGACCGGGTTGCGGTGTATTTTCCTTTAAAATGGAAATCTCCGTTTCCAATTCGCGGATTCTCGCAATCCTTCGGGTGACAAGTCTGACCTGGTCCGGTGTAAAGGGTTTTGCAATATAATCGGCAGCTCCCTGCCGTATGGCATCGATGGCACTCTCAATAGATGCGTAGGCTGTAATAACAACAATCTTTATCCAGGGCGAGTCTGAAAGCAGAACCGGAATCAGATCCAAGCCATCTTCATCCCCGAGTTTTAAGTCCAGAAAAACCATATCCATGGCTCTTCTTTTGGCCTCATGGATGGCATCGGCAGTATTGCTCACCCCGACCACCATATGTCCTTCCGCGCTCAGACAATATGAAAGTGTCTTGCGGATACCGGCATCATCATCCACAATCAGAATTCTAAGACTGTTTTTTTCAGTATTTTGCATCATCCTGAACCCTTCCTATCATATTTTCATACTTCTGAGTATACAATATTTTTTCAGGTCGGTGCAGGCTATCTGTTGCCGGGTTTTTTAAAAATCGGCATGTAATATTTGAAAGTTTTGACGGCGCACAAAGAATTCTCTTTAAATATATTGAAGTCTATTGTAATTAAAGGAGAAAGCATTGGGCCAACAGCTGGAGAACACATACTCAAAGTGAGCAGATATGGTATAATCTGAAATGTGTGGCTTAGCTTCAACTACAATCTTTGGGGAAGGATCAGATTATTGAAACCGACGGATATGAAAAACCCCGAGTATTTTCACAAAGTGATCGATTGCCAGTTTGCCTGTCCGGCACACACGCAGGTACCGGAATACATCAGACTGATATCGGAAAAAAAATATGATGATGCCTATATGATCAACTGGGAATCCAATGTGTTTCCCGGAATCCTGGGCCGGGTATGCGACAGGCCCTGCGAGCCGGCCTGCCGCAGGGGCAGGGTCGAAGAAAAGGCTGTGGCCATCTGCCGGCTCAAAAGGGTCTGTGCAGACAATAAAGGGGATATCACCGGCCGTCTTCCCAAAATTCCTGAAGAGAAAAACGGAAAAAAAATCGCCCTGATCGGGGGCGGGCCTGCTTCTCTTACGGTGGCCAGGGATCTTCTGCCCCTGGGGTATGCCATCGATCTATATGATGATCAGGCTGAGGCTGGCGGGTTTATCCGAAGCCAGGTCCCTTCTTTCAGGCTTCCCAAAAAGGTTCTGGATGAAGAAGTGAGCTATATCCTTGATCTGGGAGTCAAGACCCATTTCAATACCTATATCTCCAGCATGAAAAAATTTCTTGAAAAAGACTATGACGCCGTTTTTGTCGGTACCGGAGCCCCGAGGGGAAGAGATCTTGACCTTCCCGGCAGACAGGAGGGGAATCAGTTTATCCACATCGGTATTCAATGGCTTGCATCGGTTCAGTACGGCCATGTCAAAAAGACCGGGAAAACAACCCTTGTGATCGGCGGGGGCAATACGGGCATGGACTGCTGCCGGACCGCCCGCAGGCTGGGCGGGAAAACCGTCAAAATCATTATCAGGGGCCCCAGATCGAAAATGAAGGCTTCTGAATGGGAAATCGAGGATGCCTTAAGGGAGGATATCCCCATCATGGAATATCTTATTCCCCTGGCCTTTACCGTGGAAAACAACCGGCTCAAAGGCATGACCTTTCAGCCGTCACCGGATGGCCCGGCATCTGATAACAAACCGGTTTTCATCCCCTGTGACGAGGTTCTCATTGCCGTGGGCCAGCAAAACGCCTTTCCCTGGATTGAAAAAGATATGGGGCTGATATTTGATGCATCGGGCCGCCCACAGGTCGACAAGATCACGTTTCAATCCAATATCCCAAAAATCTTTTTTGGCGGGGATGCGGCTTTCGGACCCAAAAATGTCATCACGGCCGTGGCCCATGGCCATGAGGCAGCCATTTCCATCGATCTCTTCTGCAAGGGGAAGGATCTTTATCAAAGGCCCCTGCCCGCCACCACGCTGGACGGACAGAAAATGGGGTTCAACGACTGGATGTATCACAGCGAAGTCTCGGAACAAGAGAGGCATAGCGTCCCCATGGTTTCAAAAGTGAAATCCATCAAGGACCGTCTCATGGAAGTTGAACTCGGGTTTGACCGGAAAATAGGCAAAAATGAGGCGCTGCGATGCATCAACTGTGATATCCAGACCGTTTTTTCAGTGTCTTTATGCATAGAATGCGATGCCTGTGTCGATGTCTGCCCCACCACCTGCATCAATTTTATCCAAAACAATGATGATGAAGATATCCTGCGGAGCAATCTGTCCGTTCCGGCAAAAAACAGGTCACAATCGCTTTATGTATCGGATCTGCTTCCCACGGGCAGGGTCATGGTTAAAGACGAAAATGTCTGCCTGCATTGCGGGCTGTGCGCAGAGCGGTGTCCGACAGCTGCATGGGATATGCAAAAATTTTCGTATCAGACAGCAAAGGCCAAGAATAATGAAACTTCAAAGTACAAATGATTTTGTGGTCCGGTTTGCCAATGTGAACGGTTCCGGATCAGCCAGTGCAAACAATCTTTTTGCCAAATCCGTCTTCCGGCTCGGGGTGCCGGTCAGCCCCAAAAACATTTTCCCCTCCAATATCCAGGGTCTGCCGACCTGGTATGAGGTGAGGATCAATGAGAACGGCTGGGTGGGGCGAAGGGGCGGGTATGATTTTATAGTTGCGGTAAATGGCCAGACCTTGAAAAAGGATTATGAGGGCCTGGCTTCAGGCGGATATTTTATGTATGATTCGGCCCGGCAGCTCCCGGAAGATTTTGCAAGGGATGATATTACGCTCATCGGTATGCCGCTGACACAGATCTGCAACCAGGAGATTGAGGACGCAAAACTTCGTCAGCTCCTGAAAAATATCATTTATGTCGGGGCCCTTGCCTTTTTGTTTGATATGGAATTTTCCATTCTGACCGATTCCATTTTGAACCAGTACAAAAAAAAGCCCAAACTGGCAGAACCCAATATCAAGGCCCTGAAACTGGGATATGACTATGCGGCTGCGCATTTTAAAGGCGCCTGCGGTCTCAGGGTGAAACGCAGCAGCAAACTCAGCCGCCATATCCTGATGGACGGCAATACCGCAACCGGGCTGGGAGCGGTATACGCAGGGGCAACCGTGGCTGGCTGGTATCCCATTACGCCGTCAACATCCGTGATCGAAGCCTTTGACAAATTTACCGGCCAATACCGGGTTGATGAATCCGGTAAAAAAAAGGTGGCCATTATCCAGGCTGAAGACGAACTCACAGCCCTTGGCATTGCCATGGGCGCAGGATGGAACGGGGCCCGTGCATTTACGGCAACATCCGGGCCCGGCATTTCCCTGATGAACGAATTTTTAGGCCTGGCCTATTTTTCAGAAATCCCGGTGGTGCTGATCGATGTCCAGAGAACCGGACCCAGCACGGGCATGCCCACCCGGACCCAGCAATCCGATGTTCTTTTGTGCGCCTATGCTTCCCATGGCGATACAAAGCATGTGCTTTTGTTTCCCAGTGATCCAAAGGAATGTTTTGAAATGACGGCAGATGCATTTGACCTGGCGGAAAGGCTTCAAACCCCGGTCATCATCATGAGCGATCTGGATCTTGGCATGAATGACCATATCTGCCTGCCCCTGGAATGGGATGACACAAGGACATACGACCGGGGAAAGGTGCTGGATAAAAGCGGTCTTGAATCTTTAACAAAGAAATGGGGCCGGTATCTTGACATTGACGGGGACGGCATCTGCTACCGGACCTATCCCGGCACCCACCCCAGTCTTGGGTCCTATTTTACGCGGGGATCTTCCCATGATGAATATGCTGCGTACACAGAGGACAGCGACGCTTACCGGCGCTGCATGGAGCGGCTTGCCAAAAAATGGCAGACCGCCGGGCAGCTTGTGCCAAAGCCCCATATCACCCTGTCCGAATCAGCAGCCGATTATGGCGCTGTTTTTTTTGGCTCCAGCACCCAGGCATCCTGTGAAGCCATGGACCAATTCAGGTCTGAGCATATCTTTTTCAATACCTTGCGGCTTCGGGGATTCCCGTTTCAGGATGAGGTCAAAGCATTCATTGACAGACACAAAACCGTTTTTGTCATCGAACAGAACCGGGATGGCCAGATGAGAACCCTCCTGATCAACGAATGCAATATCCGGCCGGACAAACTGGTCTCTGTCACACATTTTGACGGCCTGCCCATCACGGCCGGACATATTTATCATTCCATCAAACAGAGACTGACCTCATCATCCACTGTTCCTGAAACCGAAACACATACAGGAGGTGCCAAATGAGTTCCATCCGTCCAGGTTTTCGTCACCCCGATCTTCCCAAAAACGATCTCGGCTATACGCGGCGCGATTATGAAGGTGCTGCCTCAACCCTGTGCGCCGGATGCGGCCATGATTCCATCAGCAATGCCATCATCAATGCCTGTTACGAGCTGGCCATCGAACCCTACCGGGTGGTCAAAATGTCCGGCATCGGGTGTTCGTCCAAAACCCCGGCGTATTTTCTGGGGAAATCCCATGGGTTCAACTCGGTTCACGGCCGCATGCCGTCCATTGCCACCGGCGCCAGCATGGCCAACCGGGATCTTGTCTATATCGGCGTTTCCGGAGACGGGGACACGGCTTCCATCGGCATGGGGCAATTTGTTCATGCTGTGCGGCGCAATCTCAACATGGTCTATATTGTCATGAACAACGGCTGTTACGGGCTGACCAAGGGACAGGATTCAGCCACGGCCGACCGGGGGTCTTCCAGTAAAAAAGGCCGGCCCAACCCGTTTGAATCCATTGATCTGTGCGAGCTGGCCATTGCGCTGGGTGCAGGATTTGTGGCCCGGGGATTTTCAGGTGACAAGGAGCAGCTGGTTCCTCTCCTGAAGACTGCCATTTTGCACAAGGGTTTTGCCCTGGTTGATGTGATCTCCCCCTGTGTGACCTTTAACAATACCGCCACATCCACAAAGAGCTATCACTGGGTCCGCGACCATATGGAAGCCACGGCCACATTTGATCTGATCCCGCCCAGAAAGGAGATTACAACCCAATATGAAAAAGGGACCACACAAACCGTGGCCATGCATGACGGTGGAGAAATCCATCTTCACAAAAGTGATGAGTCCATTGATGTCACCCGCAGGCGGTCTTCCATCGACGCATTGGAGCTTCACCGGGAAAAAGGCCATATCCTGACGGGAATACTGCATATCAACGAGACCCTGAACGAAACCCATGATATTCTTGAAACAGTTGAGACCCCGCTGAACACACTGGCACAAAAGGATCTGTGCCCCGGGGCTGATGTGCTTAAAAAGATTGTTGAAAATTACAGGTGAGGCCACAACCCGATATTGGCCTGGAGCAGATGCCTTGCAAAACTGTGCCAGCATTGATCGTGGTTCAATAGATTCCGGGAGCTTTTGGTCCGCTATGAAAAAATGGCTGGAACATATATGGCTTTGTTACATATGGCAGCGGCGATCATAACCTATAGAAAAATAGGAATTATTTACGGATAGGTTCTAAATACGAATCAAATTGACCTAATAATTGTTGAAGTCTTGTTTTCATCATGATATCCAAAAGTTAAAATCAAACTGAAATGAGTGATATGCGGTTAAAAAATAAAATCAAACGCGGCAATTATCAACTTGGAAAATTTTTTGATGAAAGATATGCGGACAACCGCATAATTACTTGTTGAACAAAACCGCTACGCGGAGCTGAAATAAGGTGTCGGCGTTTGGTCCGATTCTTTCGTTTTTCAATTTCCCCTTTAATTATCATCATAATTATTTCATCCTTTCCTGAATATCAACCCCATAATTCAGGAGAGAAAAATGACAGAATTAAGAAAAGCATTTATCCGTCACTTGACCCTTCAACGGTTTTCCAGAAAAACCCATCAAGCGTACATTGGTGCTGTAAATGATTTGGCGAAGTATCACCGGAAAAGCCCTGATACGCTTACTGATGTTCAGATTCAAGATTATTTCATACACCTCATTGATGAGCGCAAAAGTGCATGGAATACCTGCAACATCAAATTTTCCGGGATTAAGTCCTTTTATCAAAATGTCCTGGGAAGGGATATCCATGCGGTGATTCCACCCAGGCCGAGGCAAAGACAGCTCCCTCACATTTTAAGCAGGGAAGATGTATGGGCATTGATCAATTCCTGTGACAATATGAAGCACAGGACTATTTTGCTTTGTATATATAGTGCGGGTCTAACCCGGATATTTCATGAGACATAGAAATCGGATCGTTGAGTAGCAATTTTA
>CAZWMY010000095.1:0-16276 GCA_964635025.1 uncultured Desulfobacula sp. | reverse complement strand
ATGGTTTCTATGGTTTTCCCGTCTGCATCCACTGCCAGATACAGACAGGAATTGACTGCCAGCTTATCCACGATGACGGTGCAGGCACCGCATTCGCCATTGCCGCAGCCTTCTTTGGTACCGATGAGCCCCATTTCTTCCCTCAAAAGATGAAGCAGGGTCCAGTGGTCCTTGATCTCGTATTCGATCTGATCACCATTCAGTTTAAAATTGATCGTTGTCATGCTTTCTCCTAAATTATTTTACCATGAAGCAGATGAAGGTCATGAAGGGTCTGAAGGCCTAAACTTCATGTTCTTCATGCTCTTCATGGTTAATTGCTTTTTATCATTTCTAGACATTTCAACCCCATGCGCCGAACCTGGACCCGGATCATTTCCTTCCGGTGCCAGGCAGATCCACGGACGCTGTCCCGGACCTTGGATTCGTCAGCAGCCTTTCCCCCGGCCTCTCTCAACAAATCTTCAGTAATCTTTTTGCCAGTGAGCATCTTTTCAGCCTCATAGGCCCGCATGGGCGTAGGACCTGCCACACCCAGGACAATCCTTGCCTTGGTGCAGGTTTCAAGATCAGCATCCAGACTTAACAGCACCCCGATGCCGATAAGGGGCAATTCCATGGCCGCCCGCCGTCCGAATTTGATATAGGCGCTTCCGGTGCGCGGCGCCTGGGCCGGGATGGTGATTTTTTTCAGGATTTCACCAGGTTTTAAAACCGTTTTATAGGGCTCGATAAAAAGGTCTTTCACCTCAACAGACCGCTCCCCGCCCGGCCCCTGGATCAGGGCAACCCCGTCAAGCGCAATCATGGGAACCGCTCCGTCAGCCGAAGGTACGGCATTGATAAGATTTCCCCCAATCGTTCCCACATTCCTGACCTGGAGAGAGCCTACATTGGAAACTGCATCATAAATAATGGGATATTCTTTCTGGATCATGATGGATTTTTCCAGGGTCCCATGGGTCACGGTGGCGCCGATGGTCAAATCCCCGGTGTTTTCGTTTTTCCGGAGTTCCGAAAGTTCTTCGATTTTTTTAAGAGAGATGAGATAATCCGGTTCCATCCACTCATCTTTCAATTTTACAATGACATCGGTCCCCCCGGCAATGTATTTGGCCGTCTCGCTGTGCTGACCATAAAGGGAGATGGCTTCGTCAACCGTTGTGGGGATTAAGTATTTAAATGGTTTCATAAATTTCCTTTCATAGTCCTCTGTTGTCAAAGATGCGTTTGGCTTTGCCTTCATACCGGGGCAGACCGCCGTGGACGCAGACTTCCGCATCACAGCTCACCAGGATCTTTGAGTGTACGGTTTTCTTTATTTTATCCTTGATCATGCTGATGGCAGATGGATCAATGCCCTGCTTTGCCTCAGCCTTGATGGTCATATAATCCTTGCCGTCTTCTTTCCGGATGAGGTGCACCTGGTATTCGCTGCAAACCTCGGGAATGGAGGATAAGACCTCATCGATCTGGCCCGGATAAATATTGACCCCTTTTAAGATGATCATATCATCGGACCGGCCCATGATCCTGTCGTGCATGGGAAGGATATTGCCGCAGGAGCAGGGGGGGGCGATCTTCCGGGTCAAATCCCGTGTCCGGTAACGGATCAGGGGAGAGGCTTCTTTTTCAAGGGTGGTCACCACCATTTCACCCACTTCTCCGTCTTTGACCGGCAAAAGCGTGTCCGGGTCCAGGATTTCCATGATGAATTTATCCGCCCAGTAGTGGATGCCTTCATGTTTGTGGCAGTCAAGACCCGTGCCAGGGCCGTAAAGTTCGGTCATGCCCGTGATGTCGAACATGTCCTCCAGGCCCAAGAGATCCTTGATCTTGGCCCGCATGGAAGCGCTGCTGCGCTCAGAGCCCAGGATGATTTTTTTGAGTTTGATTTTGTCCTTCAACCCTCTTTTGTGCACTTCTTCTGCCATGAGAAGGGCCATGGAGGCGGTGCAGCAGAACACCGTACTTTGGAGATCTTCAAGGAACTGGCATTGCATATCAATATTGCCCGGACCTATGGGGATGGCCATGGCGCCGAGACGCTCGCATCCCATCTGGAACCCCATGCCTGCGGTCCAGACTCCGTATCCCACCGCAATCTGCACCCGGTCTTCCTCGGTCAGTCCGGCCATTTCATAGCACCGTGCAAACATGTCAAACCAGGTGTCCAGGTCTTTTTGGGTATAGGTCAATACTTTTCGTTTTCCCGTGGTGCCGGAAGAGGCATGGATTCTGACCACGTCTTTTTCCGGGACAGACAAAAGCGGAAAGGGATAACCTTCTTTTAAATCGTTTCCCGTGGTAAAGGGAAAGAGCCGGATATCGTCCAGGGTCTTGATGTCCCCCGGCATGACCCCTGCCTTTTCAAACTGTTTTCTGTAAAAGGCAGAACCGCTGTATGCATGGCCCACGGTCCATTTCAAGCCGGAAAGCTGGTGATCAAAAAGCTCCCCTGTTGTTTTAAAGGGCGGCATAAAGGTTTTTTTCATCATCCTCATCCTTATTTTTTTTCACGAAGTTTGCGGGTTTCCGCAAGGTTGACGGTAAGGGTTTCAGGGTCAATCACAACCCCGTAATCCAGTTTTGCTTTTTCAATACTGACATATTCATATTGCACGGCTCTTTCAACAGCCTTGGGGTCGCGCAGAAATGGATCGCCATACCCTCCGCCACCGGCACTGATAAAGGAAATCTTATCACCCGGATCGCAGAAGGTCAGCGTGCTTGGGTCTGCATTTTCCCCGTTTTTCAGGAATTTGGCCAAAGACGCGTCCTTCCCGCCGAACATGCCCTTGGGCGGATAGACATAGCGCCCGGCCTGAACGGCAATGGAAATAGTTCCGGCGGAATTCTCTCCTTCATCCGGGGAGGTGATGACCATGTGTCTGCCAAGGCCGCCACGCTGCTTACCCGGCCCCCCTGAATCCTGGATCACACCTCTGGATTCCACCATCATGGAGGTGTCGCTTTCCAGGATTTCCACCGGGGTATTGGCCCCGTTGGCCGGGAAAATGGCACAGTGATGACCGTCAAACCGGGAGGAGGCGCCCATGCCGCCGCCGCGGATGATCATGGTATGCCAGGCCTTTCCATTTGGGAATGTCCCATGGAAGATATTGGTCTGGGCCGGGGTCCCGCCGGAGCCTGCAATGATGTTGTTGGGAGCGGCTTTAGCCAGGGCATTGAACACCATTTCCGTCATAAAATGGCCCACCACCATTCTGGCAGCCACGGCAGCCGGGAATTTGCAATTCACAATGGAGCCTTCAGGCGCCGACATGGTGATGGGGCGGCAGGCCCCTTCATTGATGGGCACGCCCGGATCAAAAGCGGATTTGATGGCCATGAACACATAGGCATAGGTGAAATTATACACCACATTCACACCCCAGGGCACCTGTTTGGAAGAGCCTTCAAAATCCACATGGATTTTTGAGCCGCTGACATTTACGGTCAGTTTGATGGGGATGTCGGGTTTGTTGCCTGCCCCTTCGATAATGCCGCTGTGCGCGTAAATCCCGTCCGGAATTTTTTCAATGGCGGCCCGCATGCTTTTTTCCGTGCGGTCGATGATTTCATCGGCCAGATCGTCCAATGTGTCCAACCCTTCGTCTTCCATCATTTCGATGATTTTTTTGGCGCAGACATGGTTGGCTGCCACCTGGGAGCGGATATCGCCGTCAAACTCTTTGGGGGTCCTGACATTGGCCCGGATCATATTGACGATATCCTGGTTGAGTTTTCCCGCATCATAAAGTTTGGTCAATGGAATATAAAGGCCTTCTGCATATACATCCCGGTTGTCGGAAGCAGGTCTGCCGCCGATATCGGTGTGGTGGAAAATGCACGCGGTAAAGGCCACGACCTTTCCCTTAAAAAAGATGGGGGAAAACACGCAGACATCGTTCAAATGTCCTGCCAGAGCCCAGGGATCGTTGATGATAAACACATCGCCGTCTTTCAGGCTGTCCTTTGGGATGGACTGCACCAGTTTTTTCATGCCAAGGGCCATGGCCCCGGCCATGCCCGGTGTGCATAAGGTCCCCTGCACCAGTTCCTGGCCCCGGCTGTCCGTGAACATGCAGGTATAATCATGGGCATCCCGCAAAAGGCTTGAAAATGCAGTCCGGATAACCGATGCGTCGGATTCGTCCACTATGGAAACAAGGCGTTTCCACAAAATTTCAAGTGTAATGGGGTCGAATTTTCGTTTGGTCGTGTTCATTATTTTTCCTCCCCATGAATGATGTCAACCCAGATAAACCCGAATTCATCCACACGGATTCTGGCGTCTTCGCCCATGACAATGGTGGATTCGCGCTCCTCAATAATGGCCGGGCCCTCAAAGGCGGCTCCCGGGAAGAGTTTTCCCCTGTCATACACGGTATAGGAGATATAGTCTTTTTTCATGATGGAAAAGGCTTTTCTCTGCCCTTTGATACAGGCTTTGATATCCCGGTTCGTCGTGGTCAGTTTGGATATGGTAAAGGGTTTTTTGGGAAGGCTTGCCCTTACCTTAAAAGTGACGAATTCAACCGGTGATTCTTCGGCCGTTCTTCCGTAAAGCCGTTTATATTCAGTATCAAACATGGTCCGGATATCTTTTTTGGTAAATGCCTGAAAATCTTTGTTTTCAATGGCAAGATCGATCTCGGCGCCCTGGCCCACAAATCTCATGAGCAAGGTCCGGTTGTAAATGATGGCGTCCCCTTTTTGAGCCCCTTCCAGGATTTTGGCGCTCTCAATCTCAAGCTCGCGGAACAAGGCTTCGATTTCTTTAAAATCCGCATCCTCCAGGACTTTTCTATGGCTCCGGGACATGTCAAAGGCAACGGGTGCGGTAAAAAATCCCAGGGCTGAACCAACCCCTGCCAGGGGCGGGATCAGAATGGACCGGGCCCCGATTTTTTTAGCAAGACCATAGGTGTGAACCGGACCTGCGCCGCCGAATGCGGTCACGGTGACAATATTCGGGTTACCGCCTTTTTCCGCAATATGGGTTTTGGCAGCCGAGGCCATGGTCTCGTTGATGAGGTCATGGATGCCAAAGGCTGCTTCCACCATGGTAGTGCCAAGGGGTTTGGCGATTTTTTCCTCAATGGCTTTTTTGGATTTTTCAATGTCAAGCTTCATGGTGCCGCCCAGAAAAATGTCCGGGTCAAGATACCCGAGCACCAGATCCGAATCCGTGACCGTGGGATTGTCACCGCCCTGACTGTAACAGGCAGGACCAGGATCAGCACCTGAACTTTCAGGACCCACCTGCAAAAGACCAAGATTGCTGATTTTCGCAATACTTCCGCCGCCGGCGCCGATTTCCATGAGATCCACCACCGGCACCTGGATGGGAAGGCCCGAGCCTTTCTGGAACCGCTGGACCCGTCCCACTTCAAAGGTGGACACAAGACCTGCATGGCCGCTCTGGATCAGGCAGGATTTGGCGGTTGTGCCGCCCATGTCAAAACAGAACATGTCTTTTATATTAAACATTTTGCCATAGTGCTGGGAGGCGATAACCGCGGCTGTGGGTCCGGATTCAATGATCCGGACGGGAAATTCCTTGGCTGTTTCAATGGAGGTGATCCCGCCCGAGGAAAGCATGATAAAGAGTTTGCCTGCAAACCCGATGGCGTTCAGCCGGTTGATGAGTTTATTCAGATACCAGTAGGTAATGGGTTTGACATAGGCATTGACCGCAGTGGTGCAGGAGCGTTCGTATTCTTTTATTTCCGGAAGCACTTCGATGGAGGTGGACAAAAACATCCCAGGGAGTTCTTTCTCAATGATCTCTTTCATCTTCCGTTCATTGACCGGGTTTTCATAGGAATTGATAAAACATACGGCAATGGATTCGATGCCTTTCTTTTTGAGAGCTTTGAGAACCGCAACCGCTTCTGTTTCATTGACATTTTTAAGCACTTTGCCTGAAGCCGTGATGCGCTCATCGATTTCCACCCGGTCCGGCCGGGGCACAATGGGCTCCGGGTATTCGCTGAAGATATCATAGGCATCATAGCGTTTTTCCCGTCCCAGTTCCAGGACGTCCCTGAACCCTTTGGTGGTGATGAGAGCGGTTCTGGCCCCTTTTCTTTCAATGATGGCATTGATGACCAGGGTGGTGCCGTGGATGAATTCTTCCACATGGTCTAAAAATCCCGGCAGCTTTTCGTTCAATTCCCTTATGCCCTGTTCAATGGCGTCTGACGGGTCCGAAGGCGTGGTCAGGCATTTATTGGTATGAAATTCGCCCGTGGTATTGTTCACCAGCACAAAATCCGTAAATGTGCCGCCGATGTCACACCCCAGTCGATAGGTATCTTTTTTCAAACGTCACCTCCTTATCGGTTTAATAAAAATCAGGCTCTTTCCATTCGCCAAACACCTGTCTGAACACCCCGGCCATTTCTCCGACCGTGGCATACGCATGGCAGCATTTGACAAGATGGGGCATGACGTTTTCACTTCCCTTGGCTGCTTTTTCAAGGCCTTTTAAACTTTCGCTCACATCCTTGTCGTTCCGGGTGCGGCGCAGCTCTTTTAAATTGGCAATGGATTTTTCAGCCCAGGCTTCGTTGTATTCATGGAGTTCCACATCGGCTGCTTCAGGCCCCTGATCTTTGACTTTGTCTTTTTCAGACACCGGCACCACGCCGACTTTCCTGTATTCCCCAGATTGCAGCCCTTTTTCAAATTCATAGGCCTGGCGGGAGACTTTTCTCTGGACAAAACCATTGGAAATGCTCTTTACCATGCCGCCCCATTTTTCCACTTCCTTCATTTCCTCTATGATTTTCTGTTCCATTTCAAGGGTCAGGGTTTCGATAAAATAGGACCCGGCCAGGGGGTCTACTGTGTCTCTTAATCCCACTTCATCCATGAGGATTTCAAGGGTTCGCAAAGACAGCAGGGCAGAGCGAGGTGTGGGAATGGTATAGGCTTCGTCAAAGGAACAAAGTGCTGTGGTCTGGGCACCGGAGAGGGCTGCACCCAAGGCATAATAGGCCCCTCTCATGATATTGTTTTCCGGCTGTTCCTTGGTAAGGCCTGAGCCGCCGCCGCCGAAAAGACCGCGGAGAAAGAGGTTTTTGTTTTCCTTGACCCCGTATTCTTCTTTGAGCATCTTGGCCCAGAGTTTTCTGGCTGCCCTGAATTTGGCGATCTGCTCCCAGAGGTTGCCGTAGACATTCAAATTAAATGAGAAGCGCCCCACAAAATCTTCAGGCTTAATCCCGCGCTGGGTGACGTTTTCAATATAAGCTTTGGCAATCTCAAAGGCATAGGCGATTTCCTGGGCCGGTGTGGCCCCGGATTCCCGGATATGATACCCGCAGATGGAGACCGGGTTGGATTTAGGCAGTTCTTTCACTGCGTATTCAATGGAATCGCCCACAAGACGGACCCCATGCTCAACAGGAAAAATCCAGGCACCCCGGCCGATCATTTCTTTTAAAATATCATTCTGGGGAGTCGTAGATATCTGATTTTTGGAGTACCCGAATTTTTCCGCCGCTGCCTGGTACATGGCCATCATGATGGTGGCCACGGCATTGATGGTCAGCCCGGACCCGATGCGGTCCAGGGGAATTCCTTTAAAAGCCGCCTCAAAATCCCGGAGCGAATCAATGGCCATGCCGACCCGGCCGACTTCGCCCTGGGCCAGCGGATGATCCGAGTCATACCCCATCTGGGTAGGAAGATCAAAGGCGACATTAAGCCCGGTCTGGCCGTTGGAGATCATGAGCTTGAACCGTTCATTGGTTTCTTCCGGTGTGCCGAAACCTGTATACTGGCGTGTGGTCCAGGCCCGGCTCCGGTAGCTCTGGGGGTGGATACTGCGGGTAAACGGATATTCTCCTGGTGCGCCCAGGTCTTTTTCATATTTAAAGCCTGCCTTTTCAAGGTCTTCCGGTCCATAGGAGGGTTTTATCTTGATCCCGGACTGGTAGATCACCTCTTTGATGGCATCTTTTTCGTTTTTGATATATTTTGCAACACCCATGGTTTTATTTCTCCATTCTTTAGGGAATTAGTCAAACAGTCTGTTTATGCCTTTGACGATGTCATCAAAAGAGGTCCCGCCGGGGAACACGGCTGCCACGCCGATTTCCTGAAGTTTTGGGATATCCTGGTGGGGGATGACCCCGCCCACGGTGAGTTTTGTATGGGAAAGCCCTTTTTCATTCATCATGGCTTTTAGCTTCTGACAGATGGGCAGATGCGCCCCGGACATGATGGAAAGCCCGATGACATCCACCGACTCCTGGGTGGCACTCTGAATAATCTGGTCCAGGGTCTGGTGAAGACCTGAATAGATCACCTCCATGCCGGCATCCCTCAAGGCCAGGGCCACCACTTTGGCGCCCTTGTCATGGCCGTCCAGTCCGGGTTTGGCGATCAGTATCCGAATTTTCTTGTTTGTATCCATCTCATATTCCTTTTATTTTCTTTTAACCATGAAGCGCATGAAGATCATGAAGGGGTTTCGTTGTCTTTCTTCATGTCCTTCATGCTCTTCATGGTGAATTAAATTTTTCTATGTTTATGCCGCCCATTACACTTTCAGCAGCACTTAGAGGATCTGTGCCGTTTAATTCTATTTTTTGAAGTGCTTCCTGGTAAGCCCCCGAAGTCTCGATGGCTGACATAATTTTCTCCAGAGCCAGATCCGTCACAAGGCTTTGAAAATATCTCAGCTCTATTTCTTTTTGTTTCTTTTTCAGCAGGCCGTCCTGGTTTAAAAACGCATAATGGGACAGGAACATTTCAGCCAGTTCTTTGACGCCGGTTCCATCCAAAGCTCTTGTTTTGACCACAACGGCTTTCCAACTTCCCGGTGAAGCCGGCCGCATGCTGATCATCATATTCAATTCAAATTCGGCCGCATCGCTATCAGGGCGGTCGCTTTTATTTAAAATGAACACATCCCCGGTTTCAAGGATACCGGCCTTGATGGCTTGGATGCCGTCACCGGTGCCGGGTATGGTCACAATGCCGACACTGTGGGCAATCCCTGCCACGTCCACTTCGGTCTGACCGGCTCCCGCAGTTTCAACAATCACAATATGATATCCCATGGCATCCAGAACAAGGGCAGCATCTTTGGCAGCCCGTGAAAGCCCGCCTTTTTGTCCCCTGGATGCCATGGAGCGGATAAACACATTGGGGTCGGCCGCATGGCGCTGCATGCGCAGCCGGTCGCCCAGGATTGCCCCGCCGGAAACAGGGCTGGACGGGTCAACGGCAATGACGCCAATTTTTTTGTCCAGCCTGCGAAATTCTGAAATGAGTGCATCGATGAGGGTGGATTTTCCCACGCCCGGAGACCCGGTGATGCCGATGATAAAGGCCTTTCCGGCATGGGGATAGAGCGCCTTTAATACCTCACGGGCCGACGGATCACGGTCTTCGATAAGACGGATCAGTTTTGCCCCGGCGTTCTGGTTCCCGGAAAGTATTTCCTTTATATCAGTCATATATCAGGCGCTCTTTTCTTCTTTTTCCTCATCCGGAAGCTGGCTCAAAACCGCATGTTTGCCTTTAATCAGATGCTCCCGGACGAGTTTTTCAACCATGTCCCCATCTCTTTTTTTGATGGCGTCCAGCATTCTGACATGGTCTTCGTTGCTTTCATGGGCATATTCATCCTGTTTTAAGATAATCTGCCTGAACCGTGAAATCTGAGCCCGAAGCTGGTTGATCATTTTTACGAGCTTTGGGTTGCGGCTCAAGGCATAAAGAAGATCATGAAATTCCGTGTTAATGGTCTGAAGCTTTTCATTGGCTTTTTTCTCCAGGCATTTCTGGTATTCCAGCATCTTTTTTTCAAGAGGAATAAGATCCTTTTCCCGGTAGTTTTCGGCAGCAAGACGGGCTGCATAAGCCTCGAGCGCGCTGCGGACGCCAAAGGTTTCTTCAATGTCCTGCCGGGTCAGGTTCACCACCTGGAATCCGCCGGAGGGCGTTTTTTCAATCCATTCTTCTCTTTCAAGCTTGTGCAGGGCTTCTCTGAGCGGTGTCCGGCTGATGCCCAGCATTTCCGCAATCTTGCTTTCCACAAGCCTTGAGCCGGGTTCAATGGTCTGGTCAATGATGGAGTTTTTCAGGTATTCAAACACATCCTGACCCAGAGATTTTCTTTCTTTAAAACTGTTGTTCAGTTTCATTTAGATGATCCCTTTTTCTTTAAATTCAGCCAAAGAGGCATCACTATATCCAAGAATGTCACCGTAGATGGCTTTGTTCTCTTGCCCGAACCGCGGCGGAAAAGAGAGTTTGCGGTCATTTTTCTCAAGAAAGGGCGTCATGTTTGGCGGCGGCGCAAGGGTCACCTCTGTGCCGGTTTTTGGGTCTTTGGAAGACAGAATCCGTTTTGCCACCAAAGGATCTTGGATGACTTCTTCCACTTTCTTGATACTGGAGATGGGCACGGTGATGGAGGTAAAAAGCTTGATCAGCTCTTCCGAGGTGTGTTTTTCCGTGATGGCGGTAATGGCCTTGTTCAGGTTATTGACATCGGCGATTCTGCCCTTGTTTTTCTTGTATTCTTCTTTTGCAAGCGATTTGAACATATCTTGCGCCACCATGGATTCCCACTGGCGGTCATTGCCCACGGCCAGGTACACAAACCCGTCCTTGGTTTTGTACACAGACACGGGACAGAAAAATTCATGGGTGTTGCCGCGGCGGGAGATTTTGGCACCAAAGC
Source organism: uncultured Desulfobacula sp. (assembly GCA_964635025.1). Taxonomy (GTDB): domain Bacteria; phylum Desulfobacterota; class Desulfobacteria; order Desulfobacterales; family Desulfobacteraceae; genus Desulfobacula. The sequence goes on along the minus strand of CAZWMY010000095.1, from coordinate 5,565 downwards.
TTTTGGTCAGGGCAATGGGAACCGTGAGCCAGGATACCGTGGACTCAAACATGGACAAATCAATGCGGGTGCCTTCGCCGGTGACGGCCCGTTTAAAGAGAGCTTTCATCAAAAGCCCGTACCCGTGTTCGCTGGTGCCCATGTCCGGCAGCGGGATGCCGAGGACCTGGGGATCGCCGCCAGCTTCACCCGTGAGCTCCATGAGGCCGGACCGGGCCTGGAGAATGGGGTCATAAGCGCCTTCATTGGAATCCGGGCCAAACCCGGTGAGACCGAGCCAGATGATATCCGGTTTGACTTTTTTCATGATATCATAGGCGCAGCCAAGCTTTTCATAATTCTTGGGCAATTGGTTGGTGACAAAGATATCCACATTGAGTTTTGTCAAAAGTTCATAAAAGATGTCCCGGCCCTTTTGATCCGCCATGTTCAGGGTCAGAGCCTTTTTGCCGGAATTGATGCACAGAAAATACGAATTCATGCGTTCTTCGTTCAGGACATTGCTGCCGATGTGCCGGTTGGGGTCTCCGAATACCGGGTGTTCCAAGCGGATGACATTCATCCCGTCCTGGGCCAGACGGTAGGTGAGATAAGGGGCGACGGTTGCCTGTTCCAAAGAAAGTACGGTAAGTTTTTTAAATAGTTCCATTTGACCTCCATATATGAAAGGATAAATCGTATCCTTATGTTTTTGGTTCAGTGTATACTGTATACCGTATACACTGAATTTTTGTCAAGAAAAAATCCCGGCCGATTGTAAAAGATTTATCAGCGGGCCTTTGCCGTCTTTTTACCCACCTCATAGCAGGCATCAAAAATTTTCAGGTTGATTTCTTTCACCTTGCCCGGGCTCATGTTGTCCACCGTGGCTCTTAAATCATCGGCATTGAGGGGTCCCATTTCAAAGGCGGCATAAAAGGCCACCATGGCAAGGTTGGTGGATTTGGGAGACCCGAGGTCCATGGCTTTTTTAGAAGCTTCCATGGCAAAGGCTGTAATTTTATTTTTCTTTAAATAGGCTGCCACCCGTTTGTCCGGAAAAGATTTGGACTTGGCATTGGCAAAGAGTTGCCCGCCTTTTTTCAAATAAGGCAGGTACCGGTAGGCTTCGGATTCATCCATGGAAATGAGAAAATCAGCTGCCCCGGCCCGGACAAGGCTCGAGCCTGCATCCCCGATTCTTAAATGGGATACGACGGAACCGCCGCGTTGCGCCATGCCATGGGTTTCTGCGCCCAGGATATTGTAGCCTTTATTTAACGCCGCCGTGGCCAGGACTTTGGTCATAAAAAGAATCCCCTGTCCGCCGAGACCGCTTAATACATAATTGATGGTTTTCATATGATTTGTCTCCTATAGGTTTCAGGCTTTTTCAATGGCATGTTGCGGGCAGATCTGAATACAGACGCCACACTCGGCACAAAGCACTTTGTTGATTTCGGTTTTTTGGGTTTCATCATTCCGGACCAGGGCAGGGCATTCAAATCTCTGACGGCAGAAGCCGCAGTCGTTGCATTCATCGGAAACATCGACGCAGATTTTTTCAGGGATGGCCGCATCTTTGAACCCGATCACACAGGGATGGCGGGAAATGATGACGGCAATGCCGCCGTCCGGGTCATTCACATATTTGGCAGCATCCTTGATGACCTTGATCATGTTTTTTGTATCAAAGGGGTCCACGATTTTCATGTATTTGATCCCGCATCCTTCCACAATGGTTTCAAGGGAAACAGCATTGCCTTTCCGGCCATCCACCCGCACTCCCTGGGTAATGGCGGGCTGCATGCCGGTCATGGCGGTGATGCCGTTATCAAGGAGGACCAGGACAAACCTTGAATCATTGTAAACCGCATTGATAAGTGCTGTGGTGCCGGAATGAAAGAAAGTGGAGTCGCCCATGGTGGCCACAATGGGTTTTTGCACCCCATCCTGGATATAGGCATTATAGAAACCCGATGCCATGGTGATACCGGCGCCCATGTCCAGAACTGTGTCCACGACGCCAAGATTGCTGCCCAGGGTATAGCACCCGATGTCGGAGGGGAAGATGGCTTTGGGCATGGCCTTTCGAATGGAATAAAAAGATGCCCGATGCGGACAGCCAGGACAAAGGGTGGGTTTGCGAAGCGGAAGACCCAGCTCTCCAACAAGAGCAAAGGCTTCTTTGCCGCCGTCAAAATCGGATAAGGGTTTTTGTTTGCAGTCTGTCAGGGCCTTGTTTAAAATGACTTCTATTTTTTCAGGAACCAGTTCGCCTTCCATGGGCACATGGCCGGAGAATCTTCCCAGGGTTTTTGTTTTGTCTCTCAGCATATATTCAATGACCGTGTCCGTCTCTTCGATGACCAGTACCTTGTCGCAGGCAGCCATGAATTTGTCGGCCAGTTTTTCCGGGAAAGGATAAGGCGCCCCGAGTTTCAGCACAGGGATGTCCTTTCTGCCGTATTCTTCAAAAAGATCCTTGACCACGCTGGAGGGAACCCCGCCGGTGATCACGCCGAATGCATGGGATTTTTTTCTGCCCAGGGTATGGCTGTTAAAGGCAGACAGGGTATTGAATTTTTCACTGATTTTCACATGTTTTTCATTCAGGGCCTTGTGCTGCATGATCTTGAATTTCGGGGTGGATGCCCACCGGGTGGGTTCTTTTTTGAAATCAGCCTTTGTCATATTGCTTTCCAGCTTGCCATACCGGATGTTCTGGCGGGCATGACAGACCCGGATGGCGGGCCGAACCAGCACCGGCACCTGGAATTCTTCAGACAGTTCAAAGGCGAATTTGATCATCTCTCTTGCTTCTTCCGGGCTGCCCGGATCAAGCACCGGTACTTTGGCCAGCCTTGCCATGAGTCTTGAATCCTGTTCCGTCTGGGAGGAATGGGGGCCGGGGTCATCACAGGAAATAATAACCAGCCCGCCGATATTGCCGATGTAAGCGGCAGACATGAAGGAGTCGGCAGCTACATTGAGCCCCACCATTTTCATGCAGCAGGCAGCCCGTTTGCCTGAGATGGCGCCTGCAAAAGCATTGTCAAAAGCAACCTTTTCATTGATGGACCATTCAATGCTGGTATTCAATTTGTTGGCTTTGGAAAACCGGACCACTTCAGGAAGGATCTCACTGGACGGGGTTCCGGGATACGAGGTCATGATCTGGCAGCCGGCTTCCAGAAGCCCGATGGCAATGGCGCCGTTTCCTAATAAAAACTCTTCTTTCATTTTTCAATCCTTAAATTTGAATTAATGCAAATTTTTTTTGACGATCAATTGCCGGTTACATCACGAACAACGGTCAGACTGCATTCAGGGCGGGCCAAAAGAGCAGAAGCGGGAGAGCAGTTGCCTTGAGAGCAGATATGACGGTGCAAATCCTGCAGGGTTCCATAACGTTCTCCATTCATAAATATAACATTTATAAGTCTGCCAACTCGTATACCGTATACGGTGTACAATCCATTCCTGTCAAGAATTATTTTCCGTTGACAGTTTTTGACCTGTGCAATATATTGTACATATAAATCAATCATCTGGAGGAACCCCATGCGCGCCATTACCTATACATCTGCAAGAAACAACCTTGCCGGAACCATAAAACAAGTATGTGATGATCATGATCCGGTGATCATCACCCGGAAAAATAACGAAGCCGTGGTGCTTTTGTCTCTTCAAGATTATGAAGCGCTGAATGAAACCGCCTATCTTCTTCAAAGCCCCAAAAACGCCAAACGATTGATGGACTCAATTGAAGAGCTGACCAAAGGACAGGGTAAAGCAAGAGAACTTACAGAATGAAGCTGATATTTTCTGAAAATGCCTGGGAAGATTATTTGTACTGGCAGAATACCGACAGAAAAAATCTGAACCGCATCAACATCCTTATAAAAGATATCCTGCGAAACAAATATGAAGGCATTGGAAAACCCGAACCCCTAAAACACAATCTTGCCGGATACTGGTCAAGAAGGATAGACCACGAACACCGGGTCGTCTATAAAATTGAAAACGATGCGATCCTGATAGCACAGCTCCGATATCATTATTAATCTCCCCCTTTCAAAATTCAGGAAAAAATGGATATTGCCCTGCCGGGCAATATCGCAGCAGCTCGGCAAGGGCATCCGTGATGGCCTGTGATTGAAGCACATCCATATGCCCTGCATCCGGAACCAGCCGGAATTCAGCCTTGACGCCGCGCTCTTGCAATTTCCCGATATAGGTTTTTGACAGCCCCGGAGCAGTGGTGTCGTCCCCGCTGCCGGTCAGGGCAATGATCCTGGCAGTCTGTTTCACCTGGCTGGCCCATTTGAGCGGATCTTCGCTTTTCCAGGGGGCCCTGCCCCGTCCCTTCCGCCATTCCACCATATCGCAGGGGCAGCCGATCAGGACGGCTGCATCTGCCAGATCAGGCTGCATTCCCATCAATATCGCTGAAATGGCAGCCCCCCCGGAATGACCCGCAAGGATGGTGGTTTCCGGTTTGAATTTAGCCTTGAGCCTTTCAATCACCGCGCCGATCTCCAGCACGGTCGGCCGCTGCCAGTTGTCGGCCCGGCCGTTGTCGCTGCCCGTGGATTGAAACGCATTATCTTCAACTGATAATAAATTTTCTGGAGTCGCTCCCCCCGCGGGAGCGTGGATTGAAACTGACCAGATCACAGCTTCTTTTCCGGAGGGCTGGTCACCCCCACTCCCTTTTTTGTAAGAAAAAAAACCAAAGACTGCATCAGACCGCCTTTAATATTTGTTGGGCCGGGGTTGGGGGAGCCAATACCGGGCATCTTTCTTCCCGCGAAACAAGGCCTTTGTACTGACCCAGAAAGGCTTCATATTTCCGGTGATAATATTCCGGCAGGATGTGGGACTCTCCTTCATGAAACGACCTGAAAGACCGGTCGGTTTTTAAAAGAAGGAGGATCTGCCGCATGTCCTGGATCATACGCCTGAGGCTGAAATTTCTGATGGGAAAATACGCCTTGAACACCAGGCTTTCCGTTGACCGGACCGCCCGGTACTGAGCCCTCCAGGAGGTCATGTGGGTGAAAATATCAATCAGCTTTTCATAGAAGTCAACAGGACTGTAATGTTTGACTGTTGTCGCAAGATAGGGCTTGCAATAAAAGGTGAAGGGCAATGCTGTAAGGATCCGCGACTCCTCAAGATATCTTTCAAACATAGGGGTTCCGCCAAAAGGGGCAGGGATATTTAAAGAATGCGATACATAGGGAGTTCTGCTGATAAATGCCTTGTTTAAAACAACCGGGTCCTCGCCTTCATCCGTATCCAGGCCGAACATCAGATTGGCCTGGATGACGGGGATGTGGCGATGAATCAGATCAAACCGGTCAACAATGTCATTTAATTTTTCTCCGGCCGATGCCCGGCTGCTTACGCCTGCTTTTTTTGAATAGGCACTCCAGGACTCAATTCCCGGGATAACACACAGACATCCGGCCTTTTCCATTCTTTTAAGACGGTCTTCGGTCAATGAATTCAATGAGCCTTCCGTAAGAAACCATCGTTTGCCCGGATGAGGTATTTTTTCTATTACCGTCATAATGGAAT
>CAZWMY010000094.1:0-16278 GCA_964635025.1 uncultured Desulfobacula sp. | reverse complement strand
GTGGTTTACAACAAACGCCTTTTTAATGACGACGGCAGTTTTTATATGCCGGACATGGTCTTTAAACCAGAGGCTAAAAATTGTCTCACCTGCCATGCTTCCATTGATCTCGGCAAAAGGGGAAATTCCTGGGGAGACCCGCTTAATCCGGATGTCCACCAATTGGCCGGGCTCACCTGTATCGACTGCCATCCCGGAGACATCAGCCACAATTTTGCCAAGGGAAATGCCATGGACGGAAAAGTGGCGGACGACCTTGACAATACCATGCGATCCTGCCGGGATTGCCATACAGAAGGGTATAAGGGGGCCACAAGGATGAAACACCGGGGAATCCGGCAGGACCATCTCCATAAGCTTTCCTGTGAGGCCTGCCATATCCCGGAACTGAAGCGCAGCGCCGTGGGTGCCATGTTTCTGAATACCGGCAGTTTTGGAAAACACGGCCAGGCCGATACCAAAGCCTTTGGCGATGAAAGACCCTGGAAGCCTACCTATGTGGTCCGGGATAAAGACAAGGACAAGATTCCCCGCATCACGCCCGTCAATCCCATGCTCAACACCCTTTTTACCAATAAAGAGGAAACCGGTATCTACACCCCGCTTTTCCTCTCGGAAGTGGAAAAAGCCTATCACCAGTGCAAGGACAAAATGAGTGAACGAAAACCAGAGTATGATTTTCACAAACCCGAAGACATTGCACTCATGCTTTCCGCTCTCGCCCTGACCCTTGATGGCAATAAACGGTTCACCGTCATTGCCCCGCAATTTCATACCGGCGGCCGCATCTATTCTCTTACCGGCAATGGGTCTTTGACCATTGAAGATGACAATACCTGGGTGAAAAAGCTTCCCTATTTTTCCGTCAGCCACAATGTGTCGCCGGTGGAGAAGGCTATTGGGTCAGGCGGTTGCAAAGACTGTCATTCAAAAGACTCCCATATGTTTAACGGTCTTGTGGTGACGGATTATTTCGGCAATAACGGTAAACCCATTACGGTATCCATGGCCCAATTTCTGGATATGCCATCGTCGGTTCAAACATGGAATGAGTTTTTCAGTATTTACCTTAAGGCAATTTCCCCGGTTTTTATTGCAGCCGTCTTTATCCTGTTTATGACCGGGGTGCTGAAATCTTTTTCATCCGGAACTTTTCCGGGTGCTGCAGGCCTTGTACATTTTGCGCAATGGATCATTCTTTTTATACTGCTCATTTTAGGGCATTTTTTCCTGGTAAAGGAGATGGGCCTCTTTATATCCCTGTATCAAACCCTCGTAACAGCCCCGCCTGTTTTTGGCATCATCTTTATAACGGCCTTTCTGATTTTTTGTTTTTATCTGATTCAAAAACAGATCAGCTCTGCGGGTTGCCAAAAAATATTATGGGGATCAGGGATATTCCTTCTGGTCAGCGGAATGATAGTATGGATCAGGCCTGCCATGGCCGGATTCCTGCCCTATTTTTCTATGCTCCACGGGGTTCTTTCATTAATCATCATGAGCATCCTTTTGGGCCTGATTGTTTTATGTAAAAAAAAATAAAACAACAATGATGCAACAGGCCGGCAAGGAACACGTCATGTTTTTTCTTTACAGCTTCACCGGCAATTGATAATCAGAGGTATCCATAATTTTAACATAATAGGTTTAGATGCCCTCTGATTTTGACATGCCCCCCACATACGAAGAACTGATACTAAAGATTAAAGAGCTTGAAAAGCTTACCGGCAGGACAAGAGAAGCTTTTCAGATTACCCGGACAGCCAGGAGAAATTACAAACGGTTTCTGAGATTTTTGCCCTACCCTATCCTTGTCCGGGACCCTGAAGGTTATATTACCTATCTTAACCCTGCATTTACCGAGACCTTTGGATGGACCTTGAATGAATTTAAGGGGAAAAAAGGGGATGAGTATGTTCCCAAAGCCCTTTCCGATGAATTGAAGAACAAGATCAAACATCTGCCCATAAAAAAGAATACCCTGCAATTTTACACCAAACGGCTGACAAAGGACGGCAGACTGCTGGATGTTCTGCTCCGGGTGGGTATTGAGAGAAGCAAGTCCAGTAATCCCGGCGGGATGATCATTGTCATCCGCGATGTGACCATGGAAAAACGAACCAACCGGAACCGGGAGGCCATGACCCGGATCAGCCAGATGCTGCCCCAGTACCCGGATTTAAGAAAGCTTCTGTTTTTTATCAACACCGAAATTAAAAACCTCCTGGAGACGGAAAGCGCCAATGTCATTCTTTTGGATGAATCTCAAAAGGAATTTTATTTTTTAAGCGCTGCCCATGATGATCCTGCAACCCGTGAACGGATCGACAACTCAAGATTTCCTGTGGATGAACTTATATCGGGTGAGGTTGTCAAAACCGGCAAGCCCATTATCATGAACAGCCTTTCAGAAGGGCAAAAATATGAATCGCGTGACCGGAAAATCGGATACAAGGTCAGAAATGTTCTTCTGGTTCCTTTGCGCACCAAAGACAAGATTATCGGGATTCTGGCAGCTGACAATAAAAAAACCGGGGATTTTGATCAAACCGATCTGGAAACCCTGAATACCATTGCGGCAACCGTAGCCCTTTCCATTGAAAATGCCCGTGTATCAAGGGAATTACGCAAAGCTTATGAAGAGGTGACAGGCCTGAACAGTGCAAAGGATAAAATGATCAGCCATTTGTCCCATGAATTGAAAACCCCTGTGGCAATTCTGTTAAGCTCTTTTAAAATTATTTCAAATAAATTATCGGAATTGCCTGAAGAAACCTGGAAGCCGACCATGGACAGGATAAAAAGAAACCTTGACCGGATTGTCGGGATTGAAGATGAAGTCTATGATATTGTTCAAAAAAAGGAAATTTTTCACCGCCAGCTTTTTTCTCTTATCCTGATGCAATGCAAAGATGAATTTGAGTCTCTGATTGCCGAAGAAACAGGGGAAAAAGGCGTCATTGAAAAAGTCGGGCAGAAAATTGATGAGATTTTCAATATGCCGGATGTGGTTTATGAAGATATCTTCTTAAGCCAATTTGTTGAAAAACGAATTGAAGCTATAAAGCCTGATATAGCCCATCGGAATATCCAGCTGATCAGCCGTCTGAAAGCCGCTTCCCCGATCCGCATCCCATCCGAACCCTTGAGAAAAACCATTGACGGGTTGATACGAAATGCCTTTGAGAACACACCGGACGGAGGGAAAATAGAGATCCTTGTCAATCAAAAAGGCAAAGGCATGCAATTCATTGTAAAAGACCATGGAATCGGACTGACAGAAGAAGCTCAGAAAAGAATTTTCGAAGGGTTTTTCTCCACCCGGGACATCATGAATTATTCTTCAAAAAGGCCCTATGATTTTAATGCCGGTGGAAAGGGGGCTGATCTGTTAAGGATGAAAATATTCTCAGAACGGTTTAATTTCAAGATTTCCATGACTTCCGCAAGATGTAAAAGAATCCCGGAAAATGAGGATGCCTGCCCCGGTTCCATAGATGCCTGTCAAAAAATACCCGGTCCGGAATGCAACGGCATGACAGTTGTGACCTGTTTTTTCCCTTTTCCATAAACTTGCTGAATTCTCGTGACACGAGCTTTTTATTGCTTTTTAAAAGAGCGAAAGGCAAAATACACACGTGGACAAGAATAAATCCGATAAAAAATTCAGGGTCAGGCTCCTTTGGTATTTTGGCGTGGGTGTGATATTGATTTGGTCGGTCTTTATCGGCTTCTCCCTTTACTGGCATCATCACGTCATGCATTCTAGTGCCCTGGAAGCAGCTCGGATTGAAGCAAGAACCGCTTTCCAGGGCCATGTCATTTTCAGAAGCTGGAATGCCGAGCACGGAGGGGTTTATGCACGGGTTACAGACAAAACCCGTCCCAACCCCTATCTTGAAATCAAAGAACGCGATATAGAAACTCCTTCCGGAATTCAATTGACCAAAATCAACCCGGCCTTCATGACCCGGCAAGCCAATGAACTTGCCTTTGAAAAATTCGGGTATGTGGGTCATATCACCAGTCTCAACCCCATCCGGCCGGAAAATAAGCCTGATGAATGGGAAGCCAATGCGCTGAAACAATTTGAACAGGGGAAAAATGAAAGCAGTTCCGTTGAAAGCGTCAACGGAAAAACATATATGCGCCTGATGCGTCCTTTGATTACGGAAAAAGGATGTCTGTCCTGCCATGCAAAACAAGGGTATAAAGAAGAGGATATCAGGGGAGGCATCAGTGTTAATGTGCCCATGGACCCGCACCTTGCCGTTGAAAGCCAAAATTTTAAAACTTTCATTTTCATTTACATTTCCGTCTGGCTTGCCGGGGTTATCGGAACCCTGATTTTTATTTTTATTCTGGATTTACAGGTTCAAAAACGGCTGAAAGTTGAAAATGAACTGCTTCGCCGGGAAAAACTGGAAGGCGTGCTTGAAATGGCCCGTGCCGTCTGTCATGAATTAAATCAGCCTTTGCAGATGGTCATGGGCAATTCACAAATTCTGCAGATGGATGATATTGATAAGGAAACCCTTTTGAAACGGGCCCGCCTGATCAAGGAGCAGATCGACCGCATGGGAGAGCTGACCCGCAAACTTTTGAACATAGCCGACTACAAAACAAAAGATATGCCCCAGGGTAAAATCATTGATATCGACAAATCATCCCGCTGATTTTGTCTTACCTTGATTTCGCCTTTCCGATCATGCCAAGGTATATGGCTAAAAGCACGATAAAAACTCCGGTCCAGGCCAATATCCCTGTCTGCCGGTTAAAAAAGACAACATCCCAGACAAAAGAAAGCGCCGGCTGCATAAGAAGAATCAACCCGGCATGGGAGGCCCTGACCTTTGGCAAAGAATTGGAAATCGCAACCCAGGCTATGGTCTGGATAAATAACCCGAGACAGAGCAGCGCCAGAAAGGTTGAAAGATCCGGGATGGCAAAAGAAGCGCCGGACAGATAAATTTCACCGCCCAGGAACACGGAACAGGAAACCGATAACAGCATGAGATAATAAAACAGGGAAAAATCGTTTTTATCAGACTGGATTTTACGCAACAGCAGGAGAAACATACTATAAAATGCCGCTGTGGCAAAGGCGAGTAATATTCCCAAGCGATACTGAGGGCTCAGCTTTTGAAAATCCAGCCCGATAATCATAAAAAGACCTGCAAAGGCCATGGGCAAGGACAGAACAAATTTAAAACTGATCTTTTCCTTGAATACAAGAAACCCGACAAAAGACAGAACAAATACCTGGCAGTTGGCCAGTATGGTGGCAAGCCCAGGGCCAATATACTGAATGCTTGAATGCCATGCCCAGAGGTCAAAGGCAAAAAAAATACCGCATAAAACAGCCAAAAAATTATTTTTCAGGGATCTTTTTTTAAATTCTTTTCCAGCCATACAGGCAAGGATCAAAAAAAAACTCCCGAAACACACCCGGTAAAAGGCAGAGACGATCGGCGGGACATGGGATAATTTTACAAGTATGCTTGAAAAACTGATAACAACCGCACTGACGGTCAGCAAAACAACCGGTTTTAAAATATTTTCTTTGGTCAGCATCCTTTCCTTCTCCCATGATAAATGATGGACGGTAATGGTTCAAAGAATGCATGTCAAGAAAAAATCTCCGGTTCTTCAGTGTTTACATTTACGGAGAAAAAAGTTTAAATAAAAATATCATGCTCAAACACTTTATTAAAAACAAAACCGCCATACACACACGGGATATCACCCTTGCCACCCATCCTTTTTCTGATTCCGGCATCATTGTTCACGGAGTCCTGAAGGATCAGAGAAAAACAGCCGTCTTTGATGTAACAGGCGCTGTTATGGAACCCGGCATCATCCACCACATGGAAATCATTCTTCTGATAAAACCCGATCCCCTCCGGATAGAGGATGCTGAGGCAGACATGATCCATGTTCCCTTGCCCCAATGCCGCACAACCCTGGATACTGTTGAAAAGCTCAAGGGCCTTAAGATCAGGTCCGGTTTTTCAAAAAATCTCCGCCACATCATGGGGGGGAAGGCCGGATGCACCCATCTTTTCCAGCTTATTCTGACCATGGGCCAGGAAATCGTCCATGGATGGCTGACCCATAAACGAAAAGAGTATTCTCATGCGCCCAAAGATTTTGAGCATTTTGAAGAAAAGCATTTCCTTATTGATTCCTGCAGGATGTGGACAAAGGGGGGCCCCAAAATGAAAAACCTGGAAAAAGCCATGAAAAACAGAATCCCTGATTAAAAAAACTCTTCTGCCTGTTGAGAATCAAAAAGAGGATGGCGCCACATATAGATAGTCAAATCAAGGGTCCCATTTTTTGAAAATCTCACTCCTTCGGATTCAAGCAGCGCCTTTTGAAGTTCTTGGCCCCTGGACGGTAAAAGTGAAATTCTGCCCATTGAATTGACCACCCTGTGCCAGGGGAGATTATACTTTTTTGACATTGAATGCAAAATCCGTGATACCTGCCTCGCACCGCCGGGTTTTCCTGCCAGTGCGGCAGCTCGCCCATAGGTCAGCACCCTGCCTTCGGGAATGTGTTTGATAATATCCAATGCATTTTGCGTGAATCGGGTCAGCATGATGCTTTTGTATAGGAAAATCATCAGAAATTCAAATCATATCCGGCACCCTGGCAATGCTTCATTTTTTTTTAGCCCTGAAAAATTTTAAAATTATTTTTAAGAACCCCTGGTATCTTTGAATAAAAAAAGGTATGAAAATTATCTTTACCTTTAAATTATGTTTTAAATTATCGATCCATTAAAGATTGAGAAAGGAGAGGACAAAAATGAAAAAGGTCGGAATTATTGGTTGGCGGGGTATGGTCGGGTCGGTTCTCATGGAGCGGATGATCACTGAAAAAGATTTTAAAGGATTTACACCGGTATTTTTCACCACCTCCCAGGTCGGGCAAAAAGCCCCGGATGTAGGGGTAAAAACCTCTCCGCTGATTGATGCCTATGACATCGACAGCCTCATGGACATGGATATCATCCTGACCTGCCAGGGCGGGTCTTACACAGAAGCCGTCCGGCCTAAGCTGGCCGAAAAAAACTGGCCCGGATACTGGATTGATGCGGCGTCCACCCTGAGAATGGATAACAAAAGTATCATTGTTCTGGACCCGGTCAACCGCAAGGTCATTGACAATGCCTTATCCGACGGGATTAAAAACTATATCGGCGGCAATTGCACCGTATCCCTCATGCTCATGGCCCTTGGCGGCCTTTTTCAGAACGACCTTGTGGAATGGCTGACCTCCATGACCTACCAGGCTGCTTCCGGTGCCGGTGCCAAAAACATGGAAGAACTGGTCAGACAGATGCAGGTCATCGGCCAGAAAGCCTCCCCGGTTTTTGAAAGCCCGGCTTTTGCCATTCTCGATCTGGACAGAACCGTCATAGAAACAGTCCGGTCCGGTGCCCTGCCGGTCACCAATTTTGGGGCACCCCTTGCCGCAAGCCTGATCCCCTGGATTGACCGGGCCATGGAAAACGGCCAGACCCGAGAAGAATGGAAAGGCCTTGTAGAAACCAATAAAATCATCGGAAGAACCGGCAGTCCCATTCCCATTGACGGTCAATGCGTAAGGATCGGTGCCATGAGATGTCACAGCCAGGCCTTTACGATCAAACTGAAGAAAAATGTGCCTTTAAATGAAATTGAAGCCATGCTGGCACAAAACAATGAATGGGTCAAGGTCGTTCCCAACACCAAGGAAGATACCCTCCGGCATCTGACACCGGCAGCCGTAACCGGCACGTTGACGGTTCCTGTGGGCCGCATCCGAAAAATGGCTCTGGGCGATGAGTATCTTACGGCTTTTTCAGTGGGCGATCAACTCCTCTGGGGTGCAGCCGAACCGCTAAGAAGGATTCTGAACATTATCCAAAAATATCAATGATTTTTTTGGTACTTGCATTGGCCTCAGTCTGTGCAAAGGCCTGAGCCTTTGACAAGGCCTTCATTTTGTTCAGGTTCATGGATGCCTCGACATAATCAAGATCCTGAATCCCGGATGCCGCGGAAAGGATATTGATCCGGGAATTGGAAAGATTGTTGATGGTGGAATCGAGCTGATTCATGGCAGAACCCACCTGTGACTGCTGAGTACCAACGTAATCCAGTGCGGCATCCGACATGTCAATGGCGGCCTGGGCGCCTTCTGGGGTGGTGACGTTGATATCGGCCAATGTGCCGGATACAGCATCGGAGATTTTTGCCGGGTCCAAGGAACCCAGTGAAATCTCAATGGTTTCCCCTGAAACGGCCCCGACCTGAAACTCTTTTCCGGTAAATGTCCCGGACAATAATTTCTGCCCATTAAAAGAAGTGGTGTCGGAAATACTCTTTAAGGATTCCAGATTTTTTGAAATATCAGCCTGGATGGCTTGCCGGCTTTCAGGCGATTGGGCGGCACTTGCGGCCTGGATAGCCTTTACCCGGATATCCTGGATGATATCGGTTGCCTGGCCCAGGGCACCATCGGCCACCTGGGCAATGGAAATAGCATCGTTTGCGTTTTTAATGGCCTGAGCAAACCCATTGGATTGGCTTATCAATTCATTGGCGATGGACATGCCGGCAGCATCGTCGGATGCTTTGTTTATTTTTTTACCGGTAGAAAGATGTGAAAGCGAGTCAGACAAATATTGCCTGCTTTTCTGCAACTGGTAGGTGGAAAAAGCAGAGTCTGGGTTGGTATTGATTCTTAAACTCATGGGACCTCCTTTAAGTTTTCGAATTTATTATCCAAGTATAAGGAATAATTTAAAAAATGCAAATAAAACCTTTATTCCGGCACCCGCTCCTTTTGTTCTGTCATATAGGCTTTTATCATAGCTTCAACCTGGGCACTGATTTTTTTCATATGGGCGATACACTGATGTTCGGGTCTTCCCGGATAATTTCTAAAGGCGATCAAGATACCGGAAAGACATGAGAAAAGCGTATGGGATAAAAGCCGGGTCTCTGTTTTGCACCCGGCCAGGACAAATACCATTTCAAACGCATCCATGAGTCCGCGGCCGATTTCATTGAGTTTATCAACAGACTCCATTTCTTTATTGCCGTGAAGGGCAAAATGAGTGATCATTTTCCACTGGGATTGTTTTTCAATATAATAGTCTAAAAAATAATCAATTGTGGTTTTAATGACATCTGCATCTTTTTTTTGAATTTTCTGATTCAGCTCCCGGATAAACGTGCAGGCGTCCAGATAGACGATCCTGGCATATAATTCTTCCTGGCTGTTGAAATAGGTATAAATGGAGGATTTGGCAATACCGGCGGCCTTTGCGATTTCAGCCATACTGACCTGATCATAGGTTTTTTCGCCAAATACGTTTCGGGCGGCTTCAATAATGAGAGTTTGACGCAGTTCCCGTTCCTGCTCTTTTAGTTTGCTCAATGTATCTTTTGTCATCACCATGCCTCTGCCTTTTATTTATATTTTTTTTAAAAGTACCATAGAAAAAAAATTCAATCAAGCACCGGTTGACATATCGACCATCGTTCGGTATAAGAACCGGCAGACACGAACTGTTTTTATGGAGGCAAAATTATGCTGCCGGAAAAACCATGGCATAAATTCTATTCCAACATTCCCCGGTCCATCGACTACCCGGAAGTCACCATGTATGAATCTCTTTTGAGGTCTGTTAACCGGGTGCCGGATAAAATCGCCTGGGATTTCATGGGAACCCTTTGCACATACAAGGCATTTGAGGATCAGATTTCACGATGTGCCGATGCCCTGGCCCATCTCGGATTGAAGACAGGAGACACCCTCACCATTTCCATGCCCACCACCCCCCAGGGCATCATCTGTTTTTATGCGGCCAACAAAATCGGCGCCGTGGCTTCCATGATCCATCCCTTGTCAACAGAAGCGGAAATTGAATTTTATCTTCAAATCTCCAATTCCTCCATGGCCCTGACCCTGGATGCGTTTTATACCAAATTTGACCGGGCCATGAAGAACACTGCATGCAAAACCCTTATCCTTGCAAAAATCGGGGATTATCTCTCCCCTGTTAAAAATTTCGGATTCTGGCTGACCAAGGGAAGAAAGATTCCAAAGGTGCCTGACCAAAAACACATTTTTTTCTGGGATCAGCTGATGAGCCGCTCTTTTCCAAAGGCTCCTAAAGCGGCCATGTCTTCAGAGGATACTGCCGTGATCCTTTACAGCGGCGGAACCACGGGTAAACCCAAAGGTATCCTCCTTTCCAACATGAATTTTATTTCAGAAGGAATGATGGTGGCGGCCTGGGGCAATCTTTCAGAACATGATTCAATCCTGGCCATCCTACCCATATTCCATGGATTCGGGCTGGGGGTCTGCGTGAATGCCGCTTTCATGGGTGGCGGGAAAAGCATCCTGGTGCCGCAGTTCACCCCGGAAATCGTGGCAAAGCTCATCAAAACCAAAAAACCCAATTTCATTATCGGTGTTCCTACCCTTTATGCAGCCCTGAACAAAAACAAGGATTTTCAGAATGCCGATCTTTCGTGCATTAAAGCCGCCTTTTGCGGGGCTGATACCCTGCCGACCACAGTCAAAAATGAGTTTGAGCGGCTTGTCAAAAAACAGGGCGGCAGTGTCAAGCTTCTGGAAGGCTACGGCCTCACCGAAGCCGTGACCGCCATCATGGCCACCCCTCTGGATCATTTCAGGGAAGGCAGTGTCGGAATCCCATTTCCAGATATGGATGCCAAAATCGTTTATATGCATTCCGCAAATGAAGCAGCAATCGGCGAGGACGGGGAGCTTTGCCTGTCCGGTCCAGCCGTGATGAAAGGGTATCTGAACAAAAAAGAGGAAACCGATGAGGTATTGAAAATCCATGAGGATGGAAAACTCTGGCTGCACACCGGGGATATTGCAAGCCGGGATAAAGATGGATTTTTTTATTTCAAACTCAGGCAAAAACGGATGATCAAATCCTCCGGCATGAATGTCTACCCGGCCCAGGTGGAGGAAATCCTTTACAAACACCCGGACGTGTCGGATGCCTGTGTGATCGGTGTGCCGGACATGGACCAGGTGGAACGGGTCAAAGCCTTTGTGGTGCTGAAACCCGGCATCAGCGCCAGCCCTGACAAGGAAAAAGAATTGATCGCCCATTGCAAAAAAGAGCTGATCAAATGGAGCTGCCCAAGAGCCATTGAATTC
Source organism: uncultured Desulfobacula sp. (assembly GCA_964635025.1). Classification (GTDB taxonomy): domain Bacteria; phylum Desulfobacterota; class Desulfobacteria; order Desulfobacterales; family Desulfobacteraceae; genus Desulfobacula. The sequence continues at coordinate 5,076 of CAZWMY010000094.1, read as the reverse complement.
AGAGAAACCCTTCCCACCACCCTGGTGGGAAAAATCGCCTATAAAACCCTTCAGGATCAGGAAATTGAAACCCTTCGCAAAAAGGGTGAATACACAGGAGACAGATAAAATGAGGGAAATTGAAGTTTTTCATGAAGCCGTCAGCCATATCCAGGACACGGCTTTAAACATACAGAGGACCGACCGGAAAATCATGGGATATCTTTGTTCCTATGCACCCGAAGAGATCATCCATGCTGCAGGCTTTCATCCCATGCGGCTTTTTTCCTCCAAATCCGAAATTATCCTGGCTGAAAACCACCTCCAGTCCTATTGCTGTTCGCTTGTCCGGGGAATCCTGGAAGACAGCCTGTCAGGAAAACTGGATTATCTTTTCGGCACGGTTTTCCCCCATACCTGCGACTCCATGCAGCGGCTCAGCGATATCTGGCGCATGAACGGAAAATATCCGTTTTTTGCCGATGTGGTCCTGCCGGCAAAACTCAATACCGGAAGTGCAAGATTCTATATGAAAGATGTGCTTTCCCGGTTTAAAAAGGATCTTGAAACTGCAACCGGTAATGAAATTACAGACTCGGATCTGAATGCCTCCATCTCCATATTCAATCAGATCCGCAAAAGCCTTACAACCATATATGATCTGAATTCCAAAAACCCCGGTATTATCAGTGCCAGGGATCTTTATACGCTTGTAAAAGGGTCCATGATCATGGATAGAAAAGAAGTGGCCGGGCATTTACCCCGGATTGTGAGTCATCTTGAAAAAATGAACGCCTCAGTTAAGAAAGGCAAACGCCTCATCCTTTCCGGATCTGTCTGTGACACGCCGGATATTTTTGATAGCGTTGAAGCCGCGGGCGGCGTCATTGTGGGGGATGATCTTTGCACCGGTTCCCGCTGGTTTGAAGGTCTGGTGGAAGAGGATAACTCGCCCTTATCTGCCATTGCCGCAAGGTATTTAGACCGGGTAACCTGCCCGGCAAAACACTCGGGTCTGACCACCCGGGCCGAAAACCTTATTTCCCTTGTGGAAAAAAACAAGGCCAACGGCGTAGTTTTTCTTTTTTTAAAATTCTGCGACCCCCATACCTTTGATTATCCCTATCTTAAGGAAGCCCTGGATAAAAAGGGCATAAAAAGCATGGCCTTTGAAATGGATGACCAGCAGCAGAGCCTTTCCCAGTTCATGACAAGGATTGAAACATTTATACACATGATATAAAAAGGATTTTCAAATGTCTGAAAAACCAGATCAAACCCTAAAAATAAAATCTGCAAAAAAAATGCGGGATCTCATGACCACTTATTATCTTGAGGCTCTGAGCGCCGCACAGAACAACAAGCCTGTGGCCTGGATCACATCCGGCGGGCCTGTGGAGCCTCTTGTGGCCATGGACATCATCCCGGTGTACCCGGAAAATCACGGCGCCATGATCGGTTCGGCCAAAATGGGGGAAGATCTCTGCGCCAAGGCTGAAGATATGGGCTACAGTTCGGATTTGTGCCCCTATGCCAGAGCCGATATCGCCTGCTCCGTGGTCAAAGGCGGACCCATCGGCGGGCTGCCGAAACCGGATATGCTCATCTGCTGCAACAATATCTGCGGCACGGTTTTAAAATGGTATGAGATCCAGGCAAGGTTTTACAATGTCCCCTTGTTTATCCTGGACACGCCCATCTGCCATACCGGCTATTCACCGGAAATTGCCAGATATGTCAGAACCCAGGTAGATGAATATATTGCCTTTCTTGAAACAACCACCAAAAAAAAACTGGATCATGACCGGATGACCGAGGTGGGAAAGCTCTCCCTTGAAGGCCAGCGTCTGTGGCAAAAGGTTTTGAATACCACGGCCCACAAACCTTCCCCCATGTCCGCCTTTGATGCTTTTTTCTTTTTAGCCCTTATTGTGACCTTACGGGGTACAAGAATCGCAGTTGACTTTTATAAAGAATTGATCGAAGAAATGGAACAGCGGATAAAAGACGGCATCAGCAGTGTTCCGGAAGAAAAATACAGACTTCTCTGGGACAATCTGCCGGTCTGGTATCAGCTGAAATGGCTGTCGAAAAAATTTTCAGACCACCATGCCTGTCTTGTGGCAGACACTTATACCTCTGCCTGGTGCGGGACCATTAAATATATTGATGAAAATAATTTTTTGGATTCCATGGCTGAAGCCTATACACGGATTTATCTCAACATCGGGGTTGATGAAATGGCCGAAGGAGTTTTGGACATGATAAAATTTTATGATGTGGATGGTTTTGTCATGCATTCCAACCGGTCCTGCAAGCCCTATTCCTTTGGCCAGATGGATATCATGAAGATCGTGAGGGAAAAAGCAGGCATCCCGGTTCTCATGATTGAAGCAGACATGACAGACCCGAGAAATTTTTCCGAGTCTCAGGTGGAAACACGGATTGATGCCTTTATGGAAATCATCAAACAAAGAAGGAGCTGATATGAAATTTGATCTTGACGGGAAAATCTGTCTTGTGACCGGCGGCAGCCGGGGCATTGGCTTTGAGATTGCAAAATCGCTGCTTGCCGAGAATGCAAAGGTCATTATCTGCGGACGAAAAACAGATTCCCTTGAAAAGGCGAAAATGGCCCTTTCTCATCCTGAAAGCCTTATGGCTGTGGCAGCCCATATCGGAAAACCCGAAGATGTGGATCAGCTTTTTGAAACCATTGAAAAAACTTACGGAAAGCTCGATATCCTGATCAACAATGTGGGCATGAACCTGATCACACCCGGTATTGCCGATCTTGATCCGGGCCTGTGGCAGAAAATCATGGATACCAATCTGAGCGGCACTTTTTTTGTGTCCCGGAAAGCCGCAGCCATGATGCGAACCAAAAACCAGGGCAAAATCATTACCATTTCATCCATTGCCGCCACCAAAGCCTCGCCCGGCATGGGGATTTACGGGATTGCCAAGGCCGGGATCGAAATGTTGACAAAGGTTCTGGCATCGGAACTGGCGCCCTTCAATATCCAGGTCAATGCCGTGGCACCGGCCATGGTGAGAACCCAATTTTCAGAACCGTTCTGGTCCAATGCAGAATTGCTCAGCCATATCACCAAATCCATCCCCATGGGGCGGATTGCGGAGATCGAGGATGTGGTCAAACCGGTGTTATTTCTTGCATCTGAAGGGTCTTCCTTTATCACCGGCCAGACCTTGATGGTGGACGGCGGGTCCACTGCCGTATGATCTACGCCGGCATCGACATCGGCTCCATTACGGCCAAGGCAGCACTGATAAAGGATGGGATTCTTTTGGACACCCTTGTCATACCCACAGGTTACAACCATCTGAACGCCGGCACCCGGGTCTTTGAAGCCCTTCTTGAAAAAACAGGGGTTTCAAGAACAGACATCGCTGCCATTGTGGCCACAGGTTATGGCCGCGCCAGCATTGATTTTGCAGACAAGGCCATGACAGAAATCCTCTGCCACGGCACGGGCGCCCATTTTCTGAATCCCGACATTCGCGGCATCATTGATGTGGGCGGCCAGGACAGCAAGGCCATCCTCCTTGACAGCCAGGGCCGGGTAGAAAATTTTGCTATGAATGACAAATGTGCGGCAGGCACGGGAAGATTTCTGGAGGTCATGGCCCGGGCCCTGGAAGTGGATCTCGACCAGATGGGCGATTTCAGCCTGAAGGCAGAGCAACCTTCAAAAATCAGCAGTATCTGCACGGTGTTTGCGGAATCCGAAGTCATCTCCATGATTGCCCGGCAGGAAAAAAGAGAAAATATCATTGCCGGCATCCATGAATCTGCCGCCGCCCGGGTGGCGATTCTGGCGGCAAAAATTAAAATCAAGGAACCTGTCATGATGACCGGAGGGGTGGCAAAAAACAAAGGCATGGTATCAGCCCTGGAAACCCGCCTGGGGCTCAAACTTATCATCGGGTCTCTTTCCCAGGAAAACGGGGCCATAGGGGCAGCAGTCCTGGCATCAAGGCTTTAGCATTATTTTTTAAAATTCATCTTTATCTATTTTAAAAAATAGTGTACAAGTCTTTTCCTTTAGATTGGAGTGACTTTTGAAGATATTTAACCCGACCATTCCTGTTTTCTTTGTAATTCTTATTTTATTTTTTCCGGATTATGGCATGGCAAAAAGCCCTTCCGAGCTTCAGACCTTTCAAATATTTTTTGAAAACGATCTTTTCGGGGACACCGATAAATATTATACCAATGCCGTTCAGATCACCTGGCTTTCCAATGACCTGAAACGATACAAAGATGATGTCCGCCTCCCGGAATGGGCATTTCCCATTATCCAGGCCATTCCGTTTTCCGGTGATCCGGACAGTACCCATAATGTCGGCATTATCCTGGGTCAGCAGATTTTTACCCCCTCGGATATTCAGGTCGCCACCCTGATTGAAAACGACCGGCCCTATGCCGGATATCTTTATGGCGGCCTTGCCCTTCACAGCAAAACAAAAACCATCCTCGACACCCTTGAAATCACCCTGGGCGTGGTCGGTCCTGCAGCCAAATCCGAATTCTCACAGAATAAGGTCCATGAGCTCCGGGATATCCCCACGGCAAAAGGATGGGCGCATCAGCTTCATAACGAGCCAGCCCTCGGCCTGTCCTGGCAGCGCAAATGGCGGCTCTACAAATCTGAATTTTTCGATTTCCTGGAATATGACCTCGTCTCCCATTCCGGCCTGACCCTTGGGAATGTGAGAATATCCGGGTTTGCCGGTGGAGAGATCCGGTTCGGTCATAATATACCGCTGGATTTCGGTTCGGATATCATCCATGCCGGTGCCGGGATCAGCGCCCCGGTCATTGAGAATTCAACATCTGATTGGAAAAACTTCGGCTCACATATATTTTTGAGTTCCCAGATAGAAGCCGTGGGCCGGGATATATTTCTGGACGGGAATACCTTTGAATCCAGTCCAAGCATTGATAAAAAATCGCTGGTAGCTGATATTTCAGCAGGATATGCCCTCAGTTTTAACACGATCAAGCTCACCTACCGCCATCTTTTCAGGACTGAACAGTTTGACGGCCAAAAACAGGGTCAGGTCATAGGGTCA
>CAZWMY010000093.1:0-16306 GCA_964635025.1 uncultured Desulfobacula sp. | reverse complement strand
ACGAAGGTGAAAAATGGTATCAGCAGACTGGTCTCGGCATGGGCCAGACCCTGAGTGTCGCTTCTGAAAAAAAAGGCTATGCCCTGGCCGACAGAGGAACTTACCTGTCTACAAAAAAAAGCCTATCGCTTGATATCCTTGTTGAGGGAGACGGTATCCTTTTGAATGTCTATCATGTTATTGATGTTAATCCTGAAAAATGGCCTAAGGTGAACAAAGCCGGAGCCAAGGCATTTGCCGATTTCATGATTGCAAAAGAAACCCAGGATGTTATAAAAACCTATGGGGTGGATAAATTTGGTGCCCCCCTGTTTTTCCCGGATGCGGGTAAAAAAGTTGAGGATTTGGGCAAATAAATGGACTTGATTCTTGAAGGGATAAAAAAGGCTTTTTTGCTTCTTTTTACGTTTGACCCTGAAGTGATGGGGATTACGTTTCTTTCCCTTCAAATTTCCGGATTAGCCACGCTGATCAGTCTTGTCTTAGGAATATCGGTGGGCGCAACCGTTGCGCTCACCCAATTCCCGGGCCGTAGATTTGCGATCAGCCTGATCAATACCGGCATGGCCCTGCCGCCGGTAGTGGTCGGACTTTTTGTAACCATCAGCCTCTGGAGAAACGGGCCGCTCGGTTTTCTGGGGCTTCTTTACACACCGGGCGCCATGATCCTGGCCCAGGCGGTCATTGCCACACCTATTGTCACAGGCATTTCCCTTGCTGCCATTCAGCAGCTTCCGGTCAAGCTCAGGACCCAGATCCTGGCTCTTGGTGCCACCCGGTTTCAGATGATTCTGATCCTGGTGAAGGAAGCCAAGCTTTCCCTTCTGGCAGCGGTCATGGCCGGTTTTGGCGGCGTTATATCGGAGGTTGGCGCCTCCATTATGGTGGGCGGCAATATCAAAGGGTATTCACGGGTCCTGACAACCGCTACCGTCATGGAAACCGGCAAAGGCAATTTTGATGTGGCCATTTCACTTTCCATTATCCTGATGCTTCTGGCCTATCTCATCAATCTGATCCTGACCCAAATCCAGCAAAAAGAAAGGCGAAGATGAACCCGCCCGTGCTTGAGGTCAAAAACCTGGAGGTTATCCGGGGGGGTATCCCTGTCCTTTCCATCCCTTCCCTTTCCATTGCCGAAAGCGAGGTCTTTTTCCTGATCGGCCCCAACGGCGCCGGAAAAAGCACGCTTCTTCAAACCCTGGCCGCTCTTGTGAAACCGTCACAAGGAAAAATCCGGTTCAGGGGGAAAAAGGTGGGAGACGACATTTCTCTTCTTTCCTATCGTCGCAGGCTTGCCATGATTCTTCAGGAGCCGCTCCTGTTCAATACAACGGTCTATAAAAATGTGGCAAGCGGTCTCAACATTCGGGGAATGAACAAAAAACAGATGGAGCCGATTGTAATTCAAACCCTTGACCGGTTCGGCATATTGCATCTCAGGGATCGTTCGGCCAGAACCCTTTCCGGCGGCGAAGCAAGAAGAACCAGCATTGCACGGGCCTTTGCAACCCAGCCCGAGGTTCTGTTCCTGGATGAACCTTTTTCCGCCCTTGACCCCATTATCCGGGAAGCCATGATGGAAGACCTGGAAAAGGTGCTGAAGGAAACAAAAATCACCACCGTTTTTGTCACCCATGACCGGGTCGAGGCCTTGCGGCTGGCAACCCGCCTGGGTGTGATGGCCGATGGCAGGATGATCCAGATCGGAGATGTCGGCGAGATCATGAACCATCCCGTAAATGAATTTGTGGCGTCTTTAGTCGGAGTTGAATCCATTTTACAGGGGAAAGTCAAAGAGAGCCGGAACGGATCAGTGATCATTTCCGTATCCGGAAAAGAAATTGAGGCTGTGGGGGATATTCTGCCGGAAACCCAGGTTACTCTCTGCATCCGGCCTGAAAATGTATTTATTACCAAAACCGCACCCACCGGCGAAACCAGTGTCCGAAATACTGTTAAGGGCAGGATCGACAAGATCATTCCCCTGGGGCTGTATCATAAACTCAGCCTGGACTGCGGGTTTCCCATGGTGTCTTATGTGACCCATCATTCGGTTTCTTCACTCCTGCTAAAACCAGGGGATGAAGTGTTTGCATCTTTTAAAGCAACCGCCATTCATGTGATTCAAAGAAAAAGCTGAACCGGCCGTCACGCAGGAATTCGGATTCTGAATGTGGCCCCCTGGCCTTTTGTGCTCTGAACATCAATTTTCCCGCGATGAAACTGGACAATATGCTTGACAATGGCAAGGCCGAGTCCTGTTCCGCCTTCGCTTCTGCTCCTGGACTTGTCCACCCGGTAGAAGCGGTTAAATATCTGGGTTTGGTGTTCCTTATCAATTCCGCAGCCATTGTCCTGGACAATGACATCAATAAACGCATCCTTTTTCTCCGCACGTATGGCAATGGCCGTGTTTTGTGTACTGTATTTGACGGCATTGTCCACAAGATTAAAGACGGCCTGCTCCATAAGAAGGGGATCCACCATGACGGTCAGATCCTTTTGGCAATCCATATGCAAATCAATATGTTTTGCCTTGATGCCGTTTTCGCAGGAGTTGACCGCCCGGCTAATCAGATCTGCCAGATTGTGGGACTCAAACCGGATATGGGTTCCTTCAAGCCGCTCAAGTCTTGAAAGAGAAAGAAGATCATTGATCAAAGCAACCATTCGGCTGACGTTTTTTTCAATGATGGTTAAAAATTTGCCCGCCTCTTCTGTGTTATTTTCTGAAAGCATGGTCTGAAGGGTTTCAATAAACCCCTGTAAGGATGTCAAAGGAGTTTTCAGCTCATGGGATACATTGGCGACAAATTCTTTCTGCATTTTTTCAAGACGTTTGATCCGGCTGATATCATGGAAAATAATCAGGGTGCCGATGCGCCTGTTCAGGTTGTCGTAAAGCACCGAGGAATGGATGTTTAAAATCAGATCTTCATCTCCCGGAATCAGGATATCATCCTCTACCGGTTCATGAGTTTCCAGGGCTTTCCGGATGAATTTCTGAAACCCCACATTTCTTGCTGCCTCAAGGATATACCGGTTTTTAAGGGCCTCGGCGGCAAAACCGAAAATCTTTGCAGCCGCCGCATTAATGGTGATGATCCGCTGGTGCTTATCAATGGCAATAACACCTTCCTGCATACTGGTGTGAATTGCTTCCAGCTCCCGGCTCCGGTTTTCAAAGGCTTTAATCTTCTCATCCAACCCTTCCGCCATCTGATTCATGGTCACGGCAAGCTCGGATAATTCTTCAGAATCGGGCGCCGGCATTCTTTTGCTGAGATTTCCCTTGGCAAATTCTGCTGCGCCTTTTTTCATTTCCTCGATGGGCCGTGTTATCCTCCGGGCTATATAGAGGCTTACCAAGCCGGCAGCAACAACAGTCGCCAGCATGGCCAGAAATATACTGTTCCGGACCGCTCCGACTTCCTCGTCAATGATGGACACGGAAAAAGAAGTCCTGACAATGGCGATCAAATTTTCATCTTTGATCACAGGCAGAGCAATATACATCATGTTTTGATCAAGGGTGGAACTGTATCTTCTGGATATCCCCTCTTTTCCCTTCAGGGCAGATACGATTTCCGGCCGGGTCACATGGTTTTCCATGAGGCTTGTCTCACCAAAGGAATCACCGATCACCACGCCCGAAGGAAGAATGACCGTGACCCTTGTTCCTGTCTTGTTCCCGATGTCTTTGCACTGGGCATCAATATATTGAATATTCTGAGGGCCTGCCTCAAGGATCTCTGCAAATTTGTTGTGCAGCAATTTTGCCCGGATCATGAGTTCTTTTTGAGAATTCTCAAGAAAAAAAGTTTTAAAATAGCTGGTTGAATAAGACGCCACGGCAGAAAGGGAAAGGGCGATAATCACCAGAAAGGCCGGAAAAATCTGACGAATGAGCTTTGTTTTTTTATTCATGGTTTTTATTCTTTAAATCTGTAGCCGACGCCTCTGACGGTTTCAATCACCTCGGCATAATGTTTGAGCTTTTTGCGTAATCCCACAATCACCACATCAATGCTTCTCTCTGTCACGGCATAATTCTCACCCCGGATGGCATCCACAATTTGTCCCCTTGTAAACACCCATCCTTTTTTCTCAGCCAGAAAAGCCAGGAGCTCAAATTCTGAAAGGGTCAGATCCAGGGCAGTACCTTCAAGGCTGACCATATGCCGGGTCCGGTCAATGATCAGCTCTCCTTCCTGTCTCACCTTTTCAGGCCGGGTTTCAAATTCTTTCCTGCGGCGCCGGAGAATGGCCCTGATCCTTGCCGTCAGAACCTTTGGGCTGAAAGGTTTTGAAATATAATCATTGGCCCCCAGCTCAAGACCTGTGATGATATCAGACTCCTCCCCCTTTGCCGTTAAAATGACAATGGGCATATCATGGGTATTTTCATTGCTTCTCAGATAACGGGTCACTTCAAACCCGTCCATTCCGGGCAGCATGAGATCCAGAACCATGAGATCGGGTCCGGACTGTTTTGCTATTTTAATGGCCTCTTCGCCTGTCTGGGCCGTGAGTATGGAATATCCTTCCGTTTTCAGATTAAATCTGATGAGTTCAATAATGTCTTCTTCATCATCAACGATCAGGATGGTTTCTTTTGTCATGATATTACCGGTGTCTCACAATCTCGCCTTCGATGAGGTAAATGACTTCTTCGGCAATATTTTTGGTATGATCCCCGATTCTTTCAAGGTGCCTTGATATCAGATACATATTGATGATTCCCCCCACCTTGTCCGGCTGGGCCTGTATGTCCTTTTTCATGGACTCATAGGCGTCATTTCTCATGGAGTTCACTACTTCATCCATATCCCGGACATCATAGGCCATGTCCACATCCATATGGACCAGGGCATCCAGGCTCTTTCTCAGCATTTTGGCAGCCTGGTCCGCCATGGGGGCATAATCATATTTAAAAAGGCGGGAATCTTCAAATGAAATGATAAACCGTTTGGCAATATTGCATGCATAGTCTGCAATTCTTTCAAGGTCATTGTTGATTTTGATCACGGCGATCAAAAGGCGTAGATCCGTTGCCACGGGCTGGTGCAGCGCAAGGATCTTGAGGCATTCCTCTTCAACTTCGATTTCTATTTTGTCAATCTCAAAATCCGTATCCATTATTTTTTGCGCAAGCGCCAGATCGCTTGTTTTAACCGCATGAATGGCCTGTTGGAATCTGTCTTCCACCATGGCGCCAAGACAGAGGATTTCTTTTTTGATTTTTTCAATTTCTCTTTGCAGGTGGCCTCTCATCCTTTTCTCCTTCATCTGTGGGGTTGCACAACTTCTTTTGCCAACGCATTATTCTTATTAACAGAACACTACAACAATTGCATCAGATTTTTATTCACCTTAAAATTTAGCCGAATCGACCGGTAATATAATCATTGGTCAGTTGATGCAGCGGGCTCAAAAAAATCTGGTCCGTAGGGCCGATTTCAATGAGATCGCCCATGTGAAAGAATGCGGTTCTCTGGGAAACACGGGAGGCCTGCTGCATGGAATGGGTGACAATAGCAATGGAATACTCCTGTTTCAGTTCACGGATAAGGTCTTCAATCACGGCAGTGGCAATGGGGTCCAGAGCGGAACAGGGTTCATCCATAAGGATTACTTCAGGGTTGACGGCAATGGTTCTGGCAATGCAGAGCCGCTGCTGCTGACCGCCGGAAAGCCCTGTTCCCGACTGATTCAGGCGATCCTTCACCTCATTCCAGAGCCCTGCCCGTTTAAGGGATTTTTCCACCAGTTCATCGGTTTCCTGACGGTTCTGAACCAACCCGTGAATTTTCGGGCCATAGGCGATATTCTCATAAATGGATTTGGGAAAGGGGTTGGGTTTTTGAAATACCATTCCGACCCGGGCCCTCAAAGGCACCACATCTATATGTTTATCATAGATATCGGTTTCATCCAGAAAAATTTTTCCTTCCACCCGGCAACCATCTATGGTATCGTTCATCCGGTTCAGACAGCGGATAAACGTGGATTTCCCGCAGCCGGAAGGACCGATCATGGCGATCACTTCATTTTTGCCGATATCCAGGGACACATTGTTAATGGCCTTTTTTTCACCGAAATGATAATATACGCTGACATTCCGGCACCGCATCCTGGGATTTTGAGCCTCACTCAGGCCCACGGTCTCCCTGATATTCCGGTCTACCAATTGGTTTTTTCGTTTTATAGGGACAGGGCTTTGCTGCATTATGATCTCAATTTTATGTTCTGTTTCATTTTATTGATACATCCTGATAAGGCCATTGTACATACCAGATGGAAAAAAATCCATCCGGTATGAAACCGGACTATAAATCCGAAGCCTTAAGCGGCGTCATGGTGTTTGCAATATCTCTGTATTTTTTTCTTTCATCAGCGCTCATGGGAATGAGACCCTTATCGGTCAGATACCCTTCAGGGCCCCATGCTTTTTCGCTGGTAAATTCTTTTAAAAATTCACGGATACCCGGAATCCGATCCACATGGACTTTTTTCACATAAAAGAAAAGAGGACGGGACACCGGGTAAGATCCATCGGCAATGGCATCAAAAACCGGCTTTATGCCGTCAATGGCAGATCCCTGGAGTTTATCGGTATTCTGATCCAGAAAGCTGAAACCGAAAATGCCTACTGCCTTTGGATTGGCTTCCAGTTTTTGAACAATCAGATTATCATTTTCACCGGCTTCGATATAAACGCCGTCTTCACGGATGGTCTGACAGACAGATTTGAATTGTTTTTCATCAGCTTTTTCCATGGCTTTAATGAACTCGAATTTTTTTGCACCGGCTTCCATGACAAGCTCAACAAAGGCATCGCGGGTTCCGGATGTGGGCGGCGGTCCCAGCACTTCAATGGCCGTATCCGGTAATTTTGCATTAATGCTTTTCCAGGTTTTATACGGATTTGCCACCAGGGTTGGGGTTCCGTCCAGGTTAGGGACTTTGGCTGCCAGGGCAAGAAAGATATCTTTTAACGACAGATCCATCAGGGCTGCTTTTTTGGAATTGGCCATAACGATTCCATCGTAGCCGATCTTGATTTCAACAATTTCCTTGATGCCGTTTTCAGCCGCTTTTTCAATTTCGGATTTCTTGATCCGCCTGGATGAATTGGTGATATCGGGGAATTGAACACCAACACCCGAACCAAAAAGTTTGTGGCCTCCGCCTGACCCGGTGGATTCTATTTTAGGGGTCTTGAATTTTGTGGCCTTACCAAAATTTTCAGCCACAACCGTGGAAAAAGGGTAAACGGTGGATGAGCCGACAATTGAGATATAATCCCTGGATTCGGCGGCATGGACATGGCCCACGCCCATGATAAAGACAAGGGATAGTAAGTTCAATAATAGTTTTTTCATTTTATCTCCTGTAGTTTTTAGGTTATTTACCATCTTTGTTCATATTTTTTTCTTAAAAAAACAGCCGCTGAATTCATGACGATGAGAAACAGCAGCAACACCATGATGGCGGCTGAGGTTTTTTCCATAAATGCTCTTTCAGGGCTGTCTGCCCATAAAAAGATCTGTACGGGCAATACAGTGGAAGGATCTGTAATTCCTCCCGGTATGTCCACAATAAAGGCAACCATCCCGATCATCAGAAGGGGAGCGGTTTCACCCAGAGCCCTTGCCATCCCGATAATGGTGCCGGTCAGCATGCCGGGCAAGGCCAGGGGAAGCACATGGTGGGCAACCATCTGGGTTTTTGAGGCCCCAACACCGAGAGCCGCCTCCCTGATGGACGACGGAACGGATTTTAAGGCTGCCCGGCCGGCGATAATTATGGTGGGTAGTGTCATTAAGGACAAAACCAATCCCCCGGCCAGGGATGAGGATCTGGGCAAGCCGAAAAAATTGAGAAACACGGCAAGACCCAAGAGCCCGAACACAATGGACGGAACCGCGGCGAGATTGTTGATATTGACTTCAATCATATCCGTAAACCGGTTTTTCGGGGCGAATTCTTCCAGATACACGGCTGCGGCCACACCAATGGGAAAGGAAAGCAAAAGGGTGATGAGAAGCGTATAAAAAGAACCACATGTGGCCCCCCAGATACCGGCAAGCTCGGGTTCTCTGGAGTCTCCTGCCGTAAAAAAACTTGTATTGAACTGCTTTTCAATTTTTCCCTGTTTTTCAAGGACATTGATCCAGGAAAGCTGTAAATCATCCAGCCTTCGCTCTGCTTCGGGCTGATCCCGGTTGATATGGCCTTTCATGAGCATGTCCACGTCATCATCCGCCGGAACCCAGAGGGAGATGGTCCGGCCGATTTTATCCGGATGGGCTTTAACTAAATCTGCCAGTTTATAGGCGGCTCCGGAACTTAAAAGGGAAAAAAGTTTTTTCTTTTCCCCCCGGTTTGTGACTTCCGGAAACATATTAAAAAAGGAGGTTTTCACAAGCCCGTTAAAGTCTGCCCCCGCGAGATTGTTCGGATTCAGCAGGGAAGGATCAAGGAAGATGTCAATCTTGATTGCGGTCTGTTGAAATGCCGTATATCCTGAGCTAAAAATACTGACAAACAGACCTGAAAGGCAAAGAAGGCTGAAAATGACGGCAAAAAGCCCCGCTCTCCGGAATCTTTTCTCCGCTCTATACCGGCGGGCCAACCCTTTTTTGACAATATCAATGGTCCTGACAGATCCGTTGGTGTTATTTGTGTTGTTATTCATATTGTTCCCTGTATTTTCGTACGACGTAAAGGGCTATGACATTGAGAATCAGCGTGACCACAAAGAGGAGCAGCCCCAGAGCAAAGGCGGCCAGAGTTTTAGGGCTGTCAAATTCCTGATCACCTACCAGAAGGGTCACGATCTGGACCGTAACCGTGGTGACGGTTTTTAACGGGTTAAGGGTCATATTGGCGGAAAGCCCGGCAGCCATGACCACAATCATGGTTTCACCGATGGCTCTTGAAACCGCCAGAAGAACACCGCCGACAATTCCGGGTAAGGCTGCAGGAATAACGATATGGCGGATGGTTTCGGACTGGGTAGAACCAAGGCTTAAGGCCCCATCCCGCAAACCTTGTGGAACAGCATTGATCACATCATCGGAAAGGGAAGACACAAAGGGAATGATCATGACCCCCATGACAAGCCCGGCTGCCAGGGCGCTTTCACTGGATATATCAAGGCCGATAAGAGCCCCGGAATCCCGGATGACGGGCGCCACTACCAGAGCGGCAAAAAATCCGTAAACAACCGTGGGAATCCCTGCCAGAATTTCCAGCAGGGGTTTGGCAAAGGCCCGGAATTTTTTGTTGGCGTATTCGGAAAGATAGATAGCAGACATCAATCCCACAGGAACAGCCACTGCCATGGCAATGGCTGAAACCAGAAGGGTTCCGGTGAACACAGGGATGGCGCCGAAAGCACCGGATGATCCCACCTGATCCGCACGGATTGCCATCTGGGGACTCCATTTCAATCCAAACAGAAATTCCTGGATAGGAATGATCTTAAAAAACCGGATGGATTCATATAAAACCGAGAGGACAATACCGATGGTCGTAAAAATAGCCAGGGTGGAACAGGCTACCAAAGCATAAAAAACAACGCGTTCCACATGGTTTCTGGCCCTAAGCTCCTGTCGAATACGGTTTTGCAGGATTGAAACGGCTGCAATGCAGACGGTCATGATGAGAACAAAAAGAGCGCCGTGGCTGATGGAGCGAAGGTACAAGTAATAATCTGCAGCAGCCTGAAGGTCTGGATTGTCTTCGCCGGAAACCATATTATTGTTCACAAAATTTTTTATATCATTCATGACCAGGCCCAGGCGGTCTGCCTGAAGGGTTTTTACGGAGTCCGGAAGTTTTGAGATGACCATATCCGTGATGACTGTGGTTTCACCTATCATCCAAAAGGAAAAGATAAGAAGAGCGGGAACGGCACACCACAGGGATGTAAGAACACCATAATAAACCGGTCGGGAATGCAGGATTTTGGCTCCACCGGCTTTATCTGCAACGGACAGCGCTTTTTTTTTGCCAACATAATACCCTGCTGCGGAGAGCAGGAGCAATAGGATCAATATATAAATGGGTGTCACAGATACCTCTGTTTAAATTGCCGTTATCAATTTTCTGCAATATAAACAGGATTTATTAGGGTATGTTTATTAGCGGATTAGAATGTTGTTAAACTTATATGAAGGAGGGGTTAGTTCAGGAGACGATAATTTTTTCAAGATAAAGGATATTGCCTTTATCATTATATGAATACCGGCTGAAATAAGTTTCCATGATGGGGATACCGCGACCGTGATCCTGATCCTCGGTAAAATTTCCAGTCTTATGTTCCCGCCAGTCAAATCCCTCGCCTTCATCTTCAATCATCATTTTGATCATTTCTTTGTTGATAATGCTCAACTCAAATTTGACGTTTTTCCCCGGATCACCGGCATTTCCGTGGCGAACCGCATTGGTCAGCCCTTCCCGGATAACCAGATTGATGGGAAACAAATGTTTTTCAATTTCAGGGAAAATTGAACGAAGATAGTGGATGGTCTCTTCACAGACCTCATCGATATTTTTCATGGTGGAAGAAAAATCGAACCGGATGCAATCTTGTGCCCTGATAACATCAAAGGTTGATCTTTTTATCGGCATGAGCTTACACCTCCACGCATAAGACAACAATATCATCCTCAGGCAGGCCTGTTTTCCCGAAAAGATGATCAATCAATGCTTCCGGCGCCTTATCATAGGATACCCCGGCAACTTCCCGGTATGCCGGCACAAGGCTGTCTGCTCCGCTCACCCAGGTAATTTTTTTTTCTGCGGATTCGACAAGCCCGTCCGAATAAATAAAAAATCGATCCCCAGGAGATACCGTAAGACTCTGAACCCCGAAATGAGCATCTTTGAACATGCCCAGGATATCCCCTTCCATTTTGATCAGAAACGGCTCCCCTTTGACCGGCAGACAGACAACCGGCGGGTGGCCGGCATTGATGATGGTCAATTTGTGGGTGGTCCGGTTGAGATGCATATAGCAGGCGGTGAGATATTTGCCGTCCGGCATGATCTCCACAAGAACATCATTGATCATCTTGATGCTTTCAAGGGGCGAATAAACCGGGGTGCAGTTCTGGGCCAGCAAAGCCTTTACCGATGCCGTCATATAACTTGTTTTGATATCATGACCGGAAAAATCCGCCACAAAATAGCCTTTAATGTTCTCAGAGATATTCAGGATATCATAAAAATCACCGCCGGCTTCTTCAAGGGCTTTGTAATATACGCCAAACCTTGCATCCGGATTATCTGCCGGTGTCGGCAGCATGGAGACCTGGGCCTCGGTCAATTGTCTCAGCTTGTTTGCCTGGCCGGCAATGAGTGAATTGGTGGCAATGGAGAGTTTCAGATGGATTCTGACCCTTGCAAGGACCTCAAGGGGATGAAAGGGTTTTGTAATATAATCCACTGCACCCAGATCAAATCCTTTCAGTTTTGAATCCACTTCGCTGATACCTGTCAGAAACAATACGGGGATCGCATTGGTTTGGGCACTGTCTTTTAGTTTGCGGATCACATCAAACCCGCTTTCGCCCGGCATTTCAATATCCAGGAGGATTAAATCCGGTTTTTCTTTCAGGGCGATGGCCCTGGCATCGGGCCCATTATCCGAACAAAAAATTTTATATCCTTCCTTGGATAGTGATTTTTCAATCAGTTTCAGGTTCAAGCGGTTATCATCAACGACAAGTATGGTATAAGGCTGCTTTTGTTCCATGACCCCTGCCCTTTTCTTATTTACCGTCAGAGGGGTTAAGGGCGTTGACCCTGGATTCAAGATCAGAGAGATAATCTTCGAAATTTTCAAGGCTGCCGCTCTTTGCCTGCATCTCCATATCTCTGGCAAGGGAAAAAATCTCATCAAACCCGAGATTTCCGGCTGCTCCTTTGATGGAGTGGGATGCTGCCGCAGCATCAGCGGGTTTGTTTTTTAAAACACCTTTTCTGATTTTTTCGATATCTGAAAAACTGGTGGTAACAAAAAGTTCGACAAGTTCTTTGAAATCCTCTTCATCGATCCCCAGTCGTGACGCGAGATCATTAAAATCCATAAGGGCTCCTTGATTAAAACCTGAATGAAAAAAGATTAGAAACGGTAATGATTGAAAAATTATAAATTTTTTTTTCCCTCTTGTAAACCTTCGTTTAATAAATCGGCTTTCTTTTTGATGCCCGGCTTTTTTTAGCCTGAAGGTTAAAAATTGACAAAATTTATAAAAGAATCATCTTACATCCAAAGCAAAGGAGGATGACATAATGGGAAAATGCAAAAAACACCCGGCCCGGGAAACAGCATACAAATGCGAAAAATATGATACCTATTTGTGCCGGGAATGCCTTGCCTGCAAAGACCCCAAAATTTACTGCAAACACAGAACCGCATGCGCCATTCATTTTATAACCGAAAAAGGCTTTGAAAAAAAGGAGTAGCCCGCGTGAAAAAAGACACCCACGATTTCATCCATGAATATAAAGGCCTAGGGGCCTTTGGCCTTGACCGGGAAACCGATGAGGAAACCATCATGTTCTATCTTCAGAAATTTTCTGAAGATAAGTTTTTAAAAACGCTTATCCCAAGATTGTCTGACCGGGAACTTGAAGAAATCTATTTGTTTGTTAATGAAAAACTCAAACAGCATATGTCTGAAGATGAATATCACAGCCTGTTCTTAAAAGACCGGTAATACTGGAACTGATATTGTATTCAGGTCTGTTATTCCCAAACAGGAAATTGAATTGTTATTATTAGTAATATTTGGTTATTTTTTATAAATATTTAATAAATAAAAAAATATCTATTGACAAATAATAACTATAAATATATTAAATCTACCCAAGCAGTTACCACATTAAAGGATTGCCCGATCATGGATAATGAAAGGAAATTGTTGAACTAAAACAAACCCCATCTCCTTGGCAAGCATTATCCAGCAGCCTGTTCTGTCCCGACCCTGGCAGAACAGGCTGCATTTTTTTTAAAAGCTCCGAGGTCTTTACAAAGACCTATGTCCCTTATATGATAGGCCCCATAATGATTAAATGCCGCTTTTAAACCATATGGCGCATCGTTGAAAAAACAAAGGGAGGGCCGCTAATGGAGGAAATGTATTCAACCAGGGAAATAGCAAAGTTTTTAAATATCAACGAAAAAATGGTGTATGCCCTTATCGCGGAAAAAGGCCTGCCGGCATCAAAAGTCACAGGGAAATGGCTTTTCCCCATAAACCTTGTCCGGCAGTGGGTGGAGGCAGGCACGGAAAATTTTCCCCAGACGGCGAAACTGCCTCCCTATCACGGTCTTGTTCTTATAGCCGGCAGCAATGATCTCCTGCTTGATAAAATCATCTCTACCTTTAATGTCAAACACGAAAAACACATGGCCATGTTCGGCATGGCCGGTTCTCTTGGCGGACTCCGGGCGTTGAAACAAAATCTTTGCCATATTGCCTCAAGCCATCTGATCGGAGACAATGATGAGTATAATTTCCCGTTTTTAAAAGATGATATGAACCAGATCCCTGCCGTTGTCAATTTCTGTTTAAGGGAGCAAGGCCTTATCGTTCAAAAGGGAAACCCCAAAAAAATCATGTCGGTAAAAGATCTTGGCAACAAAGACATCAAAATCGTCAACCGGCAGCTTGGGACAGGAACCCGAAAACTGTTTGATAATCTTTTGAAAGCATCGGGCATTGAAGGAGAGTCCATTAACGGTTATGAGTCCACTTTATCCCGGCATATGGATGTGGGTCTGGAAATCCTTAACAATAAGGCTGATGCAGGCCCGGGCATCAGACCCATCGCCAATATCCTCGGCCTTGATTTTATCCCTGCCTGTTGGGAGCGGTTTGATCTTCTCATCAATAAAGACAGATTCTTTGACCAGGGCATCCAGCTTTTTCTGTCACTTCTCAAAGGGAAAGTGATCCAGGAGACGGCCGAGGCCTACGGAGGCTATGATCTTTCCATGACCGGGAAAATGGTTTACCCGGCTTCAGCGCCGGGAAAAGAATAGAAATCTTATTCTTTATCCGGTTTTAAAACAAGAAACAATAACCTGCCGTAATGTTTCATATATCCGGCTGTAAACTCGGCATAATTGCCGTTTCCGCAGAAAAGGTCTGCCCGGGCCGGGCCTTTGATGGCGCCGCCCGTATCCTGGTTCAGCACAAAAAATGAGGATTTGTTCCATTCCTTTTGCGGGTCCATACGGTCTTTGTCCGGCAATTGGGTCTGCATAAAACATAATGCCCCCCTGGGAAAGACATCGTTATCCGTGGCGATGGAACGAAACGCCGTGACCTTGACGCCAAGACTGCCGTAAGGCCCGTCAATTTCTTTTCTGAAAAACACATAACTCTGGTTATAATTCAGAACTTCATCGGTTCTTTCCGGGTGAGCCTCCAGCCACTGCCGGATGGCCTGCATGGACATGTTTTCCTTGGAAATCTCATTTTTATCAATCAAATATTTCCCCACAGAGCTGTATGCCCTGCCGTTGCTGGTATCATAATGAACCCTTAATATTTCCCTGCCGCCAAGATCAATTCTTCCTGATCCCTGGACTTCCAAAAAGAAAGCATCCACACGGCTTTTCAGCCAGGCAACCGGCTCGGCCCGTTTCTGGAAATCCTCCAAGGCATTGATTTCCTTTCGGGTATAATAGGGCACCACTTTTTTTGTGCCTTCATTTACTCTTGCGGTCAGACGCTTATGGCCCTTGTACTGATCTGAAAAAGCAGACAGATCGATTTCAAGAAGGTCATTGGGTTTTGAAAAAATCGGATGGGGATAGCCCTGGGTTTTTTTCAGCCGGCCTTCATAGGTGGGCTCATAATACCCGGTGAAAAGAACCTCGCTTTTTTCATTTCCGCCTGCTTCATATACAAAAAACCGCTCTTTAATCAATTCATTCACCCCTTTTACGGAAGCCTCTGTTTTAAGACAGACCTTGAAAGCCTCCAGAGACCGGATCATGTGTGCGGCCGTGTAAGTCTCATTTTCATAAGCATATTGCCGTTCTGCAGGCACTTTTCTAAAATATGTCAGGCTGTTGTCGATAGACTCCGAAAGTCCCTGGTAATTCATCTGGTCCGAAAACACAGGATATTCTCCGGGTTTGAGTTTTCTTAAAGGGCCTGCTTCTTTTTTTTCTTCTCTGATGGCGGATGTGCAACCGCAAAAAATGCAGAGAATCATGATGAGACACATCAGTCTTTTATGCTTTAACACCATCTTTTTTATTCACCATCCTCATATTGTTTATTAAACTCCCGGGTCTTTGCTTTTAAATGGTCAATGGGGTGAAGGGCTTCCGGAGTTTTTTCGGAAACCTTCAGGGTTTCAAGTTTTCTCACCGTGGACATAACCCTTGTCTCCATGGCCCCCACAGTCCTGTTGTACCCTGCCACACATTTTTCAATGTCTTTGCCCAGCTGGTTGATATTATTCGTCATACTGCAAAGCCTTGAAAAAAGTTCGATCCCGAGGCTTCTGATTTCTTCGGCATTTTCATGGCTTTTCTCCTGCTTCCAGGAATAGGAAACCGCTTTTAAAAGCGCGATCAGGGTTGTGGGGGTTGCAAGAATCACCCCCTTTTCCATGCCTTTTTCAATGAGATCCGGGTAAACGGTTAAGGCAGCACTGAAAAAATTTTCCCCCGGGATAAAGAGCACCACAAATTCAGGAGAAGGGGTAATTTCCCTAAAATACTCTTTTGAAGAAAGGCCTGAGATATGCATCATGACCTGGCGGCCGTGATTCTTCATTCGCTCCGTCCTCTCCTTTTCATCCCGGGCTTCAAGGGCATCCAGATAAGCCATGAGCGGCACTTTTGCATCCACAATGATCTTGCGGTTTCCCGGCAAGGTAATCACCATATCCGGCCGGATAGACCCCTTTCCCCCGCCTGAAGCAAGCTGTTCTTCAAAATCACAGTATTCGCTCATCCCGGCAAGCTCTGCCACCCGTTTCAGGGTCATTTCCCCCCAACGGCCCCGGACATGGGGAACTCTCAAGGCTTTGACAAGATTTCCGGTCTCAATGGAAAGATGATTCTGGGTCCGGCCCATTTCCAGAAGCTTTTCCGTGATAGACCCATAGGCATTTTCCCTATCTTTTTCCATGAGGGTCAGCCGGGCCTCATATTTATCCAGGGTTTGCCGGACCGGGTCAACGGTTTTGATGATTTCATTTCCCTTGATATCAAAATCCTTCCTGGCTTCTTTTACTTTATAGAAAGCAGGTTTGGGCATAT
>CAZWMY010000092.1:0-16475 GCA_964635025.1 uncultured Desulfobacula sp. | reverse complement strand
AATATTCGCTCAAGCCAGAGCTTCCTATGGCAAAGTTACTTGCGATTACCCTGGGAAATACCCCTGAACCTGTTGACAAGACCTTCCTGATTCAGGTGCGTTGGTTCTGTGAGTGTAAAATCAAGGTCTTCAGAAAACCTGTGGGTATCATACCAGCATTTCTTCAAACAGGTCCCGCCCTTGAAAATCCAGTGCGAGCCTGTCCCGGCAGGATTGAATATGCCGGCCAGCACCCAGCCCAGCACATAGTCTTTTTCAATCACATTGGGTCTGAGTTTGAATTTTCTTGAAAACTCCATGATTTCAGACTTGTCAATCACGGGGAGCAGCCTCCTTCCAGTTTTCAGGAACCCACAGCCGCCACCGGGTGATGAGTCTGTTGTTGTTTAATTTCAGGTCAAGCCTGGCATTTCCGGCTGTCAGCCGTTTGCGGCAATCTTCCAATGCTTTGGTTTCATCCGGGGCAATTTTTTCCAGCAAAAAACCAAGGCGCTTGAACGCTGCTCCGTTTCCGAGCTTCTCAGCATACTCGATCAACTGTTCCAAATTTTTATTTTCCGATTTCAGATAATTTTCCAGCATATCTTTGACAGACCGGATGCCGCCGCCAAAAGAAGGGTCAACCAGCATATCAAGGAGGGTCCGGGCCGGATCGGAGACAAATATTTTAACCTGGCCCCGCCATACGGATTTCAGGCCAAACATGGCTTTGGAAGGAATGGTCCGCAGCATAAATCCCGTGCCTTTGATCTCAGGCCTGCGGTCCCTTGGTTTTTGAGTTGTCATGACCACAATTGTACCGAGAATCTGCTCTGTCAGCTCAAAATATTCAGCCGCGCTCCAGCCGCCGATATAGCAGGGAGAAAAAAGACGGCCGGCAATCAGCCAGGGTTCTTCAAGGGACACATCCGCCGCCCTGGATTCCAGCGGGACAGATACATAAAGGCCTTGGCGGACACGGGACATCCACCCCTTTTTCGCCCATCGGGAAAGCATCTTGGCCGCGTCAGTGGAAGTAACATTTAAGATCTTTGCCGCATCCCCCACAGATACCGTGCCTTTTGTGCCCCGGATGATAGCCGCCATTCTCTCCCGGTCTCTTGTTCCTATGCCCGTCAAAGTTTCCATGATATATCACAATGGTAATTATTCATTTATTATCCGAATAACTACGCATAGCATATACTATTTTTTTCTGTCAAGATATATTTTGCATGCTATAATTCAACCAATCAATGAATTTTAGCATATCTATTATAGCTAAACGATTTATTTCTATTAATTTGCGGAGAATTCGTCCGTATTGAGCTGGGGAACAAGCCTGCCGGAAAAGGCTTTCTTGAGGATGGATTGACGGAAAGGGCCCGGATTTAGGGGAAACTCCCGTAAAGCAACCCCTTTTTTTGTAAATATATCGGCCGATTCAACCCCTTGAGCAGCCCAGCCGGTCTGTTCCAGCATTCTGTCAATGATTTCTCTTGCTTCCTTTCCAGGTGCTCTGTTTATCAGCCTGATGTTTCTGACCCTGGATGCAGATTTCTTCCCCTATGATACGGATGAATTCCACGAAATTTTTTCCTCTATAACGCTTTGACGACTTGCTGGATTTTTATCATTAAATTTTCAAGCCAACCTTTTTTTCAAGATTTTGGGTAATGACAGAGGCGGTTGGCCGGTCGTAGAATAAAAGACCTGCAATATCAGAGGGATAAAGGCATTCATTAACTTCTTTTTATTAAAATTTAAAAATAACTGGAACCATCCCAGCAATGGGTACAGAGCTTGTTTTTAGGCAGGCCGATGGCCGCCACCAGATCTTCCAGTTTCTGGTATCGAAGGCTCGTAAGGTTCAGTCTTTCGGTGATCTTTGCCACCATGGCGGAATGTTGGTATGATCCATCCACGGCGTATCCAGTAAGATCCGGCTCTTCCATGCCTTCAATTTCATAGATGGCTTTTCTGCCTGCCAGGTCAAGGGTGGAGCGCGATGTGGAGAAATTCAAGAAGACGCAGGGGTGGATAAGACAAGGGCAGGCGATCCGCATATGAACTTCCTTTGCTCCATATTCGTACAGAATTTTTGTATTGTCCTTTAACTGGGTTCCCCTGACAACGGAATCATCACAGAAAATGATTCGCTTATCCTTGATGATTTCTCTTATGGGGATCAGTTTCATCTGGGCCACCAGATCCCTCATCTCCTGGTTCTGGGGCATGAAACTCCTGGGCCAGGTGGGGGTGTATTTGACATAGGGCCGCATATAGGGGATATGGCTTTCATTGGCAAAACCAACCGCATGACCGATTCCTGAATCCGGGATGCCGGCCACCAGATCCGCTTTTTCCGTCTCTCTCTTTGCCAGGGCTGTCCCGCATCTGTACCGGACCTGCTCCGTGTTAATCCCTTCATAGGAAGATGCCGGATATCCATAATACACCCATAAAAAAGAACAGACCTGCATGTCTTTGCCCGGGGGCCGGACCTGGTCAATGCCTTCGGCCGTCATCCGGACGATTTCATTGGGGCCGACATAATATTCGACTTCAAAACCAAGATTTGAAAATGCACTGGATTCGGAGCTGGCAGCATAGGCATCATTGCGTTTTCCAATCACAATGGGGGTTCTTCCGAGGCGATCCCTTGCCGCAAAAATTCCGTCTTCCGTCAGCACCAGCATGGAGCAGGACCCTTTGATTTTTTCCTGTGCATTTGATATCCCTTCCGCAAAGGAACCTTTCTGGCTGATCAGAACCGCCACAATTTCCGTGGGGTTGATATCCCCGCCGCTGGTTTCGGCAAAATGGATATTCTGGGAAAAGGCATCCTTTGCCAGTTCGTCCAGATTTGCAATTTTGCCCACGGTTACCACGGCAAATTTACCCAGATGGGAATGAATGATAATAGGTTGGGAATCTGTATCGCTGATGACCCCTATCCCTGTATTGCCGGTCAGGCTTGAAATATCGGAATCAAATTTTGATCGGAAATACCCGTTTTCAAGGTTATGAATCGCCCGGTGAAACTCTTTTTTATCAAGGGTTGCAAGCCCCCCGCGCCGGGTTCCGAGATGAGACAGATAATCTGTCCCGTAAAAAAGATCCTTATTGCATGCCCTTTTTGATGCGCAACCGAAAAAACCGCCCATAATAATCCCTATTCCTTTTATTAGTTTTTATATACATTTGCTGTTAAACAGTTTCAATGCGGATCAATTGTGTCTGCCCGGCCATAAAGGATTGCCCGCTGATATCTTTCATGGCTTTTTGAATATCCGCCTCCATGGCCTCATGGGTCATAATCATGATATCCACGGGTGATTCACCTTGTCCGGGTTTTCCATCCTGGATGACGGAACGGATGCTGATCCTGTTTTCTGACAGAATCTTTGAAATAAAGGCAAGAACGCCTAAGCGATCCAATACCGGAAAGCGAAGATAGTACTCCGTTCTGATTTCTGCCATGGGAACCGCTTTTATGGGGTGCCAGTGTTCCAGCGAGACTGAAAACGGAGAAATCGGCCGTTGCCGGCCGGTCAGGATGTAGCGGCAGGCCTCAATGAGATCGCCCACCACCCCCACCGCCGAAGGCCCTGGCCCGGCTCCGAGCCCGTAGAGAACCGATGGTCCCATGAATTCCCCCTGAATGGAAATGGCATTAAAGGCCCCGTTTACAGAGGACAACAGATGGTCTTTTCTGAACAGGACCGGGTGAACCCGGGCTTCTATGCCCTGATCTGTTTTTTTAGCCTTGCCCATGTGTTTGATCCTATATCCAAGCTGCCCTGTATAATTGATGTCTGCGGCCGTGATGGTAGAAATCCCTTCTGTATAAAGTTCTGAAAAATCGAACACCCCGTTGAATGCAATGTTCATGAGGATGATGAGTTTGTGGGCTGCGTCCATTCCCTGGATGTCCAGGGTCGGATCTGCTTCGGCCAGCCCCAGGTCCTGGGCTATTTTCAGGGCATCTTCAAAGGATAGCCGGTCCTGGGTCATCCGGGTGAGAATATAATTGGATGTGCCGTTGATAATGCCTGAAATGCTTAAGATATTGTCTCCGGCAAAACTTTCTTTTAAGGTCCGGATAATGGGGATGGCGGTTCCGACGCTGGTTTCGAAACCAAAACAGCCTGTTGCATCATGGGCAGCCGGGAAAATAACCCGGCCTTTTTGCGCCAGCAATGCTTTATTGGCGGTAACAACGGATTTTCCTTTTTTAAGGGCGGTCAGTATAATTTTTTCTGCATCGTCAAGTCCGCCGATCAGTTCCAGGACAATATCGATTTGCGGGTCATCCAGGATAAGCCCCGGATCACTGCCCACCTCCATATAAGACAGATCCATGCCCCGGTCTTTTTTTGGGTTTGCAACCACGGCTTTGACAATTTGAACCGGCTTTCCCACCCGTTTTTCTATGTCGGCCCTGTTTTTTTCAAGGAGCCGGACGACCCCCATTCCCACATTCCCGAGACCGAATATGCCAACGTTGATATGGCCTTTCATCTGTATTCCTCCTTTATTGCAAAAGACTTACCAGTCAATGGGGAAATAATCCTTTAAAAATTTTCCGCACCAGTGTTTTCCAGTCAAAATGCCATGAAAAAAGGGATCACATACCCTGGCTGCACCATCCACGATATCCAGGGGCGGCTGGAAATCATGGACCTCCTGTTTTTGCCGTGCCAGAACAGCCGGGTCTTCATCCGTGACCCAGCCCGTATCCACGGCATTCATGAATATCCCGGATTTGGCCAGGTCGCCGGAAGCCGTGTGCGTCAGCATGTTCAGGGCAGCCTTGGCCATGTTGGTGTGGGGATGGCGACTGTCTTTTTTAAACCGCAAGAATTTGCCTTCCATGGCCGAGACATTGACAATGTGCTTTTGTCCGGTATAGTCGAGTTTCATCAGATCCATCATCCGATTGCACAGCACAAAGGGGGCCACGGCATTGACAAGCTGGATTTCCAGCATTTCAGACGTATGAATCTCCCCCAGTTTCAGTCGCCAGGAATTCACCGTCCTTAAATCCACCTGCTGGAGATCGGCATCCAGTTTGGCTTCCGGGAAAACTTCAGGCACATCCAGGGTATGATCATAGGAATAGGGGATCTGGGACAATTTCGCCGACATCCTTAAGCCCACACCGGGAGCAGTACCGTTCCAGGTAACAGGCAGGGCCTTTTCCCGGCCCACATGGTTTGATTCTCCGCATTCGAGCTTTTTCAGACAATCCTGGTAGTGAATGAGAAGGGATTGAGCATCCAAAGGCAGATCTGCCGGATCCCGGTTTTCCGTCTCCATGAGATGGGCATAAAACCCGGGCGGCCTTCGTACGGTCTGGGCCGCATTGTTAATAAGAATATCCAGGCGTTGGTTTGTATGCCTGATATGATCGCAGAAAAGTTCAACGCTGGGGATGTGGCGAAGATCCAGCCCGTAAATCTGAAGCCGGTGCCCCCAGTCGGAAAAATCCTTTTCCCTAGAAAACCGCAAGGCAGAATCTTTTGGAAACCGTGTGGTGGCAATGACCCTGGCGCCTGCCCGGAGCATCATGAGAGTGGCCTGGTACCCGATCTTGAGCCGTGATCCCGTGATCAGGGCGGTCTGCCCTTTGAGAGATGCGGTCTGGAAACGCTTTTTATAATTGAAGTCTGCGCACTCCGGGCACAGGGCATCATAAAAATGATGGAGCTCTGTAAATTCCGCCTTGCAGATATAACAGTTGCGAGGGCTTTCCAACCTTTTCACCGCTTCTATTTCCTTGAGCCCGGCCTTATCCAAAGCAATCTGTTTTGGCGCCTCAAACACGGCTGCTTCCCGGGCTTTGCGGATACCGGTGTCTTTCCTGAAGCTGCGCTCTTTTTGCACTACCGCCAGCCGCTCCAGTCTTTTTTTATCCTTGTTCCGTTTTTTGATTTCTTTTTTGTCCGGTCTGGAGATTTTTCCGGCCGCCATGATCAGGGCAATTCGCTCTGGCTCCGACAACCCGGCCAGGAGTTCGGAATTTTGTGCCAGGCTTTCAAGAATGGGAATGCATTTACGGATCAAGGCCAGGCTTTCATATCCGTGATCTGCTTTGATATGAGTGGTTTTTTGTTCCTGTTCGATGGGTGCCGCCTCTAAATATTTATCCGGGCCTGATTAAAAATATCGGCCTACTTTGTTTAAAGAAATGAAATTATTATAGATTTTTAATACCTTTGTCAATCAGACGGTTTCTAAAACTTTTTTAACCGTCCCCACCTGAAATGCGGGCCTCGACAGAAATTGATAATTGACAAAAATAAGGGGGCGTGTCAAATTGCTCCAGAAATTGAGGCCAGAAAGGGAGTGAGCAGGAAGCATGACACAGGCAAAAAAAAGACATGAAAACCCCATCGGTATTTATGACTCCGGTGTCGGCGGTCTTTGTGTACTAAAGGAAGTCAGAAAACTTTTGCCCTTTGAATCCATTGCCTATCTGGCCGACAGCGGCAACTGCCCGTATGGATCAAAAACAAAGGAGGAGGTCCTTTTTCTTGCCCGGAAAAACATAGAATTTCTTCTTGAAAAAGATTGCAAACTCATTGTAATCGCCTGCAATACCATTACAGCCGTTGCCATTGACAGTTTCAGGTCTGATTATCAAATTCCGTTTATCGGGATGGAGCCGGCATTGAAACCTGCGGTATTAAAGACCCGAACAAAAAAAATCGGGGTTCTGGCCACGGAAAACACATTTAATGGGCGGCTTTTCAAAGAGACCTATGAAAAACATGCAAACGGCATAGAGGTTTTTGTTCAGCCGGGGTATGGCCTCGTGGAACTGGTGGAACAGGGTGAAGAGAACAGTGAGGATGCCCGGCGCCTTCTGGAAAAATACATTGTCCCCATGATGGAAAAAGGGGTGGACACCCTTGTGCTGGGGTGCACGCATTATCCCTTTTTAAAGGAAATGATAGAAAAAGTAACGCGGAACAAGGTCGCCATCATCGACCCTTCCGATGCTGTGGCTGCCCAGACCAGAAGAATTCTCACGGATTTTGATCTGATCTCACAAACCCCTGGAATCCCTGAAATCCGCTTTTTTACCACCGGCCAAAAGGAAATGGCTGAAAAATTTTTTTCCTTTGCCATGGACAGCCCTTGCGAGATTGAACAGATCAACATAGGATGACAAGCCCTATCAGGCCGTAGGCCGTATCGGAGGTAAAAACAGTGGCGCATGAATATTCCGTTCAGATTCATGAATGGATCAGCAAAAAGATGGATGCCGTCAAAAAGGACATGAAACTGTCAGAAGCAGAAAACGAGGCAGACCGGAATCATTATCTGGCCGGCCGACTCCAAGAGCTTCAGGATATCCGGCAATATCTGACCGACAAGGTCGATCTCAATACCCAGGAATATTACCGTTAACTATTCTCATGGCATATATTTATCTTCTCGATCTTTACAAAAAAATAGACCATCATCTCGATGAGATCATGGTCTTGTTAACGAGTGAAAAACAAAGGCCTGAACAGAAAAGGTTTCTTGAAGGCAGAAAAGATGTGCTTCTTGAATTCAGGGAATTTTTGAGAAATAATCTTGAAGAAAAACTTCCCAAAAGAATCAGGAAACAATTGGAAAAATTTAATCCATAGGCTTTGGGAGCTTTCTTTTTAAAAGCCGGATACTAAAGACAGACCCCTCGCCTTTTCTTGAGGCAACACTGATTCTGCCGCCATGCTCCTGGATAATCTTTTTGGTCATCAAAAGACCAAGCCCTGTACCCTCAAGTCCCTTGGTGGTAAAAAATTTTTTAAATATCCGTTTTCTCTGTTCTTCATCAATACCGCAGGCATTATCCGCCACTTCAATAAAAATGGCGCCTTCTTCTTCAAATAATCTGATTTTGATTTCTTTTTGCCGGGTCTCTTCCATTCCGGAAAATGCATCAATCGCGTTTCCAACAAGATTTGTCAGGGCCTCATGAATTTTTTCATAATCAAGGAAAACCGGGTCCATGTTCCGGTCCTGCTCAAAAACAAGACGGATATGATTCTCTTGTGCCCTGACGGTAAAGGATTCCATGACTTCATTGATGATATCGGCCGGATTGCATTCTTTTGGAGTGATGTCCCTGAATCTTGCATAATTTAAAAATGCCTTGGAAAATTCCCTGATCCTCTCAATATTTCTCGTCAGGGTTTCAATTCCTTTTTGAACCCGTTTGATATCCCCGTTTCCAATACCGGATGTTAAAAAATACATGCCGCCGTCCAGGGCATTGATCAGGTTTTTGATGCCGTGGGCCAGCCCGGCCACGGTCTGTCCTACAATGGCCATGCGTTCGGCTTCTATTTTTTCTTCCTCTAGTTTTTTAAGGTGGCTGATGTCTTTGACGGAAAAGGCCATGCCAATCCTTTTGTCTGAATCTTTGAGCTTGTTTCCGATGAGGCGGCCTAAAAATTTCTCACCACTGCTTCTCTTCAATTCAACTTCAGGCAGGTAAACATGGCCCCGTTCTTCCGATACCTTTGCAAGAAACCCCTGGGGAAGCATGGTATTGATGTCCTCAAGGGAAACAACCTGCCCCTGGTCGATATTGAAAAGGCTTCGGGCCGCCGTATTAAAGACTTCAACTTTTCCTTTCCGGCTGATGCCCACAATCCCGTCCATGGATGTATTGATCATGGACTCCAGATAATGGTGTGCCGCTGCCAGCCGGTTTTGAAGTTTTACAGTTCTGGAGATATCAACGGCCATTTCCATGACCCGGTCCTCTTGGTCAGTTTCACCCTTGAGCAGGATGGTGATGACGTGCATATTTACGCTAGTGTTGTCCGTAAGGGTCCAGACATGATGTCCGGTATGCTGAAGCCCATCTTCAAAGGTCTGTCTGGCCGTGCATTCCAGACATTTTTTATTTCCGCCTTTCAGCGCTGAATAGCAATACTCTCCTTGAAGATTGCCGATCATGTCTTCGGCTTTTTTATTGGCCCTGACAATTTTAAAGTCCCGGTTGATAATAATGATATTACAGGGGACCTGTTCAAACAAAAGCTTGTATTCTTTTTCCGTTTCCTTGAACCGGGTGGTTTCCGTGCTGATTTCAACCAGATAATTCACCTGCCCGTTTGTGTCCGTCACAGGAACCGTATATTTGATATAATGGATCAGACGGCCGTTTTTGCTGATTCCTGTCTGCTCGCTCACACTGGTTTTTGCATTGGAAAAGGCAAACCTGCTGGAACAGTCCTCGCAGAAATCCTCTTTTTTTTTATAAACATCAAAACATTTTTTACCTTGCCAGCCCCCGAATTTATCTTCAAATGCCTTGTTGGCATAAATGATATTAAGTTCTCTGTCCAGCGCGGCAATAAATACCGGAACGGCATGAAAGAATTCATTTTCGATCCAGGTCTTAAGATCCTCTGCAGGTTCGGTCATACAGGCCACCTCGTATAGATTATAAAATCAGTACATCACATATATCAATGAGATTCAAGCTGCTAATTTTTTTTTATTGTTTGAAATTTCCCCTTGACAAGCAAGAAGAATTTCTTTAATTCATACCGATTTGATATAGATTAAATTAATATATATTACAACAGCAAAGTTGGATTTATGAAGCTTGTAACACAAATCAGATTTGGGATTAGAATATTGCTTGATCTTGCCATGCATCAGCAGGACGGGGTTATTCAGATGAGCGATATTGCCGCTCGCCAGAAGACCTCCCTCAAATATCTTGAGCAGCTTATAAGACCCTTTAAAGAGGCAGGCTTTGTGACCAGCAGGCGGGGCCGCAGCGGTGGTTACTGTCTTGCCAGAAGTCCTCAGAATATAACTCTGGCGCAGATCATCCGTGTTTTTGAAAAAGGGAATGCACCTGAAGAAACAGAACAGGATGAGAAAGGTTCCGGTTATTCAGAGTATCAGGATTCCCTGATCCGGGAGGCATGGGATGAAGCCAGACAAGCCTTTTATAACCGGCTGGAAAAAGTTTCGCTCTCGGATTTGTCCCTGGACACAACCAAAAAGCTCTGGGGAAATTCAGATTTATTAATATTTATTTAACTTAAGAATTTGGAAATGTATCCATATTTAAAACCATTAACCTATATTTAATCATGACAAGGAGAGGTAAATGAAAAAAATCGTAATTCTGGGATCAGGTGCCGGTGGAACCATGTGCGCAGCAAAATTGCGCAGACATTTAGGCCGTGATTGGAAAATCACCATCATTGATAATGATGAAATTCATCATTATCAGCCGGGCTGGCTATTTATTCCCTTTGGAATCTATACAGCAGCGGATTGCCAGAAACCCAAACGGGAATTTATTCCGCCTGGAGTGGATTTTATGCTGGATGAAGTTGTGGGCGTAGATCCGGAAAACAGAACAGTTGAGTGCAAAAAAGCCACCTATGACTACGATTATCTGATCATTGCCACCGGCTGCCGTCCTGTTCCCGAAGAAGTGGAAGGTCTGGAAAACTGGAAACCGGATTCAAAGTCCAATGAACATACTTTTTTTACAGTGGAAAGTGCTGTTGCGCTTTACAAAAGGTTTAAATCTTTTGAAAAAGGCAAAATGATTTTCAATATTGCCGAAATGCCCCATAAATGTCCGGTTGTCCCCATGGAGTTTATTTTTATGGCAGACTGGTTCTTTGCAAAGAATGGCCACAGGGACAATATTGAAATTGAATTTGTAACCCCCAATACCGGTATTTTTACAAAACCCATTGCAACACGGGTCATGAGTGCCACGGCAGAGGAAAAAAATATTCTGGTCACCCCGAATTTCAGTCTCAGCACCGTAAATCCGGAAGAGAAATATATTGAATCTGCCAAAGGGGACAGGATTGATTATGATCTTTTCGTCTCCACCATGCCGAATCTGGGTGCCGAATTTGTTGAGACGTCAGGTATGGGCGATGGTATGGGATATGTATTGACCAATCACCACACCCTCAAGGCTGAAAAATACGAAAACATCTATGTCGTCGGTGATGCCACCAATGTTCCGACTTCCAAGGCCGGGTCCGTTGCCCATTATGAAGCAGACATTGTTGTTGAAAACCTGATTCGTGAAATTGACGGAAAAGAACCCAAACCCTTGTATGACGGTCACTCCACCTGCTTTATTGTTTCCGGTTACGATAAGGCCTTCCTGTTTGATTTTAACTACAAAACAGAACCCCTTCCCGGAAAATTCCCGTTCCCGGGGATCGGACCCTTTGATCTTGTGGGCGAAAGCAGCATGAATTACTGGGGAAAAATGATGTTTAAATGGGTATATTGGAATCTTCTTCTCACAGGACAGGATATGCCGCTTGAGCCACAGATGGCGATGGCCGGAAAACATTGGCCCAAAGTTGAAACAGAATAGGAGGCTCAAATGACAAACGAAGAGTTGATTCTGGAAAAACTGGAGAGGCTTGAGCAGCAGATACAGCCTTTGATTAAAACCAGTGAAAAATTTGCCGAACTGAAAAATGATTTGATTCCCATCGGTAATCATGCCACTGCGCTTTTTATCAAAGAGTTGACTGAAGTTGAAGCAGGCTTCCAGCTTGAAGACCTTTTGACTTTAATCAAAGAAGCCATGAGGAATACAAAGAATTTTATTTTTACCCTCAAACAGATGGCCAATATTATTGAATTCGTTAAAGATCTTGAGCCTCTCATGAAATCAACCGTACCGCAGCTCATCACCTATCTGGATCAGCTGGAAAAGAAGGGGGTTTTCAGGATTGTGAAAGCAACCGTCGATCTGCGTGGGAAAGTGGCTGCCGCCTACACTGCGGAAGATATAGAGATCATGGGTGACGGCCTTGTCGCCATGATGGGTCTGGCAAAAAGCTTATCCGACCCCAAGGCCATCAAGCTGCTTGAAAAATTATCCCAAATCCCGGGTAAAGTAGAGCTGGAAAATGCAAAAAGCATTGGCGTATTAGGGCTTGCATCTGCCGGATTCAATCCGGAAATCGGCAAGGGACTCGGGGTTCTCATGGAACTGACAAAGGCCATGGGACGGATTTCGCCCGATGCTTAACAGCAACTGATCTGAGTGATATAAAAATTTAAAGGGAAGATTCTATGGTTAAAGCATCTGAAAAAAAGATTCTGGTTGTGGATGATGAACCGGATGTAAGAAATTTTCTGGCCACCTGCATTCAGGATGCCGGATTTATGGTAGATTCAGCCATTGATGGACAAGAAGCCCTGGAAAAAATCGAAAAGGAACTGCCGGATCTGATGACCCTTGATATGGTAATGCCGAGAAAATCAGGGATTGAACTGATCCGGACTTTAAGAAAAAATGATAAATGGTCAAAGCTGCCGGTAATTGTGATCACCGCCCATGCAAGAGATGAATTTGCTAGCGAGGATATCAAAGGGTTTAACGCCTTTACCTCCGGTCTCAAGCCAAAGCGGACCATTGAAAAGCCAGTTACCCCAGAGGTCCTGGTCAATACGATTTGTGAAATTCTTCAGGTTTCACCTGAACCAAAAGCAAAAGATGAGGTGTTGACTGATGATGAAAAACTGCTGAAGATGATAAAGGAAAGCGATTCCGAGACCCTTCAGCAGATAAAAAAATTTTTGGGGACACTCTAAAGAAAAGGTTCTTCAATAGTCAGGGGATGGGGCAGATATTTGCCGCAGCCCCTGACATCCTATCCTTATTTCAGTTGTGAAAGCATATCAGGGTCAATGGGACAAATGGGCGGTCTGCAGGTTTTTTCCACACTGGTGTCGATGAGGTCGGCAATACTGATTCCGTCCAGTTTTTCATAAAGAGCGGTGGTGGCATCATACCAGGCGTTGCGGACCAGGCATTCCGCAGCCATGTCACATTTTTCAGGAAAACTGATACAGTCCACCAGATCGGTCTGGCCTTCAAAAAGCCTGACCACTTGGCCAAGGCTGATGAGGCTTGGATCTTTAGATAGAATATGCCCGCCTTTTGGGCCTCGTACACTTGCCACGATCCCGGCAAGTTTCAGTTTTCTCAGCAATTGCTCAAGATATTTAACCGGAATTTTCTGGCGGGAAGCAATCTTGCTGACCTGAACCGCCCCCTGATCTTTTTGCAGAGCGAGCTCAATTAGTATCCTGGCGCCATATCGGGTTTTTGTTGAAAGCTTCATTTTTTTTATATCCAGTCCATGGTGAGTCTTATTATTCCAGCGCAGAATTGCATTTTTCCAGGCAGATGTCAAGAAACAGCTCATATGCCCATAATTAGGCAATCCCCCAGGATTTTTAGCTTAGCGGATCAATTTAAGCCCCAGATCCCGGCCCAGGTCCCGGGCTTTTTTAAATTCTCCGGAAGATAGCGGCAAAGACAGCTCTTTATACTTTTTTGCATTTCCCATGAACCGGTACTGGGACATGATATTGACATGGGTGCAAAGAGAGATGTCTTTCTTTAAAAAGTTCAATATCTGCGCTGTGTCGGAAATCCGACCCGGCATGACCAGATGCCGGACCAGAAGCCCTGAAACGGCAAGCCCGGCAGCATCCAGAACAAGATCCCCCACCTGAGCCTGCATTTCAATGATGGCTTTTCTTGCGGTTTTTGGATAATCCCCGGCATGGCAATACAAATTTGCTGCGTCCGCATCCCAGAATTTAAAATCCGGCATATAGATATCAACGACATCCTTTAAGATTTTCAGAGCCTCAACACTGTCGTAACCTGAAGAATTATAGATCAGCGGAATATTCAGCCCTTGGTCTGCGGCAATGCTCAAGGCCTTTAAAATATGCGGCACCACATGGCTGGGGGTCACAAGATTGATATTGCAGCACCCGGTTTTCTGAAGATACAGCATGATGGATGCGATCTCATCAGCCTCCATTTCCCTCCCCTGGCCCTCAATACTGATCTCATAATTCTGGCAGAACACGCATTTCAAATTGCAATGGGAGAAAAAAATGGTGCCCGATCCTCTGTCTCCCACCAGAGGCGGTTCTTCCCCGAAATGAGGGGAAAAACTTGCCACCACCGCCTTTTCCCCGGCCCCGCAATACCCTTTTTCATCGTTCATCCTGTCAACCCGGCACTGCCTGGGACACAGGATACAAGGGGATAAAAGGGCGTCAGCCTGTTGGATTTTTTCTTTAAGACCGCCTGTTTGTGCGGTCCTGGTATATCGGGGAATCAAGGTGTCCATTGAATATTTCCCGGGTCATAAAGTCAAAATTATCCGTAACCTGATATTTAGAAAATTTCAGGTATAAAGTCAAAATGATTTAATATGATTCTTTTTGCCCGGGATAAGAGATGGGAAAAGGCCCTTTGTTTTTTCATCTGGAAAAGGAATTCTTGTGTACTTGGAAGGATTTATGTTAAGTATTGTAATAATATCAGATTGATATCAATAGGGCGATAATGATGACCGGCAAACTCAAGCTTCCTCATGAATCAGATATAAAAAGGGTGTTGACTCTTGATGTGAAAGCGATTCCAAGCTTTCCGCCGGTGATGGCCAAACTGGTCGAAATCTCCAATGATCAGAACGCATCCATTGATGACCTTTCCAGAACAGTTAAAACCGATCCGGGAATTTCGGCAAAAGTGCTGGGTATTGTCAATTCCGCCTTATATGGCCTTAGACGAAAAGTGACATCTGTCTCAGAGGCTGTGGTTTATCTCGGGTTTGATGAGGTGAAACGGCTTGCGCTTGGCGTCACGGTGTTTGAGAAAATGTTTAAACCCGGAAAGAAAAAACAGTTTGACCGGATTTTTTTCTGGCGCCACTGTCTGTGTGTGGCTTCGCTGAGCATGTCCATTGCTGAAGAAATCCAATCCGTAAATCCTGGAGAGGCTTATATCAGTGGACTTCTGCATGATCTGGGAAAGATTCTTTTTGATCTTCAGGGGCGTGTCAATTATGGTGATTTTATGACCACGTTGGCCAAATCCGCTGGTCCCATGATCGAAGAAGAAAGGGAAATCATGGGAATGGGACATGATGATTTGGGAGCCTATTACAGCTCTTTATGGAAACTTCCGGAATCTCTTTCCCTGGCTATTCAATACCACCATCAAAGGTATGACCATCTTGATCTTTCCAAAGAAGAATCGTTACTGATCTCCATTGTCTCTCTGGCAGATTTTTTATCCTGGACACAAGGAATGGGATCTGTGACCATTAACCGACTGCCTATTCTGCAGCCTGAAATTGAAAATAATATCGATTTAAGCAAAATTGATTTTACCCGTATTATTACCCGCATGGACAAGGAAATGCAAAATACATCCAGATTTTATAATTTTGTATTTCCTTCTGCAGGCCAATTCCGGGAGAATTTGCTCAAGGCCAATCTCAGGCTTTGCAGCATTAATACGAGCTATTATTATCAAGAAAACCGGCAGAGCCGAACCATTGATATTTCAAAGATAAAAGAAAGCATCACCGCACCCCACAGAAGCCTTGACCCCCAACAGATTATCAGTGCGACGCTCAAGGCGATTTATAATGATTTCAAGTTTAACCGGCTTTATGTAATGCGTATGGTCAAAGCCATCAGAAGTCTTAAAGTAATCGAATTCCTTGATATGACGAATACTAAAATGGATCTT
Source organism: uncultured Desulfobacula sp. (assembly GCA_964635025.1). Classification (GTDB taxonomy): domain Bacteria; phylum Desulfobacterota; class Desulfobacteria; order Desulfobacterales; family Desulfobacteraceae; genus Desulfobacula. The sequence continues at coordinate 907 of CAZWMY010000092.1, read as the reverse complement.
AAAGCCGTTGAAATTAATATGAACAAGTCTTCCGGCGGTTTTGTCCATTGTCTGAGAAATCAGGAGCCGGTGATCATTACCGGCAAAACATCAGGTGAGATAAAGACCCTTGAAAAATTCGGAATAAAAGAAATGGTTATCGTACCATTTTGCAGTCATAACAAGGTCATCGGTATCCTTGGCATGGACAATATCGCTTCCAAAGAACCCATTCTGCCTAAGACGCTTTCCTCAATAGCCATCGTGGCAAACGAACTTGGCATGGCCATGGAACATGCAGGAACCTATAAAGAAGCAAAAGCCGTCTCTCTCAAAGACGGACTCACCGGATTGTTAAACCGGATCGCCATTGACGAGCTGCTGGCAAAATCCTTTAGAAAGGCTGTGGATGGGAAAAACAATTTGGCTGTTGTGATGATTGATGTGGATTTTTTTAAAAAATTCAATGACCAGTACGGACACCAGGCCGGTGACAATATTATTAAACTGATCGCAAATACATTAAAAAAACTGTCCAGGCCTTTTGACCATGTGGGGCGGTATGGCGGTGAAGAATTTATTGTTGTTTTGAACCAAACGGATTTGCCACAGGCCTTTGTCTACGCTGAAAGGATCAGAAAAGAAATTGAGCGTCTGGGAAAGCTTCTGGCCAATCGATTCCCAGGCCTTACCCTTACCGTGAGCGCTGGCGTCAGCGGGTATCAAAAAAGCGTTAAAAACCGGGATGCCCTTATTGCGCAGGCGGACAAAGCGCTTTATACAGCCAAGGACACCGGGAGAAACAAGGTGGTGGTGGGCTGAGAAAAATTGTTCCTACCCGTCATCGGGGAGTAACCGGTATCCTTTGTTGTTCCCGCAGGGCAATCGCATGTAAAAATCATTTGGCCAAGATTTTTAGCAGATAGCT
>CAZWMY010000091.1:0-16783 GCA_964635025.1 uncultured Desulfobacula sp. | reverse complement strand
CCGGCATGGGAAATCATGTCAAATTCCGGGTCAAGGCTCCTCGCAACACCTTCAATGGAGATAAAGGCTTTCATCATCAGGAAAAAATCCGGCGGTATGCGTAGCTTATGAGCGGCGCACAGTTCAAGGAACTGGTTCAGCATCTTTGCGGTTTTGATATCTTTTAGCGCCTTTGACAGATGCCGGGATACAAAATGAGACACATCCTTTTCAAGTCGTGACAGATCCGGCTGGATTTCATATTCTGTGAGTTCGCACAGGAGTCTGGCCGTTAGTTTGTGATTGCTCACGGCAATGCTGTGGATGATATCCACAAAAACTTCCTGCGTGGTTTTGTCTACAAACCCGGTCATGCCGAAATCCACAGGGCAGATGCGGTTTTTATCCAGGATAAAGAGATTGCCCGGATGGGGATCGGCGTGGAAAAATCCGTGCTCAAACACCTGCCTCATGATGAAATCCGCACCTCTTTGCGTTATGAGCTTTCGGTCAAGTCCGGCCGCATCCAAGGCCGTGATGTCATCGGCTTTGATGCCCTCAATATATTCCATGGTCAGAACCCGCTCACTGGATTCTGCGGTAAAGACGCCAGGGATATGGATGGTCCGGTCATCTTGAAACTGCTGTGCCATCCGTTCCATATTGGAGGCTTCAATGGAATAATCCAGTTCTTTTTCAAGGGTTCTTGCAAATTCCTCAACGATTCTGACCGGGTTGAAAATGGCGACTTCTTCAATATTGTTTTCCATGATGGAGGCCAGGTGATGGATGATTTCAAGATCTATTTCAATGGTTTTTCTTATGCCGGGCCGCTGGATTTTGACGGCAACCGGGTCATTGCCGTTAATCTTTGCCCGGTGAACCTGACCGATGGAAGCACTGGCAAAAGGGATTTCTTCCATGGAAGTGAAAACCTGGTCCCAGGACCATCCGAATTCGGATTCAATAATGGTTTTGACATGTTCAAACTCAAAGGGGGGGACATGATCCTGGAGCTTTGAGAGCTCATTGAGAAGATCCACCGGGATTAAATCCGGCCGGGAAGACAGGACCTGGCCCATTTTGATAAAGGTGGGGCCGAGTTCTTCCAAGGCCATCCTGATCCTCTGGTTTTTGGACAGCTTTTCAACTTTTTCATGCCGGGTCACAAAGGGGATGAGCTGAAGACCGGATTCAATATACCGGTCAATATTCATGGCATGAATGATATTGTCAAAGCCGTATTTCAGTATGACGCCGATGATATGCTGGTACCGCCGAAGATGGCGGTACCGCTTACTCACCCGGCCGATGGCTTTAATGCTCAGCATATTCGACCATCAAAGGGTTATTCATCGGTCAGTTTTTTTGTCAGGGCATCAATCCGGTCATTAAGGGCTTTGATATCCGATCTGGAGGGCAGATCCAGTTTTTTCAGGATTTTTTCAATGGTTGCCTCAACTTTTTTATCAAAGCTTTCCTTTGCTTCTTCATATTTTTCTTCGCATTCTTTTAAAAATTCCCTGGCTTCATCCTGATCCATACGGGATTTTTCTGCAAATTCCTTTGCCAGGTCCTCAATCTCTTTTTTTGAGCGTAAAGCAAGTCCCACACCGGTCAGCAGGGTTTTTTTCAGATATTCAAACATGTTTCCTCCTCTTATTTTGATCCGAATGAGACTTCAAGGATATCTTCCACGCTTGTGTCCCCATTCAGGATGGCATCCATTTTACCATAGGTGGACGGCAAAAGGGTAAAAATAAAAAATTTTGCAGATTCGATCTGACCGGCATAAAAAGCTGCATCTTTATTTTTTTCAGCAGCCTTGCGGACAGCTTCCTTATCAAGGCTCCCGGCTTTTTCGAAAAGCTTTTGTGCGGCGATGGAAGCCCGCCACAGATGCATCCAGGCAAAGGTCACATCACCGGTCACCTCAAGAAAGGGATGGGCAAAAGCATAGGCGTTCAGCACTTTTTCAGATCTTGCCCGCTGTCCCATGTCCTTTGCGAGGGCTTCAAGCCTTGACACGGCATGGGTTAGTTTTTCAACCAGCCCCTGAATCCCGTCGATTTTTTTTGCGTCTTCAATGGTTTTTTTCATTTGGTTTAAAAAATAATTAAAGCTATCCCCTTTGTTCATGGATAGCTTTCTTCCCAGAAGATCCATGGCCTGGATGCCGTTGGTGCCCTCGTAGATCATGAATATCCGGGAATCGCGCATGAGCTGTTCCACCGGGTATTCGCTGACATACCCGTACCCGCCGTAAATCTGGATGCCGTGGGAACACACCTCGAGTGACTTATCCGTCACATATCCCTTGACAATGGGGGTCAGCACCTCTATCAGCGCGGCTGTATCAGCCTTCAGCTTTTCATCATCGGTTGTGTGGACAATGTCAGAACATTTGCCGTAATAATAGATCAGGGATCGCATGCCTTCGGTATAAACTTTCATGTTCAGAAGCTGGCGTTTGACATCCGGGTGCTGAATAATGGTCACATCTTCTGCCTCAGGATTTTTACCGGCCAGAAGATGCCTCCCCTGGACCCGGTTTCTGGCATATTCAAGGGCATACATATATGAGGCTGATGCCACGGCAAACCCCTGCATGCCCACAAAGGCGCGGGCTTCATTCATCATCTGAAACATTTCCGGCATGCCCTTGTTTTCTTCGCCGAGAAGGGTGCCGATGCAATCTCCTTTTTCACCAAGAGACAAAGAGGCCGTGGCATTGCCGTGAATGCCCATTTTGTGTTCAAGTCCGGTGCAGACCACATGGTTGAATTCACCCAGAGACCCGTCGTCATTAACATGGTATTTGGGAACCAGGAACAGGGAAATGCCTTTGGTCCCGGCCGGAGCACCTTCAATCCTGGCTAAAACCGGATGAATAATATTGTTACAAAGATCATGCTCGCCGGCAGATATAAAAATTTTTGATCCTTTGATGGAATAGGTGCCGTCTGCGTTTCTGACAGCTGATGTGGTCAGCGCCCCCACATCAGAACCAGCCTCGGGTTCCGTCAAAAGCATGGTGCCACCCCATTCGCCCGAGAACATTTTTTTCATATATCGCTTTTTCTGGTCTTCATTGCCAAATGCTTCCACCAGCTTTGCCGCCCCATGGGTCATGCCGTAATAGAGCATAAAGGCGGAATTGGCGCCCACCATATATTCAAGGGCGGCGCATCCTACGAGTTTGGGCATGCCCTGTCCGCCGACGCCCGGGTCATCACACATGGCCAGCCATTCGCCTTCGCAGAACAGCTTCCATGCCCGCTGAAAAGATTCCGGAACCGTGACCTTGCCGTTTTCAAGGATACATCCTTTTTCATCCCCGTCCTTGAACGTGGGAAGGATTTCCTTGATGGCCAGGTTTCTTGCTTCGGTCACAATGAGGTCTATGGTCTTTTTATTGAATTCATCAAATAATTCATGCTCCACCATTTTGATCTGTTCATGAAGAACAAAATCCACATCCCGTCTGTCAGCGATCAGCTGTGCCATGTCTGCCGTCTCCCTATTTATTTTATATGAAATGTTTTATCGTTTATGAATCACCATAACATCATTTCCTAAGCAAAATAAGCACTGTTGTCAACGGGCAGATATGAAAAAAGTTTGGTTATCTTTAACCGGTTTTATGAATAATTAACAAATGATTTAATTTGGCAAATGTATGGTTCTGTAAAAAAACCAAATTGGGGTAGACGAAGAAATTTTGGTATGATACAGGAAAGCAATGGATATCAAATGCTGGGGTTCAAGAGGATCGGTACCGGTATCAGGCACGCCTTATATCAAATACGGCGGGGACACCACCTGTATTGAGATTACGGCGAAAACAGGAGAAACCGTCATCATTGATGCCGGGACCGGTTTGCGTCGCCTCGGCAATTCCCTGATTGAAAGAAAGATCAACCAGTATCATCTTCTTTTAACCCATGCCCATTGGGATCATATCCTGGGGATTGCTTTTTTTAAGCCTCTGCAATTCAGCAAGGTGACCATGGTTACCCAGGACCGGCTTTTTTCCGGGATCAAAACCAAGGATGTCATCCATGAGGTCATGAAGGCCCCCTTTTTCCCCATCGGGCTGCAGGATTTAAAAGCCAGGATTCAGTTCGAAAAGTTTATCGATACCGATTTCTCTATTGGGTCCTTACACATTGAAACCATCCCCACCAGCCATAACAACGGCGGGTTGGGGTACAGGTTTATGGAAGACGGCAAATCCTTTGTGTTTTTAACCGACAACGAGCTTGGATTTGATCATCCTGAAAGCAGGGGGAGGGAGGCATACATCGATTTTTCACGGAATGCAGATCTTTTGTTCCATGACGGGGAATATACGGATGATGAATATCCGCGCAAAAAAGGCTGGGGCCATTCTTCGGTCAGGGATGTATTGAATCTTGCCGTTCAGGCCGGGGTTAAAAGACTCGGGCTTTTTCATCTGAATCAGGACAGGAGCGATGAAGAAATCGATGAAATTGTCGAAACCTGCAAAGGAGAACTGAAGACCAATAAATCGGTCATAGATTGTTTTGCCGTGCCTGCCGATCTTACCCTTCATCTTTGATCGCCAAATCCTGAAAACTAGTATCTGATTATGAAACCAACCTCTACCCGCCCTTCTTTTTTTGAGACCCTTAAGGTCATGCTTTCCTGGAAAATGGCGGTCATGTTTTTTTTCGGATTCTCCTCTGGTTTCCCCTTTTATATTATCAAAGATGTTTTAAAGCTCTGGATGACAGATGCCGGAGTGGATATCACCACAATCGGGTTGTTTGCCCTGGTGGGCATGCCCTATACAGTTAAATTCATCTGGTCTCCCCTGATGGATGGAATTGTTCCCCCGTTTCTCGGTCGCCGCCGGGGCTGGATTCTCATGGCCCAGATCGGTCTGATGATCACCATCGTTGCTTTGGGACAATGCGATCCAAAAGCGTCTTTATGGTGGATTGCAGCGTTTGCCCTGTGCCTGAATTTTTTTGGGGCCAGCCAGGATATTGCCCTGGATGCCTTCCGCCGGGAATATCTCACCAGTCAGGAACTGGGGTTCGGGACCGGTGTGTGGATGAATGCCTGGCGTCTTGGCACCTTTGTCTCTGTTGGGCTTTCGGTTTTGTCGGATTTTAATTTTACCTGGAAGGCGATTTTTTTTATGCTCACAGCAGTCATGGGAATCGGGATTGTGACAACACTCCTGGTGCCTGAGCCAAAAGTGACCCAGCCTTGCCCCATCAGCATCCGGGAGGCTGTGGTTGATCCTTTTGTGGAATTTTTCAAACGGAACCGGGCTCTCCTGGTTTTGCTCTTTATCCTTTTTTATAAAATCGGGGATAACATGGCCAGTGCCATGGCCATTCCTTATATCATGGAGATGGGGTTTTCCAAGACCCAGTATTTTGTCATTGTCAAAGGGATCGGCATGTTCGGACTTTTTGCCGGTGTCCTTGTGGGCGGTTCCATCATGATCCGCATCGGCATTGCAAAATCCCTTTATGCATTCGGGTTGCTCCAAGCGGTTTCCACAGCATTCTTTGCCTTGTTAAACATGGTGGATCACGGTTCAGCCTTTTGGTCGGCATACAGCCAATATCTTTTAGGGGCAGTGGTGGGATTTGAGTTTTTTGCAACTGGTCTTGGCCAGGCTGCCTATGCAACTTATATGGCAATCCAGACCAACAAACGGTTTACCGCTACACAATATGCGCTTCTGACAAGTCTGATGGGTATCCCCGGGGTTTTTGCGGCATCCCTCACTGGATATATGACCAAATTCTTTGGATGGAACCTGTTTTTTATTTTCTGTGCTCTTGTGGCCCTTCCCGGATTATTGATGCTGTTTAAGATTGCGCCCTGGAATGCCAGCAATGAAACTCTTGAAGAGGGGAGATAGGGATGGGTTAATCCATCCGGTTGATGAAATCTCTCATCCCAAGGATATAAGTTTCCATCAAAGCCCTTGCTTTTTCGGGATTTTTGTTTTCAATGGCTTTCAGAATGTTTTGGTGATTGTTCAGGGATTCCAGTTCAAATTCAACATCATGAAAATCTTTGAAATATTTTCTCAGAAGGCTGATGAGTCCTTTCATCAGTACTTCAAGAACCGGATTCTTTGAAGCTTTAGCAAGACCGAGATGAAATTTGCTCCGGTTTGACTGGAGCCATGGACCGTTTGAGCGCTTGTCCTCAGGTATGACAAGAAGATCTCTTAAATAGGAGATATCGTTTTCATCAGCATTGACAGCAGCTTTTGCCGTGGCATAGGTTTCCAGAAGGAGCCGTATGTCGAAAATATTTTCTTCCGTAACCTGGCCGCCATCTACAAGCCCTCTTAAAGAGTCACTGATGGGTTTATCATATCTTTCAGACACAAAGATGCCGCCCTTGGGGCCTTTTTTAATTTTTACAAGCCCAAGGCTTTCAAGGTTTCTCAAGGATTCCCGGATAACCGACCGGCTCACTGCATGCTGGTCTGCCAGATCCAGTTCTGCCGGAAGACGCTCCCCGGTCTGGTATTCGCCGTTCATGATCCTGGATTTGATATCATCCATTATTTTTTGAGACAGTCTTATCATCTCAAGCTTATATAGCTAATAAATCTCATTTTTGTCCAGCTCTTTTCTGAAATTCAGCCATTGGGCCACACGCTTTGGCCGCCATCTTTTCCCATACAGAAAATTATCCACATGGGGGAATGTGATCTGGGCGAGTCTGGACCTGGCTACAAATTTTCGAACAACCCTGTGCAAAGGGGTATCTGGTCTTGAAAACGGGCAAATGGCCATGCAGATGGAACAATCGGTGCCAACCCGGCTCCAGAAATCATAGCAGGCATCTTCATCCAGTTTCCATTTTGAAAATCCATTGTATATGGTTTTTTCTCCCTGGGGGATGGATTTTGACGGACAGGAATCCGCACATTTTTTACAGGCCTTGCAGAATTCTTCCGCACCGATGGAAATAGGACTGTCCACGGCAAGGGGCATGTCGGTCAGGACAGCAAAGATCCTGGAACGGGCACCCATTCCCGGTGCAATGAGATAGCCCTGCCGCCCCACCTCACCAAGACCTGCATCAGCCGCCAGTGGTGGCAGAGGGATATTATAATTGCGGGTATGTTCGGCCACGCCTTTGTATCCCATGTGTGCGAACCACCGGGCCAGAAGGGTGCTGATATAGGCTCCCCGTGCATAAAGGTGGGCGCTTTCGGCCACGGTCGGAGTATGGGGAGCTGAAATCACATGGTCATGATTCATTTTTGTGAGAAAGACCACGGCATAGGGCGGCAGATCTTTGATTTCTTTTCCCCAGTCTTTCACTTTGCCATAGTGGATTTCGCCCCGGTGGGAATATACTAGATCCGGGTCAATTCTGCAAATGCCCACCAGATCCGCCCCTAAATGAAGGGTGAAATTTTTGACAATATCAGCAGCTTTTTCAGGTGTGAGGTTTGCTCGGGGTGCGTCCGGTTCCGGATCATTAAAGGCATAATGACCCAGATAGGGAGGGATATCAAAGGCCGCATGCATCATGGCCACATTGGGCTGGTATTCATTGTCAATACTGCCGGGTTTGCCGATAAACCCTTTTTCCCGTCTTTTGGCATCCTTTTCTTCTTTTTCCGGATGAAGTACGGAATAATAGGTTTTATATTGGTTTGATCCAGGCACAAGACTTCTGTATCTTGTAAAAACCGTATCTCTTTCATCAAAGCGGACAGGTTCACCCGCCAGATACCCCCTGGAGCCCTTTAACGCCTTTGCATTGGGAAGGGCCGGAATTATAAGGCCAATGCCGAAAACAAGGGCTGATAAAAAGATCAGCTTTGAAACGATTCCAACAACCGGGACGAAAAGGCTGATGCCCAATAAAACACAAAGCCCTGAAAGGATGAGGCCGTTTTTTACGGCGCGCTCCTCCTGTTCCTTTTTTGATTCCCAGGTGAAATACAGGCAGGCAAAAAAGGAACATAGATAAACGATTGCTGCAGGATAATTCAGGATGTCCATTTTTTTTAAGAATCTCCAAGCGGACCAGATGCCTTTGATTTGGTCAGAAATTGATATAAAGGAATTGCAACGAGGATGATACAAATGCTGATCGACACAACCGCAATGGGACGGGTAAAAAATATGGTAAAACTGCCGTTTGACATTAAAAGGGACCGTCTCAGATTTTCTTCAAACATATGTCCGAGCACAAAGGCTAAAATTAAAGGGGCGCCTTCATAATCAAATTTTTTAAATAAATACCCCACAACACCGAAAACCACCATTACCCCGACATCAAACAAATTATTATTGATGGAATACCCCCCGATGAGACAGAAAATAAGGATCAGGGGGTATAGATATTTCTCCGGGATTTTGAGTATCTGGACCCATAAGGGAATCAGTGGCAGATTAAGGATGAGGAGCATGACATTACCGATATACATGCTGCTGATGACCCCCCAGAAAATATCCGGGTGTTCCGTTAAAAGCATGGGCCCGGGCGTGATGCCGTGGATCAGGAAGGCGCCGAATAATACGGCCAGAATGATGTTGGGCGGAATACCAAGGGTCAGCAACGGAATAAAAGAGGTCGAGGCGGCTGCGTTATTTGCGGATTCCGGGGCGGCTACGCCTTCAATGGCGCCGTTGCCAAACCGGGAAGGATCTTTTGCCACTCTTTTTTCAATGCCATAGGTAATAAAAGAAGCAAGAACCGGCCCGCCGCCGGGTAACAGACCCATGAAAAAGCCGATCACCGTTCCCCGGACAATGGCCCATCTGGCCTGAAACCAGTCCAGTCTGGAGGGCAGAAGGTTTTTTATCTTTGTCTTTAAAAGATCCGGTGAGGCCTTTGCCTCTATGTTCAAGAGAACTTCTGAGATCCCAAACAATCCCATGGCAATGGGGGCAACGCCGATGCCTTCAAAAAGATTTAAAATACCAAAGGTCATCCGCTGCTGGCCGGTCATGGTGTCCATGCCCACGGAACTCAATATCAGTCCAAGGAAGGCCATCATGATGGCTTTGATCATGGAACCGCGGGAAAGATAGGTCACAAAGGTAAACCCAAGCAGGATGATGGCAAAATATTCGGGTGGACCGAATTTAAGTGCCAGGGATGCAAGGGGCTTGGCGATCAGGATTAAGCCGACAAGCCCGATCGTGCCTGCAATAAATGATCCGAATGCAGAGATCCCCAGCGCAGCTCCTGCACGACCCTGGCAGGCCATTTTGTAACCGTCAAGACAGGTCACAACCGAGGCGGTTTCTCCCGGCACATTGACTAAAATTGAAGTGGTTGACCCGCCGTACATGGCACCGTAGTAAAGCCCGGACAGCATGATTATCCCTTCTGTCGGCGTGATTTGAAACGTCAGCGGCAAAAGGATTGAAATCGTCGCCACCGGGCCAAGCCCGGGCAGAACCCCGACAACGGTTCCCAAAAGGCAGCCGACAAAACAAAAGAAAAGATTGCCGGGTTGAAGTGCAACGGAAAAACCATAAAACAGGCTGTGAATCGTTTCCAAAATATTTTCCTTTTATAAAAGCTTAAAAAGATAGCCATCCTCTGGGTAAGGGCACTTTTAATAACGTATAAAAAAGGTAATAACTGGCGAGAACTGAAAACAGACTCCAGCTTAGCACACTAAAAAATCTGAGATTGCCGATTCCAAATAAAATGATCATCAGTCCGAAAGTGGCAATCAGATATCCGGCTTTGGGCATGACCAGAATATAAAGAACCAGGGCGGCTAATACGGTCAGGACTTTGCCCCATTCAAGGTTTTTCCAGTGTTCAGACATTTTTAACGGCTTTTTTCGGGATAAAAACCCGTTGATCAGCATAATCAGAGTGAAAAAAGAAAGAAAAATGCCGGCCCAAAAAGGAAGAAATCCGGAGCCGGGGTTATGGAAACCGCTGACTCCCAGACGTAATGAAGAAAAAAGGGCAAAACCGGATATTGCAAACCAGACAAGGCTGCTGAAAATATCTCGTTTATCCATTTTGATTTTTATATACCTTTTATTAAGCTTATCCGAATAAAACGGCTATTCCGGTTTGGTTGCCGCTTCAGTGATTTTACCCGTTGCTTTTAGATGCTTGTTTATCTTTAACCAGTTGGTTTTCAAAAATGCGTCAAATGCCGTGTTGTTATAAAAAACAGGGGAAAGATCAATCTTATCCAGCGCTTCCCGGTATTCTTTATTTTCTCCGGCCTTGGCAAATGCTTCTTCCAGTTTTTTAACGACATCGGCAGGAAGTGAAGCCGGTCCGACAATGGAATATATGGCGTCATTTTCAAAATCATAACCCGCTTCCTTCATGGTCGGGACATCCGGAAATTTCGGGGAGCGTTTGTCTCCCATGGTTGCCAGCAGGCGAACCTGTCCGTTTTTAACATAGGGAATGAATTCGGAAGTCACGGAGGCAACCTCCACATGGCCGCCAAGGAGGGCTGTGATGGCTTCAACACTTCCTTTGTAGGGAATGTGGGTGAGCTGAAGATTATCTTTCATGGTCATTTCATCCATTGCCGCATGGGTCGTGCTTCCGGCGCCCGTAGTCGCATATTTCACCTGACTCGGGTTTTTCCTGGCGTGTTCCGACACATCTTTCAGGCTTTTCCAGGGAGAATCGGTTTTGACGACGATTCCCAATTCGGGTGAGGCATAACCGATAATGGATTTAAAATCTTTAAGGGGTTTAAACGGCATTTCCTGAAGTTGTGAAACCCGAATGAGAACCGAACTTGGCGTAGCCACCAAAGTGTAACCATCAGACTGAGTCAAAAGAGAGGCAAGCGCAACAGCACCGGTCCCCCCGGTTTTGTTCTCGATTACAATGGGTTTGCCCAGTATTTTTTCGGCAGCATTGGCAAGGGTCCTGGCACTTAAATCCAGGCTGCCGCCGGGAGCAAACCCGACGAGAAGAGTTATGGGTCGTTCAGGGTAATTTGCCGAAAATACCTGGCTGCTGAAAAATAGAGAAACAACGATCAAACATAACATCATAACGATTGTTTTTTTCATGCTTTTCCCTCCATACAGGTGATAGATTCCTTTTTTGTCTGACTTATCATAACTATATGAAAATCAAACCATTTTAATAGACAAAGTTAATAGGTCTGACCTATTAATTATTCCCGTATTATCTATTCTAAGGGGCGATGTCAATATTTTTATTGAGCATGCTTGGAAAATATAGCCAGTGAGTTAAGGGCTGGGTATAAAAATAAATCAAAAATAATTTCTATAATACCTATAATTCATGAATATGACATGGAAATATTGCTTGACAAGGCCCCCCTTTTTCTTTAGTTAAAAGCTGGAAATAATTAAAATTATGGGCTGATTTCAGTCAGTCAGGTTTTTTTATTAAGGTAAAAGCCGGTCTTTCCGGAATAATATGAGGGCAACAAAGCTCATGGCTTTAGGCTGTCAAGCGTTCATTCATTGAAGCGCTTTTATATATAAGGTTAGGAGGTTAATAAAAAAATGACCCAAAATGAACTACCAAAGGGCAATCTTGCCGGTTCCGTCATGGTCCTTGGCGGCGGAATCGCAGGCATGCAGTCTGCCATTGATTTAGCCAATTCCGGCTATTATGTATATCTCGTGGAAAAATCCTATGCCATCGGCGGTATGATGGCAAGGCTAGACAAGACCTTTCCCACCAATGACTGTACCATGTGAGTCATCTCACCCAAACTGGTCGAGGTCGGCCGGCATCTGAACATCGAATTGTTGACAAATACGGAACTGCTTTCACTGGATGGTGAGGAAGGCAATTTCACTGCAAAAGTCAAAGAAAAACCCAGGTATGTGGATTTATTGAAATGCACTTCCTGCGGAGAATGTGCCAAGGTCTGTCCTGTGGAAACCCCCAGCGAGCACAACCAGGGCCTTGCAAACCGCAAAGCCGTTTTTAAGCAGTATGAACAGGCCATACCGGGCGCTTACGGGATTTCCAAACGGGGTACTGCGCCCTGCAAAGCCACCTGTCCTGCCCATGTGAGCATCCAGGGGTTTATCGCTCTCATGCAGAAAGGCAAATATGCAGAAGCCTTGAAACTGTTCAAAACAGAACATCCTTTCCCCGGCTCCTGCGGAAGGGTCTGCCATCATCCCTGCGAATCGGTCTGTACACGGGGGGATGCGGATGAGCCCCTGGCCATCCAGTATCTGCACCGGTATCTCTCAGAACTTGATTTTGAAGGAGAGACACCTTTTATCCCTGAAATTGCCGAAAAAAGAAATGAAAAAATAGCCATCGTCGGCTCCGGTCCTGCCGGGCTCACCTGTGCGTATTATATGGCCCAGAAGGGCTACAGCGTCACCATCTTTGAAAAACTGCCGGTCAAGGGCGGCATGATGGCCGTGGGGATTCCGGAGTACCGGCTTCCCAAGGCAGAGCTTAAAAAAGAAATCGATGTCATTGAAAAACTTGGGGTGGAAATCAAAACCTCTGTTGAATTCGGAAAAGACATCACCCTGGAAAGCCTTAAAAAAGACTGTTACAGTGCGCTTTTCATGGCCACCGGGCTTCATGGTTCCCGCGGCCTTGGCGTAAAAGGGGAAGATCTTGACGGCGTGCTCAAGGGTGTGGACTTTTTAAGGGAAGCGGCCCTTGGAACAGCCAAAAAACTTTCCGGCAAAGTCATGGTCATCGGTGGCGGCAATGTGGCCGTGGATGTGGCTCTCACTGCCCGGAGACTGGGTGCAAAAGATGTCACCATGGTCTGCCTTGAAAAACGTGATGAAATGCCGGCCTGGGATTATGAAATCGAAGAAGCCCTGGAAGAAGGGGTAAAAATCGTCAACAGCCTTGGACCTTTAAGATTCATCGGAGATGGCGGAAAAGTCAGCGAGGTTGAATTCAAGGAATGCACCACGGTATTTGATGAAAATGGCCGGTTCAGCCCCCAGTATGATGATTGCAAACTCACCATGTTTGAGACTGATACGGTCATTGTGGCCATCGGCCAGTCAGGCCAGACCGGATTTGCACAAAAAGAGGGGATTGAACTTACACGGCCTGGCGGATATCAGGCTGATCCTGTCACCCTTCAGACTCCCATTGACTGGGTGTTTGCCGGCGGCGATGCGTTTTACGGCCCCAAATCCGTTGTGGATGCGGTGGCCTCCGGTAAAACCGCAGCTGAAAGCATGCACAGGTTTATCAATGGTCTTGATCTCAAAGAAAACCGAGAAAAATCCTGGGACTATGAAAAACCTGAAATCAACAATGTTCCGAGACTTGAAAGGGTAAAACCGGTCAAAATCCATGCCGAAGAAAGAGAAGGCAATTTTAAGGAAGTTACCCTGAATCTTGCCAAAGACCTCATTGACCGGGAAGCGGCAAGATGTCTGTCCTGCGGGATTTGCAGTGAATGCTACCAGTGCGTGGATGCCTGTCTTGCCGGTGCCATCAATCACGAGGATAAAGAGAGAATAAGGGATCTGAACGTCGGCTCCGTTATCATGACAACCGGCGCCACCACCTTTGACCCTTCCGGTCTCGATGATATCTACATGTATAAGCGGTCCAAAAATGTCATGACCTCTCTGGAGTTTGAAAGAATCCTGAGCGCGGGAGGTCCCACCATGGGGCATCTTGTGCGGCCATCGGATCAGAAGGAGCCGGAGAAAATCGCCTGGCTCCAGTGCATCGGGTCAAGGGATACCAATAAATGCGGCAACGGGTATTGTTCATCGGTCTGCTGCATGTATGCCATCAAGGACGCCATGATCGCCAAAGAGCATTCGGAAAAAGAGCTGGATGCCGCCATCTTCAATATGGACATGCGGACATTTGGCAAAGACTATGAAAAATATTATAACCGGGCTGCTCACGAGGAAGGAGTAAGATTTGTTAAATCCAGAATCCACTCCGTGATTGAAGAACCGGGTACTGATAATTTGATCCTGAATTATGCCGATGAAGAAGGCAAGATGCAGCAGGAGATCTTTGATATGGTCATCCTGTCCGTGGGTCTGGTCATTCCCAAGGAAAGCGTGGATCTGGCCAACCGGATCGGTGTGGAGCTGGGGAAATACAATTTCATCAAAACTCCGATCTTTAATCCTTTGCAGACTTCCCGTCCGGGTGTCTATGTATCCGGTACTTTCCAGGGCCCCAAAGATATTCCCTCATCCGTGACCGAAGCCAGCGGGGCTGCCTGTGCCGCCGGGATCAAGCTTGCCCCGGCCAGGAATACCTGCACCCGAACGGTTGCAAGACCTGAAGAACGAGATGTCCTGGGTGAAGAACCCAGAATCGGCGTCTTCATCTGCAAATGCGGGATCAATATCGCAGGCATCATTGATGTGGAAGGGGTTGAAAATTATGTCAAAACCCTTCCCAATGTCGTCTATACCGGCGAGAACCTGTTTACCTGTTCCCAGGACACCCAGGTGTCCATCAAGGACATCATCAATGAGCACAAGCTCAACCGCGTGGTGGTGGCCTCCTGCACCCCCAAAACCCATGAAGGCATTTTCATGGACACCCTGGAAGATGCAGGCCTGAACAAATATCTCTTTGAAATGGCCAATATCCGGAACCAGGATTCCTGGATGCATTACCATGAACCTGAAAAAGCAACAAAGAAAGCCAAAGACCTGATCCGCATGGCAGTCTCCCGGGTGGCAACCCTGGGGCCCCTTCATGACAAACGGATTTCCGTCATTGACAAGGCCCTGGTCATCGGCGGCGGTGTTGCCGGTATGACGGCAGCCAAAGGCCTTGCAGACCAGGGGTATCATGTGACCCTGGTTGAAAAGGAAAATGTCCTGGGCGGTCTTGGCAACCGGCTCCACCATACCATTGAGGGAGCGGATATCAAGGGCTATCTTGCCGGATTGATCGAATCCGTGGAACACCATGCCAATATCGATATTTATAAGCAGGCTCTGATCGTCGGATTTGGTGGATATAAAGGCAATTTTTCCACAACTCTTCTTCTGGCACCGTCCATGGAAGAAAAGATCATTGACCATGGCGCCATGATTGTGGCCACCGGGGCGGTTGAATATCAGCCCACGGAATTCATGTATGGACAAAGCGAATCCGTCCTGACCCAGCTTGAAATGGCCGACCGCATCGAAGCAGGCAAAGCAAAGGATCTGAACCGGGTCATCATGATCCAGTGCGTGGGATCAAGAAATGAGAAAAATCCCAACTGCTCCCGGATCTGCTGCCAGAATGCCGTGAAAAATGCCATTGCCCTAAAAGAGCAGAACCCGGAGACGGATGTGTTTATTCTTTACAGGGATATGAGAATGTACGCCATGCTGGAAGAATATTACACCAAAGCCAGGAACATGGGGGTTATCTTTTCCCGCTTTGATGTCGAAAATCCGCCCGAGGTGGCAAAGGGTGAAGACGGGAAAATGGCCGTGACCTTTACTGATCATGTCCTGGGACGAAAAGTCGAAGCAGCGGCAGACCTTGTGGCCTTGAGCGCCGGGGTTCAGGCGGCAGATACGGAAGAGCTCGCAACCATCATCAAGACCGGCAGAAACAGGGAAGGTTTTTTCATGGAAGCCCATGTGAAGCTCAGACCCGTAGAAGCAGCCACAGAAGGGATTTTTATCTGCGGCACAGCCCACGGCCCCAAACTCATCACCGAAACCATCACCCAGGCCATGGCCGCGGCATCACGGGCAACGACCTTCCTTTCAAAGGAATCTTTGACCCTGTCTGCCGTCACGGCAGAAGTCAACCCGGATAACTGCGCATCATGTCTGGTCTGTGTCCGGTCCTGTCCCTATCATGTGCCGGTCATCAACGAGCTGGGGGTCAGCTATATTGAACCGTCCCTGTGCCAGGGATGCGGTGTATGTGCGGCCGAATGTCCTGCAAAAACAATTAAACTGAACTGGTATGAAGACAACCAGTTGCTCAGCAAGGTCGAAGCTTTGCTGGAGGGAGTGATATAATGGAAAACGAGTTTGATCCCGTCATCCTGGCCTTCTGCTGCAATTACTGAGGGTATTCAGCCGCGGACCTGGCAGGTTCTATGAGGTTGAAGATTCCAGCGAATTTCAGAATTGTCCGTGTTCCCTGCACCGGGAAAGTGGATATTATTCATATTCTGAGGGCTTTTGAAAAAGGTGCGGACGGTGCATTTGTAGTGGGATGCATGGAAGGGGATTGTCATTATAATGAGGGCAATTTCAGGGCCAGAAAACGGGTGGAACAGGCCAAGGTTATCCTTGACAAGGTCGGTGTAGGCGGAGACCGGGTAAAAATGTTCAACCTGTCTTCCGGCGAAGGCCCCTTGTTTGCCCAGTATGCCATTGAAATGGACAATAAGATAAAAGAAATGGGTCCAAGCCCCATCCGTCTGGCAAAACAAAAGAAAGCAAAAACTGCGGCTTGACGCATTAACCATATAATTAACAGCATAATATGAGGTTTTTATTATGATCATAGCAAAAAAGAAACCCATTGAAGAGATCATCGGGGAAGTTGAAAATTTTGACCGGCTCCTGATCCTCGGGTGTAATGAATGTGTAACCGTGTGTGAAGCCGGTGGTAAAAAAGAAGTGGAAATCCTGGCATCTGCCTTGAGGATGAATTTCATGGCCAAGGGCAAGGAAAAAACCATTGATGAAAAAACCCTGGAGCGCCAGTGCGACCATGAATACCTGGAAGAGATCCGGGCCAATATTGACAAATATGATGCAATCGTTTCCCTTGCCTGCGGCGTGGGGGTTCAGTTTGCAGCTGAAAAATATCAGACCATGCCTCTGATCCCGGGGGTCAACACCGTATGTCTCGGCGCCAACGAGGA
>CAZWMY010000090.1:0-16990 GCA_964635025.1 uncultured Desulfobacula sp. | reverse complement strand
CACGGCCATGGCCGGCAATGAATTCATCGGCGATGATCTCGCCCAGATGTGGATCGCCAAAGACGGGTCCATCCGCAGCATCAACCCGGAATGCGGGATCTTTGGCATTGTGGAGGATGTCAACCAGGAAGGGGACCCCTTGCTCATGAAAGTGCTGAGGCAACCCGGCCATGAAATCATTTGGTCCAATGTTCTCATTGATGAAAATAAAATCCCTCACTGGGTGGGGAACAATGAAACCCCTCCCAAAAAAGGCTTTAATTTTCAGGGCGACTGGCATGAAGGCAAAACCGATGCCAACGGCAAGCCCATTCCTTTGTCCCATCCCAATTCGCGCTGCACCTTAAGTTCCACTTCCCTTGAAAATTATTCCAAAGAAGCGGAAAACCCGGAAGGAGTCATTACCAGAGTCTTTACTTACAGCGGAAGAGATGCCGATACCATGCCGCCGGTATGGGTGGCTAAAAATTCCGATGCCGGTGTTGTCATCGGTGCCTGCATTGTTTCAGCCGCCACTGCCACGGAAGTGGGGGCAACCGGCATTAAAAGGGCTCCCTGGGCCAACGGCCAGTTTATTCCCGGCGCCCTGGCCGATTATATGGCGGCCCAGTTTAAATTCTTCGGCAGCAGCAAAATCAAACCGGAATATAAACCGGTCATGGCAGGTTTGAATTATTTTCTAACGGATCAGGCAAGGGGCGGAACTTCAACAAAACTTCTCGGAGAAAAAAGAGACGTAAAAGTTTGGCTGTCCTGGCTTGAGAGGTATGCCCACTCTGAAATCGGGTACTTGTCCACGCCCATCGGCAATCTGCCAAAATATGAAGACCTGAAATCCTTATTTAAAGACATCATCAACAAAGACTATCCAAAAGACCTTTATGTAAAACAATTCTCCCTTTATCTCGATAATATCATCAAACGCATCGAGCTTCAGGAGACCGCCTATGCCAAGGAAAAAAGGCTGCCCGAAACCTTGCCCAAAATCCTTGCCGAGCAGAAAAAAGAACTTCTGGCATTAAAAGCGGCCCATGGCAGTATTATTTTGCCTGAGGTTTTTTCAGGATAGGGTTTTACAAAAAAAGTCCATGAGCAAAATATCCCGCATCGATCTCTACCATGTCCGGATTCCTTTGGATAAGCCATTTTATCCAAGCTGGATTCCGGGATATCCGGCCACGGACAACCGGTTTGACCTTATCAGGGTCACCACCGAGGACGGGGTTGAAGGATATTCTGCAGGACCTGCCATTTCAACGGAACGATTGGGTTTGGGAAATCTGATTGCCCCCTATCTTCTGGGCCACGATGCCACCAACATCCCCCTCATGCTTCAACGGCTCCGGGAAGTCGGATATCTCGGCGTCAGGGCCGGCTGGATGGAACCGGCTTTCTGGGATATCAAAGGAAAAATCGAAAACAAACCAGTGTATGCCCTGTTTGGTGCGAACCCGGAACCGGTTGAACTCTATTCTTCCACCGGGGAAATAAAGGATGAAACCGCGCGCGCTGAAGAAGCCCTGAAACGATACGAAGAAGGGTTTAAAACCATTAAAATCCGGGTTCATGAATTTGACGTCAATAAAGACATCCATCATGTCAAAGCCGTTGTGGATGCAGTGGGTGACAAGATGGCCATTGGCGTGGATGCCAACCAGGGATGGCGGGTCACCATTGTCAATGACGCCCCGCTCTGGGATCTGACCCGGGCCCGGTATTTTGCCGATGCTTGTGCAGACATGAACATTGCATGGCTTGAAGAGCCATTGCCCATGGATGACTATGAAAACCTTACCGAACTGACCCAATACAGCAGGGTTCCCATTACCGGAGGTGAAATCCACACCAATGGAAAAAGCGAATTAAAATATATGATCGAGAAAAAGTGCTATGCGGTTTTCCAGCCCGATGCCATCATGACCGGTGGAATTCAGTCCGCCCTTGATGTCGCGGATCATTGCAGAAAGCACGGGGTGTATTTCACTCCCCATACCTGGACCAACGGCATTGGTTTTGCCGTCAATCTCCAGGTTTTGCTGGCCAGCGGATTTAACGGCACAAAACCCCTGGAATATCCCATCAATCCGCCGTCATGGACCATTGAAAAACGGGATGGGATTTTGAAAAAAACATTTATGCACGACAAAGGCATCCTTCACCCGACAGAAACACCCGGGCTTGGATTTGAGATTGACCCTAAAAAACTTGAAAAATATGGCCAAAAATTTTTCAGCATGAACAAAAGAAAGCTGATCTTTTACACCATCAAGGATAAAGGCCTCCTGACTGCTTTAAAACTGAATTCCAACAAAAAAAAATACGGCGTGGACGCTGCGAAACACTCTAAAGCCCTTTAACCAGACGTTTGATATCTTCATGAACCAAGGGGTGCTTTTCCATCTCCCCTTTTTCATCAATACCCCTGTAGCAGAGATCGCCTTCATAGTGAATATCGGCCGCATCAAAAAAATACCGGGCCGTCAGCTTCAGCCCGTCAAAGAGATCTTTTCCGCGTGTTGCTCCAACCGCAAGGAGAATCCCTTTTCTTTTGCGGTCCTTAAATTCGTCCAGTTTCAGCCGGTATTTTCTGGACCATAACACCTGGATCCGGTCGATGAGGGCTTTTAAAGCCGCAGGAAACCCATAAAAATAAACAGGGGAAGAAAGGACAATAATATCGGCCTTGATTACGGCCGGAAGAAAAATTTTTGTAAAATCATCATCAAAAATACAAACCCCTTTAGTTTCACAATGCCCGCACCCGATACAAGGATTGATCCTGAGCCGGACGGCACTCAAAACCTCTGTCTCATGCCCTTTTTTTTTCATTTCCTCCATGAAAAGAGACATGAGAAAACTTGAATTGCCATGGTGCCGGGGGCTGCCGTTTATGCCCAGAACTTTCATAAAGTCCTTGCTCCATAATTCTCATTCATCCTGTTATCGCCCATTCCTAAGCCTGAGCGTACCAGAACAGATCAAAGTTTTCAATATGAATAAACCCTGTGTCTTGCCTTGCTAATTTTTTAAGCAATCTTTTTGATTGACAATAAAAAAATCTGTGGATAAAAAACTAACTATAGTTTTTTTAATGAAAGGATGAAGTTTGGATAATATTTTTGAAAATTTTTCAATAAAAAAAGACCGGGTATCGGACAAAATCATGGCTGTCCTGGAGAAGGCAGTACGGGACGGTTCCCTGAAAGAAGGAGATAAACTGCCCACGGAAGAAAAAATCGCTTCCCAGTTCAAGGTCAGCAAGGTGGCAGTACGCGAAGCCCTGCGGGAAATGCAGACCAAGGGACTGATTCGAAAAGTGCGGGGGATGTATGGGGGTAATTTTGTATCTGCCCCGGATGTGAAACAAGTGGGCAACTCTTTGGTGAGTTGCTTTCAATTCGGCACACTGACCGAGGATGAAGTCATCGACTTCCGGCAGACCCTGGAACCCATATTGATAAAAAAAGCAGCCCAAAGAAGAACAAAAGAGGATCTGGCTGCCATGAAAGCCAATATTGAAGACTGTGAAAAGGATATGCCCCATGGCAGCCCCAATGTGCGCAAGCAAATTGAGTTTCATGTCCTGATTGCAAAGGCCTGCCACAACAGTCTCTTTACCACAACCATGGAGGCGGTTGCAGAAATATTCGATGAAATAGCAAAGACCTGGCCGGTGAATGAAAAAAAAAAACGACAGGATTTAGACTATAATTACAAATTTTATGATTGCATTTTGCATCGCCGCGAGGAAGAAGCGGAAAGACTGATGAAAGAGCACTTTGAACTGACAAAGGCATTTCTTCGGGAGGATCTGGTTAGAAACGATAACATTGAAAGAACAAAAGAAAAAATCGGAGAGGACTCATGAAAACGGCATTTGTTGACGGTCGGGTATTTATCGGGAATGGCCGGGTGTTGGAACATGCCACCGTGCTGGTGGAAGAGGATAAAATCGTCAGTATCCGGGAAACGGATTCAGGGATTGATGCTGATACGCTTCAGATCCCCATCAAAGACGCAGTGCTTTTCCCGGGATTCATTGACTGCCATGTCCATCTGGTCATGGACGCAAGCCCTGATCCCATGAAAAATGTAGCCGGAGAGTCCAGTGCCCTCACGGCCATAAAAAGCGTGAAGCACGCCGAAACGACACTGGCTGCAGGCATTACAACGGTCCGGGACATGGGAGGCAAAGACGGCATTGATCTTGCACTGAAACAGGCTATTGCTTCAGGACTTATCAAAGGCCCCCGGGTGCTGGCCTCCGGCCGTCCCATCTGTATGACCGGCGGCCATGGATGGCCCATGGGCCGTGAAGCGGACGGACCGGACGATGTCAGGCGGGCTGCCCGTGAGCAGATTAAAGCGGGCGCAGACCTTGTCAAACTCATGGCCACCGGCGGGGTTCTGACCCCTTCTGTGGAACCGGGGTGTGCCCAACTGACCTATGAGGAAATGAAAGCCGGTATTGAAGAGGCACACAAGGTGGGGAAAAAAACCGCCACCCATGCCATGGGCAGCCTTGGGATCATGAATGCCCTCCGCGCCGGTATTGATTCCATTGAGCACGGCATTTATCTTACCGATG
This sequence comes from uncultured Desulfobacula sp., assembly GCA_964635025.1. Classification (GTDB taxonomy): domain Bacteria; phylum Desulfobacterota; class Desulfobacteria; order Desulfobacterales; family Desulfobacteraceae; genus Desulfobacula. The sequence continues at coordinate 12,402 of CAZWMY010000090.1, read as the reverse complement.
AAATTATTTCTTTTATGATTGAAAACAAAGTCTTTTTTATCCCTACCATTGCAGCCATGTATCACATCGGCAAAATGGGAGTCGCCGGCGGTATCCCAAAATGGGCGGTTCAAAAAAATGAAATTGTTGCCCCCCATCATAAAGAGAGCGTCAAAAAAGCACATCAGGCCGGGGTTGCCATTGCCATGGGAACCGATGCCGGAACCCCGTTTAATTATCATGGAAAAAACCTGATGGAAATCCCTCTTCTGGTCAGGCATGGACTTTCTCCCATGGAAGCCCTCATGGCAGCCACCGGCGTTGCATCACGGGTACTCGGGATGGAGAATCAAATCGGCACCATTGAACAGGGAAAAATGGCTGATCTTGTTCTTGTTAAACAAAATCCCCTGGATGATATCGACATCTTAAATGAACCCGGTGCCATCATCCGGGTCATGAAAAGCGGTAAATTCATGGAAGATGAATCATAAATAAACTTTTTAAAAAGGAGATGTGAAGATGAAAAAAAATGAAAAAAAGCATTTCAGACAAATTTTTACATGTATTATCCTTGTGGCCTTAATGGCCTTTGGGTTCACGCCCATGGCAGATGCGGCCCAAATCAAAGAATTGAAAATCGGAATCGGTGTGGATGCCGACACCCTGAACCCCCAGGAGCAGACCACCACCCTGTTCCAGAATATCTGCGATCTGATTTACGACAATATGTATTACCAGGATCCCAAAGGCAATGTTCACCCAAGGCTTCTTGCCAAACACAAGGTATCGGATGACGGTCTGACCTGGACCCTGTCCCTTCAAAAAGGGGTTCAATTCAGTGACGGCGCTCCCTTTAATGCCGATGTGGTAAAACTGACCTGGGACAGGATCTTGAACGGGCCACGGGTACCGCTGCGGTCTTCCGTGTCCATGGTAAAAGAATGTGTAAAAATTGATGATCTCACGGTTCAACTAAATCTAAAATACCCCTTTGCCCCCCTGGATGCCACCATGTCTTTGGCCCTTGCATCCCCCATCAGCCCGGCCGCCATTGAAAAATATGGGGAAGAGGTCCGTCAGAACCCGGTGGGCGCAGGCCCCTATGTCTTGGCCGAATGGGTCAAAGGCGACCGGATCGTGCTGAAACGGAATGAAAAATACTGGGGGAAAGCACCCACAGTGGACCAGCTCACCTTTAAAATCATCCCTGAAACTACAACAAGGGAAGCCATGCTCAGAACCGGTGAAATAGATATCTGTTACAAACCCTCACCATCCAATGTGGCCGCTTTAAAAACCATGACCAATATTACCGTGGATATGCCCCTTGATACCCGGACCATTTTCATGGGCATGAACTGCCAAAAAGGCGTGACCACGGATAAAAAAGTCCGCCAGGCCTTTAATTATGCCGTTGATAAAAAAGCCATTGTGGAAAAAATTCTTTTTAATACCGCCCAGCCCATGGATGGCCCGGTTTCTCCGGAAGTGTTCGGCTACGCAAAAATGAGCAAGCAGTATGACTATAACCCTGACAAAGCCAAACAGCTCTTAAAAGAAGCCAATTTTGATTTTTCCAAAACCATCAATATGAGAACTCCCAATGGCCGCTATCTTTTTGACAAGCAGGTTGCCGAAGTGGTTCAGGCTTATCTTCAGGATATCGGCGTCAAGGTGGAGCTGAGAACCTATGACTGGCCCACCTATATTGCAGGCCTCCAAAAACCCCTGGCTGAAAGCGAGCTGGAAGTCTTTCTGCTTGGCTGGGGCCCCCTGTTCCTGGATGCAGACATGGGTCTTTACGGCCAGTTTACAACCGAAGTAAACCCGCCCAAAGGGCTCGGATCAGCTTTTTACAGCAACCCTAAATTTGATGACCTCATGGTGGCGACAAGAAAAGCCCAGGACCCCAAAAAGAGACTTGAACTGCTGAAACAAGCCTCTGAAATGGTCTGGGAAGACTGCCCCTGGATCTGGCTCCATGTTGAAAAATTTGTCCTGGCCTATTCCAGCAAGATCAAAAATCTGGTGGTGACCCCGACTGAGAAATTTTTCCCCACATACATCACCTTGGAATAATCCTTTATCATGCTCAATTTCCTGTTAAAAAGGTTATTGGCGATTGTCCCGGTTCTCCTGGGGATTTCTTTGCTCTTGTTTTTCATGCTCAGAATGCTCCCGGGAGACCCGGCTCTGGTGTTGGCCGGGCAGATGGCCTCACCTGAGGATGTGGCCCTTATCCGGGTTCAGCTGGGCCTGGATAAGCCCCTCCACACCCAGTATGCCAGTTTTCTGAACCGGCTGGTCCACCTGGACCTGGGAAAATCGGCCCGGACCCAGAACCCGGTGATCCAGGAGATATGGGCAAGGCTGCCCAATACGGTTCTCCTGGCGTTGTGCGCCATTACACTGGCCTGCATATTCGGCATCCCGGCGGGTATTGTTGCAGCGGTCAGGCCCTATTCCTGGGTGGATTATCTTGTGACCTCAGCTTCGCTCTTCGGGATATCCATGCCGGTTTTCTGGCTTGGAACCATGCTCATGATCGTATTTTCCATCCTTTTACAATGGCTCCCGGCAGGCGGCATCGGCACCTGGAAACACCTGATCCTGCCTTCCGTCACCCTGGCGACCTATGTCGTGGCCTTTATTGCCAGGATGACCCGGTCCTGCATGCTGGAAGTACTGGCCCAGGATTATGTGACCACGGCAAGGTCCAAGGGCCTGAAGGAAAACGTGATCATTATCAAACACGCCCTGAAAAATGCCCTGATCCCCATCATTACCGTGGTGGGCCTCCAGTTCGGGTTGCTTCTTGGCGGCGCTGTGCTGACTGAAACCGTATTTGCCTGGCCCGGTCTTGGCCGTCTCATCGTAGATTCCATCCTGGGCCGGGACTATGCCATGATTCAGGGCAGCATCCTGATTTTCGGGCTGCTCTATACCCTGGTCAATCTCGCCGTTGACCTTATTTATGCCTTTGTGGACCCGAGAATCCGCTATGAATGATATAACACCAAAAACCAACGATACAGACACGGCTGAAGACGGCAAAACCGCCTCAGGCCGGGGATGGGCCAAACTCCGGCGGAATAAAGCGGCTTTTGCCGGCGGGATTTTTCTTTTGATCTATCTTGGCTGTGCCATTTTTGCACCTGTTCTCTTTAAGGGAGATCCTTCAGCGCCCCATTTAATCCGTTCTCTTACCCCGCCTTCTGCAAAAGACATCCTGGGGACGGACGAACTCGGCCGGTCCATCCTGGGCAGGATTCTTTACGGGTCAAGGGTCTCCTTGATGATTGCCATAGGCGTGGTGGGTGTCGGCATGCTTCTGGGAGTCCCCATCGGTCTTATTTCAGGCTATTACGGGGGTAAAATCGATTTTACCATCCAGCGGTTTACGGATATGATGCTAGCCTTCCCCGGATTTTTGCTGGCTCTTTCTCTGGTGGCCATCCTGGGAGTGGGATTGAACAATACCGTCATTTCCATCGGAATCAGCATGATCCCCCTTTATATCCGGCTGGTCCGGGGATGCGTGCTGTCTGTCAAGGAGGAAGTGTATGTGGAAGCGGCCAGAGCCTGTGGGACAACTGATTTTAATATCATCAAGCGCCATATCCTCCCCAATGTACTGGCCCCCATCATTATCCAGACCAGCCTCGGCATGGGGACTGCGATATTATACGCTGCTGGTCTCGGATTCCTCGGTATCGGGGTTCAGCCGCCCACCCCTGAATGGGGCTCCATGCTGGGCTCAGCCCGCGCCTATATGATGGGAAAACCCCATGTGGCGACTTTCCCCGGCATTGCCATCTTTTTTGCGGTTTTAAGCTTTAACCTGCTCGGAGACGGATTAAGGGATGCCTTTGATCCAAGGAGCAGGATATGAATCCTTCACACACCCCGCTTCTCTCCATCAAAGGGTTGGAAACCAGTTTCCATACCCATGACGGTATCATCAATGCCGTGGATGGGGTTGATTTTGACATCTTTCCCGGAGAAACTTTAGGCCTTGTGGGAGAAAGCGGCTGCGGCAAAAGCGTGACCTCGCTTTCGGTCATGAGGCTTTTAAACCCGGCCATTGCCTCCATAAAAGGGCAGGTGGAATTCAACGGGCAAAATCTTTTGGACTTGAGCAACGATGACATGCGGATGATCCGGGGCAGAACCATTTCCATGATTTTCCAGGAACCCATGACTTCTTTAAATCCCATCCTGACCATTGGTGAACAGATTGCGGAAAGTTTAAGACTTCATGAACACCTGGACCGAAAACATGCATGGGAAAAAGCCGTTCAGATGTTGAAAATGGTGCAGATTCCCTCGCCTGAAATCCGGGCTGGCCAATACCCCCATAAACTGTCCGGGGGCATGCGCCAGAGAGCCGTCATTGCCATGGCTCTCTGCTGCAACCCGAGCCTGATTTTTGCCGATGAACCCACAACAGCCCTGGACGTGACCATCCAGGCCCAGATCATCCGGCTTTTGGAGCATTTGAAAAAAGGCTCTAATACCTCCATCGTCCTCATTACCCACGATCTCGGGGTGGTGGCCCAGATGGCCCGCAGGGTCGTGGTCATGTATGCAGGAAAAGTGGTGGAAGAGGCCCCTGTGGTGCCTTTGTTTCATGATGCCCGGCATCCATACACCTTGGGCCTTTTAAAATCCATCCCGGTACTGAAAGGGGATAAACAGACAAGGCTCAATGAAATCCCCGGCATTGTCCCCAATCTTTTACACATGCCCAAGGGATGCAGTTTTCATCCCCGGTGTCCCAAGGCCATGGATATCTGCAAGAAAGAGTCTCCGCCCATGACCCATTTTGACGAAAACCGCCGCGTGGCCTGCTGGTTTGCATCAAACAACATAGAAACCTCTTCTGTAAGAAAAACCGCCCAGGGAGGAAACTGACCCATGCCTGTTTTGGAAGTTGAAAATCTTCAAAAATATTTTCCCATCAAAAAAGGATTTTTTCAAAAAACTGTCAACCATGTCAAAGCCGTGGACGGCGTGAGTTTCCATCTGAACGCCGGAGAAACCTTAGGGTTGGTGGGAGAAAGCGGCTGCGGCAAAACAACCGTAGGACGCTCCATTTTAAGACTGACGGAACCCACGGCCGGAAAAGTCCTGTATAAAGGAAAGAATCTGGGTCAAATGGACAGGGAAACCTTGAGAAAAACCAGAACCTCTCTCCAGATTATTTTCCAGGACCCGTTTTCATCTCTCAACCCAAGGATGAATGTGGGTCAGATCATTGCCGAACCCATAAAAAATTTTCATAACCTGTCGCCAACCGAAACCAGCCGGAAAGTAGGGGATCTCATGACACGGGTGGGACTTAGGCCCTCCCAGATGAACCGGTATCCCCATGAGTTTTCAGGGGGCCAGCGCCAGCGCATCGGCATTGCCAGAGCCCTGGCCGTTGACCCGGATGTGATCATCTGTGACGAGGCGGTTTCAGCCCTTGACGTCTCCATCCAGGCCCAGATCATCAATCTTTTGAAGGACCTCCAGAAAGAATTGAATCTTGCCTATTTATTCATTGCCCATGATTTAAGCGTGGTGGAATATATCTCCCACCGGGTAGCGGTCATGTATCTGGGCAGGATCATGGAACTGGCTCCTGATCAGGAGCTGTATAAAAACCCCATGCACCCCTATACCAAGGCCTTGCTCTCTGCCGTTCCCATACCTGACCCCCTGGCAAACACGGAAGAAGCTATTATTTTGTCCGGTGATGTGCCAAGCCCGGTGAACCCACCTGAAGGCTGCTCTTTCCATCCCCGGTGTCCCATGGCCATGGAAAAATGCCGGATTCAACCTGTTTACAGGGAAATCCAACCAGACCACTGGATTGCCTGTCACCTTTACCCGTAATGTTTTGGAGTCTTTGCCATGACCGATGATATCAAAACCCGGATTGAAGCTGAAAAAAATACCCTGTCAAACATTCGTCGTACCCTTCATCAGATCCCAGAGCCCTATTTTTCAGAAATCAAAACCTCGGCCTGTGTTTTAGAACAGCTTAAAGCCATTGCCGGTCTTGACATCACCACCGGCATTGCAAAAACCGGGATCATGGCCCTGCTCAAAACCGGGCGGCCGGGCAAAACCCTGCTCATCCGGGCCGACATGGACGCCCTGCCCATTGATGAAGAAACAGGGCTTGCTTTCTCCTCTGCCCACAGCCACATGATGCACGCCTGCGGTCATGACGGCAACATGGCCATGGCCCTAGTGGCCGCCCGGATACTGGCAGGGCTGAAGGACCGGCTCTCAGGCAATATCAAATTCATGTTCCAGCCTGCCGAAGAAATGCAGGGCGGCGCCCTGCCCATGATCAAGGCCGGTATCCTGGAATCACCCCGTGTGGACGGAGCCGTGGCCTGCCACCTCTGGCCCGGTCTTCCGGCCGGCACCCTGGGCCTTAAATCAGGCACTTTTATGGCAGCCACCGGCCTTTTTGAAATTGAAATCATAGGAAAAGGCGGTCACGCAGCCATGCCCCATCTGTGTGTGGATGCGCTGGACACGGCCGGTCAGGTGGTCAATGCCCTTCAGCGGGTGGTCAGCCGAAAAATCAACCCCCTCATTCCTTCCCTCATCACCGTGGGTTCACTTCATTCCGGTGCGGCCCACAACGCCATCCCTGAAACCGCCATCCTCAAAGGCACCACCAGAACCTATGACCGGAAAATCTGGGAGGAATTCCCAGGCCTGATGGAGCCCATTATCAAAGGCGTCTGTGACTCCATGGGTGCCCAGTACAAATTTACATTCACACACGGTTACCCGCCCCTGACCAATGATCCTGACATGGTGAGCCTCATGCACACCACCATGAAAAAAATCATCTCCAAAGACCGCATCATGGAACCGGAATCCACCATGGGCGGAGAAGACATGGCCTATGTGTTTGAAAAAACAAAGGGCTGCTATTTCTTTTTGGGCACAGGATTCGAGGGCTGCGCGCCCCTGCACAATTCCAGGTTTGATTTTGACGAGTCCCTGCTTGCAACCGGTGTTGAGACCTTTGTCCGCTTTGCTTTGGATTTCCTGGGGTAAAAAACGGTTTTTGTGATGATAACCATCCCGTATAATTGGATTCATCTGTGCCATATTTTATCGCGGCAAACTTTCAAAAGCATGGACTGGTGGATGAAACGCTCGGCAATCTGCCGGAATTGGTTCCCGATAGATAATACCATTATTGTGGATATAGGCCGGATTATGAACTTTTGAGGTTCACCCAATCAAGCTTGTCTAATAAATACAATAATGAAGATTTATTAATTAAATCTTAATTGTGTAAGTGTGGCTTTATTAGGCTCTTATAACATTTTTTTCTACTTTTGTATGAAATTTTTGTATCAATGTAACTTTTTTTATATAGGAAATAATTTCTCTAAAATAGATGTAAATACTGCCAATAAACCTTCTCTATGTGCTTGAAAAATGGTATATTTTTTGCTTTTAACCAAGAATAGACACGAACTTTATTGGAATTCATGATAGCCAAATAAACCAGACAATTAGGTTTCCTGTTAAGGAGAACCCTACGAATAGACAAATGAAAAAAGGCAATTTGTCATCTTATCTTCGAACTACAGCCACTATAATCCTAATTCTCAGCGTGTTCATCGTAACCCCAGCTCACTCCACATTTATCGACCTCACATTTTCGGGACATTATAATACCTTCGGTGAAGTTGTGGCTGGTCAGTCCGGCACTAATATTCCCTATAGTTACCGGATTTCGTACGAGACCTCGCTTAATACAAACACGTTCAAATTCAATGCTGGCTCCTCATTGGGTGGAGGCAATACAGCTAAGAACGCATTTTACGGATATTCGGCATCTGGCATAATTGCTACCAACCTTTCGTTTGGCAATCAAACATGGACAAAAGACGACTTGGTATCAATACCAGTTGCCCCTGGTGTCCAAGCCGATATGTGGTTCGACACTGATATCAGCCAATTTACTCCGAGCCTGTGCGTTATATCTTTTTTGGATGGAACACCTTCGCCTGGTTCTGCGGAGCTTCACTTAGGCAATCCTTTTTCTTCTAGTGGCTTAGTCTCTATAATACCTCATTCTAGCGTCTTTGATTCTATGGGATATCAAGCCCTTGATATATCGATGAGCATTTCAAGAACAACTGTACCAGAGCCTACTACCATGATCCTTCTTGGTTTCAGCCTTCTTGGGGTTGCTGGAGTGTCCAGAAAAAAAACTAATACAGTAACCTGAAATTAAATATAAAAGGCAGGGTTATGAAATTGGTTCTGCCTTTATATTCGAGTTTATATAAATTGAATTTTTCCGATCCGATCAAGCTTTATTATTCACCCTCAAAACCGCGCAATCTGTCTATAATTCCTTAGCTTTTAAGCCACTTTTATGGGTGTTGGCTTCTTGTTGCTGCTTCAATTTTATGCACTGTTGATCTTTTGTCTCAGCCTTTCGGTATGCCATCCACCATAGAGAAAAAATAAGCGGTGCGAACGCTGCCGCTGCAGCCGCATTTGCCATGACACCGTAACCATGGGAAGCATAAACGATTCCGCTTGCAAACTGACCGCTGGCCGAGGCCATGTTGAGGAGCAGATCATTAAACCCCTGGGTTTTGGCTCTTTCTCCAGGCGAAAGCTGGTCGGCCAAAAGCGCTGAGCCTGCCACATAGGCAAAATTCCAGCCCAGTCCCAATATAAATAATGAGGATATCAGAGCGATTATTCCTGTGGACGGGGCTGCCATCAGACAGGAAATAATCAGCAGAACCGAACCAAGGACAATGACCTGGGGCCGCCCCCATTTGTCGGTCAGCCGCCCGGAAAAAATCGAGAATGCAAACATGCCGATGGTGTGGGCCGAGATTACCAATGATAAAGCGCTTAACGGGTGATCATGCGCCTTCATGTGAACAGAGGTGATGGACATGGGAATCACCATCACCATCTGGGCAAAGACCACGCTGACCATGGCCACGATCACTCCGGGCCGGCAAATGATTTGAAAAAGGGAGCGGTCCGTCTTTGAAGGAACTGTCTCCGGATACATCAGCGAAAGCTGCCTTCCGATATCCCTGGGATCGGGCCGTAACCCTGAGAAAATAAGGATAGAAGCCAGAATCAGGCCTACAAAACTTACGGTATAAGGGCCGGCCAGTTCGGGAAAGTTTGCCCACAATGCCAGGCTGCCGGTGGGGCCTACCAGCAGAGGACCGATGACAGCGCCAACAGTGCTTCCGAACACGACATAGGAAATTGCCTTTCCGCGCTCTGATGGCAGGTACACCTCAGCAGCGGCAAAACGGCTTAAATCGACGGCTGATCTGGCAACTCCCACAAGAATGAGCCCTGACAGAAACAGGGGAAAGGAGCGGCAGGAAACCGCCCATATTGCCATCATGGAGCCGAACACCCCGATTACCTGGCCCAAGGCGAGGCCCCCCCGGCGGCCAATCCGGTCCATGCTGAACCCCCAGACAAGAGAACCGAGAGCCTGCCCAAGGACGTAAACCGCGCCAGGAGCCCCGGCCATTGCCTTTTGCCCGCTCAACTCAACGCCAACCAGCGCATTTACGGCAAAGGCGGCAATAAAGCCGGCAGAGCTTAAGCTTTGAGAAAAAAACAAAACAATAATGATCTTTCTGGAAACCCTTTTATAGTCTATCAAATGATCTGCCTTATTAAAAAATTAATATCTTATAGCCGGATTAAAAAAAAAGCATACGGGTTTTTTTTATGTTATACAAAAAAAATATAAAATTTATTATAAATCATTTAAGGATATTGCCATTGCAGTATTTTCCTGGTAGCTAATGAGGCTTGGTGCGGTTCAGGTTTTTTGATGGAGGCGGATCATGAGAGAAATCATTCTGATAAATATCACCGGCAAGGATAAGCCGGGGCTGACATATAGTCTGACACAAATTCTGGCGCAGTATGAAATCCCCATTCTTGATATCGGCCAGGCAGTCATCCATGACTATCTTTCGCTTGGGATGCTGATTGAAATCCCGGTCCGGCACTCGTCCTCATCCGTTCTCAAGGACCTTGTGTTCCAGGCCCACAAACTGGGACTTCAGATTCAGTTTTCACCCATTGACATGGAAAATTATGAGGGCTGGATGGCCAAAAACGGGCACGAACGGCTGATCATCACCCTTCTTGGCCGGTCCCTGACTGCGGTGCAATTATCCGGGGTTACGGCTGCCATTTATTCCAATAACCTGAATATTGACGTCATCACCAATCTTTCCGGATCTCTTCCCCTCACGCAGGAAGACTCGCACCCCATCGCCTGTATCAAGCTTCTGGTATCCGGGCGCCTCAGTGATCCGGACCAGCTGCGTCACCAGCTTTTTGACATTTCCGAAACCACCGGTGTGGATATCTCCTTTCATGTGGACAATATTTACCGCCATGCACGCAAATTAATTGTGTTTGACATGGATTCCACCCTCATCCAGTGTGAAGTGATTGACGAACTGGCCAAATATGCAGGTGTGGGAGAAGAAGTGGCCAAAATCACTGAATCCGCCATGAGGGGTGAAATCGATTTCAAAGAAAGCTTTTCAAGGCGTCTGTCTCTTCTTAAAGGCCTTGATGAAAGCGTCCTGGCAAGGGTCGCCAAATCACTTGAACTGACAGAAGGCGCGGAACGTCTGGTTTCCACCCTGAAAAAGCTCGGGTTTAAAATCGGCATCATTTCCGGAGGGTTTGATTATTTCGGGAAACATCTGCAAAGCCGCCTGGGGCTGGATTATGTGTTCACCAATGCCCTTGAGATCAAGAACGGCAAACTGACCGGAAATGTCTCAGGAGATATTATCGACGGCCTCAGAAAGGCTGAAATCCTGAAAACCATTGCCATTGTTGAAAATATAAGCCTTCAGCAGACCATTGCCGTGGGGGACGGCAGCAATGATATTCCCATGATCAGTATCGCAGGGCTTGGGATTGCCTTCCATGCCAAACCCATTGTCAGAAAAAAAGCAAAGCAATCCATCTCCAGTGTGGGGTTGGATGGATTGCTATACCTGATGGGCATCAGCGAAAGGGAAATCGGGCAACCTTAACCGCTACAGCATTTCAATGGCACAGGCCATGGAAATACCGCCGCCGCCGCAAAGGGTGGCAAGACCCAGGGTTTTTTTCCGTTTTTTCATGGCATACATGAGGGAAACCACGATCCTCGCACCGGTGGACCCCACAGGGTGACCGAGCCCGATTCCGGACCCATTCACATTGGTAATTTCACGGTTCAGACCCAGTTCTTTTTCGCAGCCGATATACTGACCTGCAAAGGCTTCATTGACTTCAATCAGTTCAAAATCAGTCAGAGACAGACCGGAAGAGCTTAAAAGGTTTTTCACCGCAGGCACAGGGGACAGCCCCATGACTGACGGGTGGCAGGCGCCCCGTGAAGTGGCCTTGATCCTGGCCATGGGGGTCAGGCCCAATTCCTTTGCCTTGGCGGCGGACATGATGATCATGCCGGTGGACCCGTCATTAATGCCGGATGAATTACCGGCCGTAACCTTGCCGATTTTCGGGACAAAGGCGGGAGGCAGGGCCGAAAGATCCGCCATGGTAACCCCAGGCCTGAAATGCTCGTCCTTATCAAAGATCAGGGGATCTTTCTTTTTTTGAGGAACCTGAACAGGAACGATTTCCTCTTTAAATGACCCGTCTTTGGTGGCGCGTTCCGCCTCATTGTGGCTTCGCAAAGCCACCTCATCCATTTCCTGTCTTGAAATATTTAAATGTTGAGCAATAAATTCCGTGGTATGGCCCATGATATAGGGTTTGCCTACAAAAAGGCTTAAGGGCGGCTTTGTGGCATCCACAGGGCCGTCTTCCGGGTGAGGAATAATGTGGGAGCCGCAGTGAAGGGCGTGGATCATCTCATCCACAAAAACCTGGTCCTGGAGTCTGCACCCCCAGCGGGCGTTTTGAACGCTATAGGGAGCAGAAGACATGTGTTCCGTGCCCCCTGCCAGGATAATGTCTGCCATTCCGGCCTGGATCATGGCCATCCCGGAGATCATGGCTTCCATCCCGGAAATGCAGACCCGGTTGACGGTTACGGCAGGAACGGTATCCGGGATTTTGGCCAGCAATGCCCCGACCCTTGCGACATTCAGGGTGTCGCAGGATTCCATGCAGCATCCGTAACGGATATCATCAATCATACCAGGCTCAATGCCGGCTCTTTTGATGGCTTCCGTCATGGTGACGGCGGCAAGGCTTGCCCCGTTCATGGGCAAAAGAGTTCCGCCAAAGGTACCGATGGCTGTTCTGCAGCCGGATACAATGACAACATCTTCCATTTTTATTTTCTCCTATTTTTTATCAGAATAAATCCTCATTCATATCCGCAGCAGGGTTATTTTCATAGGTCACGGC
>CAZWMY010000089.1:0-17080 GCA_964635025.1 uncultured Desulfobacula sp. | reverse complement strand
GGAGGCCCGCCGCCGCTTCTGGGGCAAACCCCGCGGGACCTGACCCTGGAAGATGCCCTGTCTTTAACCCGGAACCCTTCCATCGGAAAAGTTGCTCCCATTGTTGTGGGCTCAGCCCCTGTGTCCTGGAATGAAAAAGACCGGGAAGTCACCATCCTCGGGACCACGGCCGATATGTTTGAAATCCGGCAGCTTTCCATGGGGCAGGGCCGGTTTCTGCCGGTCCAGGACCCGTCAAGGGGAGCCGGTGTGGCTGTCATCGGCCATAAAATAAAAAAAGAAATCTTCGGCAACCGGTCGGCGCTGGGGGAATGGATCAGAATCCAGGACAGGCGGTTCCAGGTCATTGGTGTTCTTGCCAAAAAAGGACAGTCTTTGGGTCTTGACATGAGCGATCTGGTCATCATCCCTGTCGCATCAGCCCAGTCCCTGTTTAACACCTCGTCTTTGTTCCGCATCATGATTGAATCCAATAACCGAAATGATGTAAAAGCAGCCAAAGAAGCAGTCCTTCGCACCATAAAAGAGCGTCATGACAATGAAGACGACATCACGGTCATCACCCAGGATGCCATTTTGTCCACCTTTGACCGGATACTCACCGCCCTCACCTTTACCGTGGCCGGGATCGCCGCCATCAGCCTTGCCGTGGCCGGTATCCTGATCATGAACGTCATGCTTATCTCGGTTTCCCAGCGCAAATCGGAAATCGGTCTTTTAAAGGCTGTCGGTGCCACCGGCGCCCAGGTCCTCATGGTCTTTCTTGCGGAAGCTGCCATTCTTTCCATGATCGGAGCTGTTTTCGGCATTTTTATTGCCTATTCCGGGATGGTGGTCATCATGAGGCTGTTCCCGGATTTCCCGGTTCATATTCCCTTCTGGGCCGTGATTGCATCCGTAGCCACGGCACAGTTCACCGGTATCCTTTTCGGCGTTCTGCCGGCCAGGCGGGCAGCCGGGCTTGACCCGGTCATGGCCCTGTCCAGGCGATGAGGATATAGCCATGAGATTTACCGATACGGTCAGGCTTTCACAAAGCGGTGTTTTCAGCCAGAAGATGAGAAGCTTTCTCACCGCCCTCGGCATTGCCGTGGGCATTGCATCCGTGGTTCTTTTAACTTCCATCGGCGAAGGGATTCACCAGTTTGTCCTGTCTGAATTCACTCAATTCGGGACCAATCTTATGGGCATCAATCCGGGCGTGACCAAAACCCATGGCACACCCGGCGCCATGATCAGCAATATCCGGCCGCTCACTGTTGAAGATTCCCTGGCCTTAAAAGAAATCCCCGAAGTTCTGGGGGTTGTCCCCCTGGTCCAGGGCAATGGCCCGGTGGAATACAAGGAAAAAACCAGACGGACCTATATTTTCGGTGTCGGGCACAGGGTGCCTGAAGTCTGGCAGATGCGGGTTATGGGCGGACGCTTTCTTCCGGATGATGATCCCCGCTCGGCCAGGGCCTTTGCCGTCCTCGGGAGCCGGGTGCGGGATGAGCTTTTCAAATCCGACAACCCCCTGGGAAAACTGGTGCGAATCGGCGGGGAACGTTACCGGGTCATCGGCATCATGGAATCAAAGGGACAGATGCTGGGGTTTGATCTCGACGATGCCGTGTATATCCCGGTGACCAGGGCTCTTGCCATGTTCAACCGGGAAAGCCTCATGGAAATTGATATCCTCTATATGAAAGGCATCAGCACGGACCAGGTGATCAAAAAGGTAAAAACCGTCTTAACTTCGCGCCATGGAACAGAGGATTACACCATCACCACCCAGGAGCAGATGCTGGATGTCCTTGGATCGGTGCTGAATATCCTGACCCTGGCCGTGGGGGCTCTCGGCGGGATTTCCCTTTTTGTCGGTGCCATCGGCATCCTGACCATCATGACCATTGCGGTCCAGGAAAGAACATCGGAAATTGGTCTATTGCGCGCCATTGGCGCAGGCCGGGGCCAGATCCTGCTCCTTTTTATCGGCGAAGCCATCACCCTGTCCGCCATGGGCGGTTTTGCAGGCCTTGTCCTCGGCATGGGCGGCGCCTTCATCCTCGGCCTTGCCGTCCCGTCGCTTCCCACCCACACCCCCCTTCTCTACGTTTTCTATGCCGAACTCCTGGCAATTTTCATCGGTCTTCTGTCCGGCGTGATTCCGGCCTGGCGTGCCTCCCGCCTAGACCCTGTGGAAGCCCTCCGGAGTGAATAAACCTGCTTAAGCTTTGTCCGGGATTAAACTACCTATAAAAAGTTGAATCTGAGAGAATTTATTTTTATGCCATGTCTGGGCCATATAGCTTAAGCTTAATTCAGAGTATAACAACTAAAAAAAGGCAGGGACCAAATCAAATAGACCTGCCTTTATATTTTGACTCAAATGTTCTTACTTTTTTTTCTTCTGCTGACACCTGCTACACCAAGAAGACCAAGTCCGAACATCATCAGGGTGGCGGGTTCGGGAATGGTAGTGACTGTTAATTTAACATTATCAAGTAAAGCGCCTATGTTATCACCATCATATGTTCCATCGGGCATGTTTTGAAATATCAAATAAGCGTTTGTAGCGGTCACTATATTAATGTACCGAGAATATGTAGTAAATAGATCGTTTGCATTGGGGGTAAATGTTTCATCGTATAAGGTTCCCAATTTAACATTCACTTTATTATCCCGATAATTTTCATATTCCCCTCTCTGTGAACCAGCCAAATCAAATTGCAATAGCAATGTTCCTGGAGCCAAGATAAAATCAGTTCTAGATCTCAGTGTTCCTGCTTTATTATTTGATCCATCCAGATCGACATACACCCCATATGGACTACCAGTACCTAAAAAATCCCAACTGCCATATCCAGCAAGATCAACATATCCGTCGGTTACTATCCAATTTGAAAAGCTTGTATAGTTACCTGCCCACCCGGTCCCTAAATTTTCCGAGTTAAAATCGTCATTCAGAAGGATTGTATCGGCATATGCTGTCGTGGTAATTCCCATAATAATTAAAATTCCAAACAACCATTTCATGAGTTTCATTTTTTTCCTCCTTTATTCTACAAATTATAAATTGCTCATATTTCGAAATTAAATGCAAAAAAAATACCGTTAATAAAAACATATCAAAAAAACTTATAAATGGGCTCGAACAATAAAAAAAATCAGATGCATATATACAATATTTTCACAACATGAGAAATTTTTTACATAGATTGTGGTAAAGATTTACCCTCAATTTTACATTGATTATTTAAGGGCAATGAGCTCGGAATTAAAATTGAACAATATGGGAAACGGCACCATCAAATTATTCAGGATGCCATTAAAGCATATTGGAGATCAAACGAAGTGGCCCTGTTGAAGTTTTATGCATACTAGTTGATTGCCAGAAATACAAATAAAGTTTCTGTGCAGTAGGGTCAAGCCTGATAAATCAGCCGATTCCGTTCCTGCCCTTTTTTTGCAGACCTAATATAAAAAGCCTGAGTATCATCAACAGAGAGGTGGGCGGTTCTAAAAATCATCAATGACATCATTATTGAACACTTTTTTATTTACCCAGAGGATTTTCCAGTTGTGGAATAATGAAAGAGCTGGAAAGTTCCCAAAACAGGAACTTTTATATTGACATCAAATAAGCGCGTTGTTATCTGTAAATTATGCACTTAATAGCCAGGCCAAAACTGATAGAATTCTATGAACGAGCCGGATGTGAGGATGCAAAAGGTCCTATTGATGCCTGGTGGTATGAAGTAAAAAAAGCAAGCTGGCAATCATGGACGGATATAAAATCACAATACGGTTCAGCCGGTATTTTAAAAGGAAATCGTGTTGTATTTAATATCGGAGGAAATAAATACCGCCTGGTTGTAAAGATTAATTTTCCGGCACAGACGGTTTTCATACGGTTTGTGGGAACCCATAAAGACTATGATAAAATTAATGCAGAGGAAATATAATGATAAACAAACTAATAAAAACAGAAGCAGATTATAATTTGGCTCTTTCCCGCATTGAAGATCTTATGGATGCTGAAACAAACTCTCTTGAAGCTGAAGAGCTGGAACTCCTTGCCACTCTCGTTGAACTATACGAAGATGATCATTTTGCAATTGATTTTCCAGATCCTGTCGAAGCAATACAATTCAGGATGGAGCAGCTTGGCCTGAATCAGCAAAATCTTGTTCCCTTTATCGGAAGCAAAAGTAAAGTTTCAGAAATCCTTAACAAAAAGAGGCCATTGACTCTTTCTATGATGCGCTCACTTCACGAAAACTTGGGAATTCCCGCTGAAATTCTATTACAAAAAGCGGATTCAGACTCTCCTAAAACAGTTCCCAATACTAAATGGCAGCGGTTTCCACTAAAGAAACTATCAAAAAGAAGTCGGATAAAATCTTAAAAAATCAGGCGATGCCGGGCTTTTTTCGGCATATGGGAACAGACCGAGGCAATAACAAAGGATGTCACGACCAGGACTTTGGGCGCTATCCCGCCGTGAACCGCCATCCCGATCAGGATCAGTTTTACGATGGTACTGACACCGATCATTTCCCTGAAAAACTGCCGGTGCCTGATGGTCTCTGTAATCAGCAGCATTCCGCCGGTGACCAGAACAAGACCAAGATAGAATTTGGGCAGGACGATGGAATCCTTGAAAAGAAAAAATGAAAGAAATACACCGGCACCGATCTGGTGAGCCGCCCGTATCAGTATGGAAAGAATCAGCACCCAATAGGGGCGGTCGCCTTTTTTGCCCATTCTTATTTCATCGGATTCTTTTAAATTTATCAGATCATCCATCTTATTTTTTCTTCTTTCATTTGACGCAAAACTTTAAATTCTTTTGCCGGCTATTTTGTAAACCAGGTTCTTTTCCCGCTTGCCGACTGCAACCACCGATACAATCAGGTCTTTGTCGCGTACCTGATACACCAGACGATAACCCACCCTGCTGAGTTTAATTTTATAACAATCTTTCATTCCACTCAGACGGGAGCTTTCTATGCGTGGCTGCTGAATTCTTTCTTTCAGCTTTTTGGCAAAAATGGATCGAACGGTTGAATCCAGGCTCTCCCATTCTTTTTTTGCTTCTTCCTTGAAAACCAGCCTATAAATAGTCATCAATATTTACCTCAATTTCGGGCTGATCCTTACGAGCTTCAACAATTGAGGCAAGTTCCATGTCTTCAAGCTTGTCCATCAACAATTCAAAGGCCTTTGCAGGAATTGCATAAAAGACAGGTTCATTGCGATTTAAAATGGCAACAGGGGCACCATCACCCTGTCGTACAACAGCCATCGGATTCTTTTTAAGTTCTGATATCCCGGCACTGACATCGGCCAGGATTGGATGGGTAATAGACATATGTACAACCTCCGAGTTTTATAAAAAGACCGACTAAAGGATCTTTTAAACAACTTAACTATAAATCACATTATGGATGTATGCAAGCGAAAAGACCTTTTAAAGAGCCATCAAAACTCATCCGGTTTATTTTTTCTTCAGTGCTTTTCCGGCATTCCATGCTCCGGCGACTGGTTCTCCGATGGACCAGTATTTGATGGAACTCATATCAAATAAAAGGGGGTTTACCTTGGATACATCGATTTTGTTGTTGGCGAGGACGTCTTCATCGGCATAGGTGGCCACGATTTCTCCGATAAACACGTCATGGGTCTCAAAATCAACGGTTCTTGCAAGCTTGCAGATCATGGTGACAGGGCAACGTTTCAGCATGGGGGCGGCCTCATATCCCTCTGTGCAGAAGGTTTCCAGAACAGAAGATTTATCTGTGTTCTTTCCGGTCATGAGCCCAAAATAATCGGTTTCCACTACCAGGTCTTTGGAAGGAATATTAACGCTGAAGACCTTGTTTTCTATTATTCCCTGGTTGGAATAATGGGATTTGGACACTCCAAAAGACAAATACTGGGGATCGCCGTGGTTCATGATGCCCACATGGGCAATGGTGATAAAATTGGGTCTGCCGTTGACGGTGGTGCCAAGAATAGTGGTGAGTGACGGATAAAGCGCATTGGTTTTGCCGATCTGTTTTTTCATGTTGCCCTCCTGTGAAATATTTTCAAATCAAAAACCGTTTCATAAAATCAAGATAGATCTCTGCCGCGGTTTGAACTTCCTTAAAAGACACTGACTCATCCTGGGTATGAGCCTTTTCAAGAAGCCCGGGCCCCAAAAGTATGGGTCTGGCGCCGGATGCAAAGATCTGGTTGGCATCGGAATGGCTTTTAAACGCATCGGTTTCCCAGGGCAGATGATGATGGGAAAATGCAGCCATGAGGCAGTCCGAGGCCGGGCCCTTTTCCGGCAGTTCATATCCGGCATCAATGGTCTCTGTCCGGAAAACGACCTCGATCCCATTGTTTGATTTGTTTTTCAAGGTCACAATCTCTTCCAGCTCAGTGATGATTTCACCCGGGATGGAACCGGGCGGCAGGTGGATATCGATCCAGGCTTCTGAATATTCGGGAACGGCAAACCCTGCGGACGGGGTGTAGAGATCCCGGATATTATAGATGAGTTCCGGATGATTGTGCTCAAAAAAATGGGTCACCTTGATGAGCCTTCCCAGAAGGGTTTCCACGGCATTTTCACGGCGTCCGGCCATGGCAGCGTGAAGTCTTTTTCCATGGGCGCGGATCATGGTTTCAATATATCCGTAGATCTTGAAACAGGGCATAAGACCCGTGGGTTCACCGATAATGGCCCTGGGGAACCGAAAATCTTTCATGAGCCGGTCGGCGCCGTCACCGGTCTCCTCTTCGCCCACCACAAGACAGAGGGCAACGGCCGGGGCATTGGCGGATTGTCCGGCAAAGGCCATATAGGCTTCCACCATGGCGGCGCATCCGCCCTTCATGTCCGCCGCTCCAAGCCCAAAAATGTCATCCCCCTTTTCCACAGCTGCATAATGTTCAAGATCATAGGCTGTCACTGTGTCGAGATGGCCCACCAAGGCCAGTTCAATCTCCCCGGCCTCCGGGGCGACAATGAGATTATACCGGTTATCGTCCACGGGCTGGACATGGACCTCAAACCCCCTTCGTTTCAGATATCCTTTCAGATACGAAAGCAGGGCTTCCTCTTTTCCCGACGGACTGTAGATGTCAATCATCCGGAGAAGCAGCTTTTTCAGACGAAGGGGATCAATCAGGGTCATGCTTTTACCTTTCTGGTCGGTCCCGGCGCAATGGTGTCAGGTCCGTAGACACCTGATCTGCGGCCATTGGCAGTGGTTTTCTTCTTCATGCGGTGAAGATCGGCATCCAGATTCATGGTCATATACACATGGGGCATGGGAACGCCAAACCCCATCTTATTGAAAAACCGGATGGCCTGCTTGTTTTCTGCCGACGTATCCACCATGAGCATGCGGCCCCCGGCTTTCAGGATCAAGTCCTTGAACCGGTTGAAGAGTTTTTCCGCCACCTTTCCGCGCTGGTATTCCCGGCAGACCCCGAGCCAGATGAGATACCCGTATTTCCAGGCTGAATGATTTTTGGTGATGGTGGTGCCCAGGGCAAACCCGACCAGGGTGTCTTCATCTTCAGCCACAAGGCAGAATTCGGTATCACTGTTAAAAAGTGTGGTCACCTCAAAGGGGTCCCAGGTCCGGTACATGGTGGGGGTTTCGTCCGCCTTGAACAAAATCTCGCCCAGATGAAATACCGGTGCTATATCATCAATTTCCATTTCCCGTATCCGGATCGGTGACCGCCGGCTGACGGGTAATTTGCTGCTTTGCGTCATAAATCCTTTCCAGAATAAAAAATATCAAGATCCGCCTGATTCTGTGTAAAGAAAAACCCTTTTGATGTCAAGGCATGTTTATTTTCAGGCAAATTAAATATGCAGCCTTGTATTTAAACTTTGAATGGTGATATTAAAACGCCGTGAAAGGGTTTTAAAGAGGACTTTAAAAAAGGATGAAAATGCGGCTTACCCAGACAAAACTGATTCTTGGCACATCGATCTTTTTTGTGCTGTTTGATAATTTTGCATTTTTTCAGCACGTCACCCGGATTTATCCCGTCACTCTGAAAAATATCGGGTTTCTTGCATCCCTTGCCATCGGACTCACTGCATTGATGATGCTTGTTATCACCCTTGTCAGTTCAAAATACACCACAAAGCCAGTTCTGATCCTTCTTTTGATGGTCTCTTCATTTGCCGCTTATTTTATGAACCATTACAATGTGGTGATCGACGACACCATGATTCAGAACATACTGAAAACAAATGTCAAAGAAGCTGCTGATCTTTTGAGCGGTAAAATGATGATTTATTGTCTTTTTCTGGGCCTGTTGCCTTCCTTTATGGTTTTCATGTTCAAACTTGAGCCTATTCCTTTAAAAAAAGCAGTTCTGACAAAAACAAGGAACATTCTGATCTCTCTATTGATCATCATTATCATGCTTGTATCTTTCAGCAAGTTTTACACTTCTTTTTTCAGGGAGCACAAACCTCTGCGGTATTATACAAACCCGAGTTATTATATTTACTCAGCCGGTAAATATCTCAATAAAACCTTTGGCAGGACCAAGGCCGCTATCCGCCCGATCGGTGAAGATGCAAAAAAATCAGCAGCCGATGTTGAGAGAAAACTGGTCATCCTGGTCATTGGAGAAGCGGTCAGGGCGGACAGGCTGTCCCTGAACGGATATTCAAGGCAAACCACTCCTCTTCTGCAAAAAGAAAACATCATCTCCTTCACCAATATGTATTCCTGTGCCACGACAACGGCTCTTTCCGTGCCCTGCATGTTCTCCATCCTTCCCCGGTCCGAATATACCCCTGCCAAAGGGGATGCAACCGAGAATCTCCTGGACGTGCTGGGCCGTGCAAATGTCCACCTTTTATGGCGGGATAACAATTCCGACTCACGGGATACGGCCCGGAAAGTCCCCTACCAGGATTACAGCAACCCGGAGATCAATACCGTCTGTGACGGGGAATGCCGGGATGAAGGAATGCTGGTGGGCTTGCAGGAATTTATCGATCAAAAAAAAGAAGGCGATATCCTGATTGTCCTCCACCAGATGGGCAATCACGGCCCTGCCTATTATAAACGCTATCCAGCCGCATTTGAAAAATTTACGCCGGTCTGCAGGACCAATCAATTTGATGAATGCACAAAAGATGAAATCGGCAATGCCTATGACAATGCCTTGTTATATACGGATTATTTTCTGACCAAAATTATCGGCCTGCTTAAAAAAAACACTTCCGGGTTTGAAACCGCCATGCTTTACGTGGGGGATCACGGCGAATCTTTGGGGGAATACAATATTTACCTTCACGGGCTTCCCTATGCCATGGCACCGGAAACCCAGAAACATATTGCAGCCGTTTTCTGGTTTGACGATAAGTTTAAAATAGACCGGCAGTCTCTTAACGGCAAATCCGCCGACCCGTTTTCCCATGACAATCTCTTTCATACGGTTCTTGGATTGATGAAAGTGGAAACTTCGGTCTATGATAAAGGGCTGGACATCCTTGCAAAATAATTTTCCATCAGTCCTAACCGCGTCAAGGATCAAATGATTGCCTGGGAAACCATCGACCGGGTCAAAATCCCCGGGCAGGAACAAGAGATGACCCTTCAAAAACGCGGGGAAGAATTTTCCATCCGCACGGCCGGGGCAGAACTCATGAACAGCCGGGTGCACGGGTCTGAAGAGGAGATAGCGAGGCTTACCTGTATTCAGCTCCAAAACAGGATTGGTCTTAGGATCCTGATCGGCGGACTTGGCATGGGATTTACCCTGGCAGAAACATTAAAGCACACATCCGCCGATGCCATCATCATTGTATCCGAACTTATTCCCGCCGTGATTCAATGGAACAGAAAATATCTAGGGCATTTGGCCGGGATGCCCCTGGATGATCCAAGGGTAAAGGTAAAACAGGAGGACGTGGCAAAAACCATCCGGAATCAAAAATCTTTCTGGGATGCCATTCTTCTGGATGTGGACAATGGCCCGGAAGGCCTTACCCAAAAAGAAAACAACCGGCTTTACACCAGCGCCGGCCTGAAAGCTGCCTTTGGTGCGCTTCGTCCCGGCGGCATTCTGTCAGTCTGGTCTGCTGCGGATAATGAAGCCTTTACCCAACGCCTCAGCCAGTGCGGGTTTCATACAAAAAAAAAGACTGTTCGCGCCCGAAATTCTAAAAAAGGCGGCAGACATATCCTGTGGCTTGCCCAAAAACCGGAACAAAAACCCTGAGCTGCCCTTTTCTCTCAGCCTTAACCGGGAAGTTTGCCCTTCAGCAAATCCGCAAGACCCGCAAAGGCCTGAACCCCGCCACTTTTCTCCCCCGGCCTTCCGGGCGAATCAGAGTCATAGGCATCCGCCACCTGGTCCCGGGAATGTTCATTGTCATGGCAATAAATGCACAAAAGTTCCCAGTTGCTCCCGTCCGGCGGGTTGTTGTCATGGTTATGATCCCTGTGGTGAACGGTGAGTTCCTTCAGGCGTTTGCCTTCAAACTCACGGCCGCAATGCCCGCAGACCCAGGGGAAAAGCTTTAACGCCCGTTCCCGGTAAGTGTTTTCACGTTCTTTTTGGGCACGCAGGGCCTCTTCAAGACTTCCTTTTGTTTTTTTATCTCTGTTTGAAGACATATATGATCTTTCCTTTTTTACTCTTCCTCTTCCCAATCCGGGTATTGTTCCGGGTTCTGACCTTTACCCTCAATCACACGGGGGTATTTTATACCTTTTTCCGGAGCTTTGTCCTTACGCCGGGTTTTTGTAATCTGAAACAGCCAGTTGTCGCCAAAATCAAAAAGATAAAATAATTTCATCCCGTCCGGAAGCGGCCACACGTCTTTGAGAAGGACGCGGCGGTAGGTTTTAACAGGGTCAAAGGTGTCCCAGTCAAGTTCCCCGCCAATGGAAAAAGCACGGTTTCCCGGAGTCCGGCCTGCATAGAATTCGAACATATGGTCATTCCCAAAATCGACGGACTTCTGTACAGCATCATGCAATGCAAGAAAACTCGCACCAGAATCAATTTCAATCACCCGGCTGCATTCCGGTTTCATCCCATATACTTTTATTTTTAAGGTCCAGATCATGTTTGGTTTCCTATATTTTTTGATGAAAAATGAAAAATTAATCTCCCCGAACTGCAACATCATCACCAGTTATTTCAAATAATTTTGCCGGTGGTTCATCATACTTAGGCATTGCAGCGATCTGAAGAGGCTGATTCAATTTTGGAAAGTTCATCTGCCATCCTGTGTTCAGCGTGCCATAAATCATATGCCTGCTGCATTCGCAACCAAAGCCCTGGCCCATTACCGGCAAACTTACCGATTCTGAGAGCCATTTCAATTGTAATCGGATGGGTGCAGGATAAAACCCGATGCAACTGTTGACGCGAAACCCCGAGGCGTCTGGCAGCTTCGCTGACGGACAGGCCAAGATGCTGAAGCACATCTTCCCGCAAAATTTCACCGGGATGAACCGGGGGTCTCTTTATTGGTCGTTTAATATAATATTCTTCCATATTTCCATTCAAATCCATTAATGACTCAGCTTGACCACCCAAAACATCTAAACGTCTCAAAGCCCTTGAATGCAAATCCTGACGAATCTTGCGAGAGCTTCCTTTTTCGAAAAGATCAGCAAGCCCTTTATGCTTAAAGCTTTTGATCATGAAATAAATTGTATCATATCTTGTTACACTGTCAATAATGTTATTTGATAACGTTATTTCATATTTTTTGAATGGATCAATGAAACGCAGTGGCAATGAGCTGCCGTGTATATTCCTGTTCGGGGTGGAAAAAAATCTTTTCCGAATCGCCGGATTCCACAATCACCCCGTCTTTCATGACGATAATGTCGTGGCAGAGGGATTTGACCACTTTGAGATCGTGGCTGATGAAGATATAGGTGAGGTGAAATTCTTTCTGAAGGCTTTTCAAGAGTTCCAGGACCTGGAACTGGACAGACCGGTCAAGGGAAGAGGTGGGTTCGTCCAGGACCATGAATTCAGGCTTCAGGATCAGGGCTCTGGCAATGGCGATCCGCTGGTGTTGGCCTCCGGAGAATTCATTGGGGTAGCGGTCTCGGGTGGCCGGATCAAGGCCAACCTTTTCCATGACCGCAATGATGCTGTCTTCCTCTTCTTTTGGGGTGATGCCGGGGTTGTGGATGGCCAGGCCTTCACCAATGATTTCGGTTATGCTCATCCTTGGGTTGAGGCTGCCAAAAGGGTCCTGGAAAATGATCTGCATTCTTTTTCTGAGTTCCCGGATCTCATTTTTATCAAGGTCGTTGAGGCTGTGACTGCCAAGAAGGATTTTTCCCGTGGACTTGTTAAGTTTTAAAATCGCAAACCCGGCCGTGGTTTTACCGGACCCGCTTTCACCCACGATGCCGAGGGTGTGACCCTTTTTCAGGGTAAAGGAGATATCGTTGACGGCCCGGACATGATCCACGGTCCGCCGAAGGATACCCTTTTGAATGGGGAAAAAGACTTTCAGATGGGACACATCAACCAGAATTTCGTCCCTGTCATCCGCCAGGTCCGGTTTCCCTTTCGGTTCGGAATTGATAAGATGCTGAGTGTATGGATGGGATGGGGTGTTGAAGATGATGCCGGGAACATTGGTTTCCACGATCTCTCCTTCTTTCATGACCGCCACCCGGTCGGCGATTCTTTTTACGATGCCCAGATCATGGGTGATAAAGAGGATGGCCATGCCGAGCTCTTTTTGAAGATCCCGGATCAGATCCAAAATCTGAGCCTGGACCGTGACGTCAAGGGCTGTGGTGGGCTCATCGGCAATGAGGATGTCGGGCTCGTTGATCAGGGCCATGGCAATCATGACCCGCTGGCGTTCCCCGCCGGAAAGCTGGTGGGGAAAAGAGGCGAGCTTTGATGCCGGATTTTTCAGACCCACCCGCTCCAGCCAGGACAGGGCTTTTTTATCAGCTTCAGCCTGGCTGATGTCCTGGTGGAGAAAAAGAATTTCCTTGACCTGTTTTCCGATCCGGTGAAGGGGGTTCAAAGAGGTCATGGGCTGCTGGAAGATCACGCTGATGCGGTTGCCCCGGATTTTGCGGATTTCGTCGTCATCCAGGGTGAGGCAGTTTTTCCCGTTAAAATAGATGGCTCCTGTCGGATAAACCGCAGATCCCGGCAAAAGCCTTAAAATGGACATGGCAGTCACGGTTTTGCCGGACCCGCTTTCCCCCACAAGCCCTAAGGTTTCACCTTTTTGAAGAAAGAGGCTGACATTTTCAACTGCCTTTGTGGTCCTTTTTCCCATTTGAAAGGACACGCTCAGGTTTTCAATATTCAGCAGGGCGTTTTTCATTTTAATACACCTTTCGCGGGTCAAAGGCGTCTCTCACGCCTTCGCCGATAAAGACCAGAAGGCTGAACATGACCGAGAGAAGGATAAAAGAAGAAATCCCCAGCCAGGGCGCCTGCATATTGGCTTTGCCCTGAGCCAGGAGTTCGCCCAGGGACGGGCTCCCGACAGGAAGCCCAAACCCCAGAAAATCAAGAGAGGTCAGGGTGGTGATGGACCCACCCAGGATAAAGGGCATAAAGGTGATGGAGGCCACCATGGCATTGGGCAGCACATGGCGGAAAATAATTCTGGCATCGCTTAAGCCAAGAGCCTTGGCTGCCATGACGTATTCAAAATTTCTGCCCCGCAGGAATTCTGCCCTGACAACGCCCACAAGGGACATCCACCCGAAAAGAAGGGTGATGCCGAGAAGCCACCAGAAATTGGGTTGAACCACGGAAGACAGGATAATGAGCAAAAACAAGGTCGGAAGGCTGGACCAGATCTCGATGAACCGCTGGCCCAGGATATCCACGGTGCCGCCGTAATATCCCTGGACAGCGCCTGCCGTGATGCCGATGGCCGATGAAAAAAGGGTCAGGGTAAGACCGAAAAGGACGGAAATCCTGAACCCGTAAAGAAGACGGGCCACCACATCCCTTCCCCGGTCATCGGTGCCAAGCCAGTTGGTGAGCGAAGGCGGTGACGGCGCCGGTCCGTCCAAGTCATAATTGATGGTATCATAGGAAAACGGGATCAAGGGTCTGATGATCCACCCTTTTGTATTGATCAGCTCAATGACATAGGGGTCGGCGTAATCAGCCGGAGTTTCAAATTCGCCGCCAAAGCTTGTTTCAGCGTATTCCTTGATGAAAGGGCAGTAAAAGCCTCCATTATAATAAATCAGCAAAGGCTTTTCATTGGCAATGAGTTCTGAAAAAAGCGTAATAAAAAACAGAAAGGAAAAGATATAGAGACTGTAATAGGCCCGTTTATTGGACTTGAACCGGCTCCATTGCTCTTCATGGATTTTTTTCATCCGCCATTACCTTTTTTCAAAATCAATCCTTGGGTCCACTATGGTATAGGTGATGTCGCTGATAATGGACAGAATCAGCCCCAAGAGGGTAAAAATGTATAAAGTTGAAAACATAAGGGGGAAATCCCGCTGCATGGTGGCCTGAAACCCGAGAAGCCCCATGCCGTCAAGGGAAAAAATGACCTCGATGAGCATGGAGCCGGTGAAAAAAAGGCTGATAAAGGCTGAGGGAAAACTTGCAATGACCAGGATCATGGCGTTCCGGAACACATGGCCGTAGAGAATGCGGTTTTCGGTCAGACCCTTGGCCCTGGCTGTCACCACATACTGTTTGCTGATTTCGTCCAGAAAAGAATTCTTGGTTAAAAATGTCAATGTGGCAAACCCGCCGATAACAAGAGCCAGGGTTGGAAGGGCCATGTGCCAGAAATAATCCAGGACTTTTCCGGCAAGGGAAAGCTCGTGAAAATTCACAGACACAAGACCCCGCAGGGGAAACCAGTTAAAATAGGTGCCCCCGGCAAAAAGGATGATGAGAAGGATGGCAAACAGAAAGACCGGGATGGCGTTGCAGACAATGATGACCGTGCTGGTCCAGATGTCAAACCGGGACGAATGTTTCAGGGCTTTTTTAATTCCTAAGGGAATGGAGACTATATAAATAATGATGGAACTCCAGAGCCCCAGCGAAACCGATATGGGGATTCTTTCTACAATGAGCTCAATGACGGACCGGCCCCTAAACAGACTGTTGCCGAAATCAAAGAAAAGAAAATCCTTGAGCATCTTAAAATACCGGACATGGATGGGCTTATCAAACCCGAACCGCTTTTCAATCTCGGCAATGATTTGCGGGTCAAGACCCTGGGCTCCCCGGTAGGTGCTTTTTTCTTTCATGTCGGTTTTTGTGATCTCGGCCTTGCCTTCCCCGGATACCTGCTCCATGACACCGGAATCAAGACCCTGGAGCTTGGCGATAAACTGGTCTACAGGGCCACCCGGCGCCACCTGGATAATAAAAAAATTAATGGTGACAATGGCCCAGAGGGTCGGGATGACCAAAAGCAGTCGTCTGAGGATGTATGCCGTCATAATGGAATGCCCATATTTTTCTTATTTTGCACTGTTGCGTTTTGGCAATTTAGCGTCCTTATCCTTGTCGATCCACCAGGTGTCGGGAAACCCGACGCTGTATTTGGGCCGGACCTCAGGCCTTGAAAACCGGTTCCAGTAAGATATCCGGAATTTACTCAAATGCCATTCCGGCACCACAAAAAAATTCCACTGCAACACCCGGTCAAGCGCCCTGCCGTAATTCAGAAGGGCTGCTTTATCGGTCTGGTGCTGATCGATTTTTTCAACCAGATAGTCAATGGCAGGATCTGTCACACCGGCGGTATTATAGGTGGAATCCAGATACCCGGAATGCCAGGCGACCTTTAAATTTGAAGATGGGAATGCATTGGCTGCATACCCGCCGGATACCATATCAAAATCGCGCTCCCTGAGCCGGTTGATGAACTGGGTGGTGTCCACCCGCCGGATATTCAGGGTGATGCCGAGTTTTTTTAAATTGTCCTGGAACGGGATGGCAATGCGCTCCATGGTGGGGCTGTAGAGAAGGACTTCAAATTCCATGGGTTTGCCTGATGTTTTATGAACCATTTTTTTATCTTTGATTTCCCAACCTGCCTCCTTGAGAAGAGCCAGGGCCGTTTTCAGATGGGCGCGGATATTGCCGCTGCCGTCCGTGACCGGGGGTTTGTATTCAGTTGTATATACCCGCGGCGGGATCTTGTCTTTGACCGGTTCAAGACAGGCCATCTCTTCTTTTGACGGCAACCCTTTGGCTTCATATTCCGTGTTCTGAAAATAGCTCCGGGTCCGGGTATACTGGTTGTAAAAAAGATGCTGGTTCATCCATTCAAAATCCATGGCATAGATCAGGGCTTCTCTGACGCGGATGTCCTTGAACACCTCCCGCTGGGTATTATAGATCAGGGCCTGCATGGCCTGGGGGATTTCATGGGGGATTTCTTCTTTGATGATCATCTTTTTTTCAAAATTCTCACCCGTATACATGGTGGCCCATTGGGTGGCCACATTTTCCGACCGGAAATCAAATTCCCCGGCCTTGAAGGCTTCCAGGGTCACCACCTCATCCTTGTAATAATCATACCGGATAAAATCAAAATTATGGCGGCCCTTGTTCACGGGAAGGTCCTTTGCCCAGTAATCTTTCAGGCGTTTTATCACCACATACTGGCCCATTTTAAAGGAATCAATGGTAAAGCCTGAACTGCCAAGGGGAACTTCGGTTGTGGGTTCGGAAAAATCTTTTTTCTCCCAATAATGCTTGGGCAGGATATTCAGCCCTGCAAGGGAGTGCAGAAGGTCTATCCTTGCAATCTTCAGGGTGAATTTCACCCTTTGGGAGTCCAGGGCCTCCACCTTTGCCACGTCTTTATAATAACTTTTAAAATGGGGAACCCCTTTTTCCATGAAGGTATGGAAGGTGAACACCACATCTTCTGCCGTAATAGGCTTTTTGTCCTGGAAAACAGCCTTTTTGTTGATATAAAAAATGATCCAGGTAAAATCCTTTGCATATTCGATTTTTTCTGCAATCAAGGGGTAGAGCACATCGATTTCATCATCCGAGCCCTTCATCAGGGTGTCATAGAGATGCTGGAAGGCGCCACCCGCCCGTGTGGCCT
>CAZWMY010000088.1:0-17793 GCA_964635025.1 uncultured Desulfobacula sp. | reverse complement strand
CCGGTCATCATGTCCACGGGCATGGCTTCCCTGGATGAGATTGATCAGGCAGTGCGTGCGCTGCAAGAAGGCGGCTGTCCGGGATTGGCCCTGCTCAAATGCACCAGCGCCTATCCTGCACTGCCCGAAGAAATGAATCTGCGCACAATCCCCCACCTATCCGAAACCTTCGGTGTTCCAACGGGTTTGTCAGACCATACGCTTGGCATTGCCGTTCCCATTGCTGCTGTGTCCCTGGGAGCCTGTATCATTGAAAAGCATTTCACCCTTTCGCGGGCTGAACCCGGTCTGGACAGCTCCTTTTCTCTTGAACCAGAGGAATTCAAAACCATGGTCCAGGCAATCCGTGACACAGAAAAAGCATTGGGTAACGTATCCTATGCCCTGACTGCCCGGGAAAAGGCAAGCAAAGTGTTCCGTCGATCCCTCTTCGTTGTTCAGGATATGGCAGCCGGCGAGCCGTTTACTTCAAAGACGGTTCGCTCAATCCGGCCAGGCCATGGCCTTCATCCGAAATACTATGATATTGTATTGGGGAAAACATGTGCCAAGGATATAAAGAAGGGCGCGCCCATGAGTTGGGATCTGATGTGATACTGCCGGGATAATTTTTCAATCAGATACCGGCGCGCTGTCAAATTGACTGCATAGCTGCCGCAAGTTTTGCATGGGCCAGGGCTTCCCGTGAAATTCCATCGGTCTCGTGCAAATTTTTTTCAGATTCCCAGAGACACCCGTTCCATTTTCCATAAAAATAGATCGCATCATCAGGAAGGTCTTTTTGATGTATATGATCTAAAAATATCATTTTAAGATCAGGCAGATATACAACAGCATGGGGGTCACGGGTGCATAGAGCGGCCTTCAGGCAAATATCCAAAAACAGGTATTTTCCGGCCTGAGGGGTAAATCCGTCTATTTTACAGAACAGGTTTTTTTTCATGGCCACAAAATAATCTACCATCTGAAAGCTTCTTTCTTTTAATGCGCTGGCAAAATCCACCTGGAGATATCTGTAAGCGGAAACCGGCGTGTTGTTTCGATCCACAACCACACCGGCAGATGCAATTTTTCCATTCCGGTCACTGATTTGCGCTCCAAACACTTTGTCGCTGCCGTGTTTCAAAAACGCCTGATGGAGGCAGTCAAGCCATCCCTTGAGCGGAGCAAGATTTTTTTCAAGAAATATCAGGTGTTCCCCTTTGGCTATGTCTCCGGCTTGATTCATCAATGTGATGGGGTTGTCGCCTTCTGGAATGACCAATCGAATTACATCTCCTTGTAATGAATCCAGAATCCGGATGATTTCTTTGGATTTTTTTTCAGGTTCCAGTAAAATTATTTCATATTCCCCTTGATTCTCAGAATTTAACGCCACAGCTTCAAGCTGGGACAGGAAAACATCAGGATGGTCCGGGACCTGGATGGTGATGGTCCATTTTTTATCAAACACGCTTTGGTCTGGCTTTTCCTGGAATGTATCGATTTGGATGTTGGCCTGGATGGTTTTTTTAAACACATCACAAATATTTTCAATGGCATGTTCAGTATCTATAATTTCGCTTTTCAGATAGCGTTCTATTTTTTCTTTATCCATCTGTTTTGAAAAATCAATTTTGTCTGTCAGGGCTTTGGCAAACTCAACCGCACTCATTTTAAGCGCAACACCTTGATCGACAAAAGAGTATGGCGCATTGGGGGTGTATGCAAAATCCAGTTTGACAAGGGGTTTGCCAAAAGCGATGGCTTCAAGGCCTGTGGTGCTTCTTTGACCCAATACACACACATCAGCCATGGATATGAGATCATATGTGTTTTCCGTTGCATGAATAAAATGGATATTTTTTTTGAGCTGATCCGGTATCGAGTCCTCCCATTTGTCTATTTGCAGCTTTTTACAGGCAGGATGAAATTTTACAAATAAGGTTTGGTTGTCATTTTCCGATATGGTTTTGAAAATGGGCGAAAACAGTTCAGGGTTTGGTAATGTGGCAGAAAGAATCAAGAGGCTGACAAAATGCTGAGAGATCCCATAGGCTTTTCTTTTTTTTTCTCTTATTTTCTTTTTTTTTTGAACTGCCATTTCTTTTGCAAGGTGGGTATTGCCCACAGGCCAGATTTTGGATTCAGGTGCTTCAAACCCCACCATTTTTTTTTTTACCCGGTCGCCCCAAACAAGATTCAGGGTTGAATATTGGGCGTGCCCGGAATAACCAAAATCTGTATCATAGGTTAGACCTTCCTGAAGCGTAATGAATGGAATATTTTCTTTTTTTGCCCGGAAAGCAAACATTTTTCCCCATCGGTTGAGTTCATGCAAGGCAAAACAAAGGTCAGGTTTTTCTTTTTTTAAAAGGTTTCTAAAACCTATATACTCCATTGATGTGGCGCAGAGGGTTTTATCGATAACGGTTATTGGCGACATACCCAGAAGAAAATGATGTTTAAGAGAATCTGCAAAGGTCTGTTTTAAAAGAAGGTAGTTTTTTTGAATTTCATCATAATCCTTATCCGATATAAAATCGTAAATATGGGAATATTCAAGTCCTAGTTCGATGGCAGTGATCTCCTGGGACCGTTCAGCCTGCCCAACGATATATTTTATCCGGGCACCGTTTGATGATAGCCATTCCATAACCGGTATGATAAACCGGGTGTGATGGGCAAGTGCGATATATGCAATTATTTTTTTGTTTTTCCAGAAACTGTCCATTATTTCCCCTGATGGCTTGTCAATAGCATGATAATATCACCCAATTCGGTCTTTTTTTGTTTGAGCGCAATGGATTGTTTAACTGCATTTAATAAATCTTCTTTTTGAATGATTCTTTTTTTGTATCCTTTGTCCATGGGCGGCACGAGCGGATCAAAGATAATGCTGGGTATATTTTTTTCCTGTGCGATTATGGTTTGAAAGCAGGCTGAACAGGCGATGATGTTTTCTGCCATCAACATTTCCCAGGGATTGTTCATATCATGAAATGAATAGGAAGCAAATTGTTTTAACTCTTTATGATAGATGGTTTTAATGGTTTCCGTATGCGAATAAGAGCCTCTGACCTGATCTTGCCCAAAACCGAACATCAGGTGAAGTTTGTCTCCGACAGATCCGATAATGTTTAATATTTCCTGATATTCATATATCATTGCAACATTATGAGGAATATAAAGGACCGTCCTCTTGGCGGGTATGGAACAGGTATTCCGGTAGTGATAGGCAGCCTTTGTCCCATTCAGATTAAACTCCGTGGAAACCGATGAGAATACGGAAGCTTCATATAAGGGAAGAAGCCAGATATTTTCATGATTTAGGACTGTTTTTAAATGGTCATAGCTTTCACTATACCTTGTAATAATTCCATCAAGCAGTGAAGATGCAAGTGTCCACCTGGTATCAAGGGGAAGCAGTTCATAACCGATGGCAGGTATGTTGTGCTGGTTTGCCCAGAGGATACCGGCATGGAATATGCGTTCTTCCGATTCTGAAGAACCTAACGGAGTTGGAATTTGAAGGATTAAGCCACAGGTATTGTCAGGTTTGGTAAGGTCAATTATGGTCTGCATGACATTGCCGCCGCCCAGGTCATCCAGCAGCAATACATCTGAAAAATTTAATCCCTCGGCAAATTTTTTCCCCTTCAACATGTCCTGCTTTGCAAGGTATCCCTGGTATGAATTGGTTGCCGTTCTTATGGACGTTTTAAAAGAAGCAGGCCCCAGAATTTTTATTTTTTCCAAAATTTCAGTAGATGAGTCCGGTACTATGAATAGCAGATTAAGAAGTTTTTCCATCCTGATTTGCAATGTTTTCAGGAAATCACAAATTGTCGGCGTTATCTGATTTGATTGAATCAGCCAGAATATATTTTTTTTCATATTGAATGCCTGTAGCCCATCTGTAAGATTATAAATGATATTATATGGTGACCCTGCAATGTATTGAATAATTGTATTTGCCGATAGTATCAACCAATGGTATATGAAATTTATATTTATCTAAATAGTATAGCAAATAAAAAAAGTTAAGTTTTTTCGTTATGAAATCTGATTCTGACAAAAAAAATGTTTTTCTTCCCTATGGCCGGCATGAAATCGATGAAGAGGATTTGGAAGCGGTCAGAAATGTCCTGCTTTCCGACTGGCTGACCACCGGACCGAAAGTAGAAGAATTTGAAGAAAAAGTAGCTAGCATATCTGGAATTAAATTCGGTGGTGCCGTTAACAGCGGCACGGCCGCCCTTCATGCGGCAATGGCTGCCATTGATATAAAAGCAGGGGATGAAGTCATTGTGCCGCCCATCACCTTTGCCGCCACTGCCAATGCTGTTGTTTATCAGGGAGGGATACCGGTTTTTGCCGATGTTGATCCGGATACGCTGCTCATTGACCCTGAAAAGGTTGAAAAAAAAATAAGTCCCAAAACCCGTGCCGTTATTGCAGTCGATTATGCCGGGCAGATGTGTGATTATGATGCTCTA
Organism: uncultured Desulfobacula sp.; assembly: GCA_964635025.1. Classification (GTDB taxonomy): domain Bacteria; phylum Desulfobacterota; class Desulfobacteria; order Desulfobacterales; family Desulfobacteraceae; genus Desulfobacula. The sequence goes on along the minus strand of CAZWMY010000088.1, from coordinate 13,315 downwards.
AGGAAAATAACAAAAAAACACGGAATTTATTTGATTGCAGATGCCTGTCATTCAATCGGCGGATCATATAAAGGCAATCCTTCGGGCAGCTGTGCCGATCTTACGGTTTTCAGTTTCCATCCGGTCAAGCATATTACGACAGGTGAAGGTGGGATGGTGGTTACAAATGAAAATGAACTTATTCAGAAGGTCAAATTATTCAGAAATCATGGCATCAATACGGATCTTCACCAGAGACAGGGCTTGGATTCCTGGTATTATGAAATTGAAATGCCCGGGTTTAACTACAGGTTGACGGATTTTCAATGTGCGCTCGGCATTACGCAGCTTAAAAAACTGGAATCCCGGATTCATAAACGAAATTTTCTTGCAAAGCAATATGATCTCCTTTTTGAAGATATCGATGGTATTGCACCTTTAAAAAAAGAGGCATTTATTTCCCATGCTTATCATCTTTATGTGGTAAAATTGGATCTAAATCTTTTTAAAAAAACCAGAAAAGAAATATTTTCATTTATGAGAAATGAAGGCATTGGCGTAAATGTCCATTATATACCGGTCCATTATCATCCTTTTTATAAAAAGGCATTTAAGACCTCTAAGGGCCTTTGCCCAATTGCAGAAGAGGCTTATGAGAAGATTCTTACGCTTCCCCTGTTTTCCGCAATGACCGAAGAAGATGTGAAAACGGTTTGCAATATGATCAAAAAGGCTGTGTGATTTTGATTGTTTCTTGATAAGCCATTTAGCCATGGTATGGATTTTGCTCATTTATTGGGAAAAGAATATAGCCGGAAAATTTTTCATATATTCATTTGTTGGTTGAATCAGGGGAACAGCATGGAATACGAAAAAAAAATATTCTTATCGACCGGTGGAGATGACCCGGACGATTTCTATGATGAACTCATATCCTATTGCCCGGAAAGAAAAAAAAACAGGTGGTCAGTGGTCTGGTCGGATCTCATGATGATCATGTTTTTCTTTTTCACCGTCATGTATGTGTTCCAGATCAGCACTCCTAAAGAAAGCCAAAGCATGAACAAGCCCGCCGAAAGCGGCCCTGGTGAAGTCGTGAACATCGGGGTCGATTCCAACCGGCCTGAATTATATGACCAGACAAGACAGGCCGTATCCGAGGTCATGGTGAATGACCCGAATTCCGTTGAACTAAAAAAAGACGGCACAGTGAGAATCGTTCTTGCCGGAGATTTTCTGTTTGATCCGGGAAAGGCAGACCTCAAGATTGCCGCCCGGTTTCAGCTCGATCAGATTGCAAGGGTGCTCAATGAGAACGACTTTGCCATCAATGTGGTGGGGCACACAGATGATTCTCCGACGCGGGCTGATCTTTATCCTACCAACTGGGATCTTTCATCAAAAAGAGCCATTATGGTGGCAAGGTATCTAACCGAGGTCACAAAGGTAGATGAAAAAAGAATCTTTGTCAGTGCCTATTCATCCTTTCAACCGGTTGCAAGCAATGATACGGCAAGGAACCGGGAGTTAAACAGGCGGGTTGAAATCATCCTTTTAAAACAGAAACCTTACGGACAAATAAGCCGTTAACAAGGATATATCCTGATAAGGAGGTAAAATGTCGGCACTGGAAAAAATTTTATTTTTTAGACGGACACATAAAAGCATGATCGGGCTTGGAATTTGCCTGGTTCTCTTTGTCATAGGGTTTGTGATCCCCGGCAATATGGGGCTTTATTTGAATCTGTCAGGTTTACTGATCGTTATCGGCGGGACCCTTGGGGCTACTTTTTTAGGTTATCACATGAATCGGATTGAAATCCTTTTAAAGGTTCTAAAAACATCCTATGGCCGGGAAACCATCGCCCCTGATGAGGTTGTGAAAATTCTTGTCAAACTGTCCGTGAGAAGAAGGCTCAAAGGAGTCCTGGCTTTGCAGGCCGATGAGGATGAGACCACCATTGTTTTTTTAAAGCAGGCCATAGGCTTACTTGTGGATGGATGCTCAAAGGAGCAGATCAAAGACACCTTAAGCGCCGAGATGTATTTTTTCAGGATGAGAAGGGATGAAACCATGAGAGTCCTGCAGACCATGGCGGATGTGGCCCCATGTTTCGGTCTTATTGGAAGCGTGGTCGGCATCATTGGGATGCTAACGGGAGTAGGTGACGCAGTTGTGATCATGAAAACCGTCCCTTTGGCTTTGACCTCAACCCTGTATGGACTTGTCCTGGCCAATTTCCTGTTTTTCCCTTTTGAAGCTAAGATTCGGGAGAGAACAGTGAAAGAACTTTTTCTTCAAAAACTGATTACAGAAGGCATTCTTGCTATTTCCGATGAAATTCACCCAAGGCTTTTGGGGCGGAAGCTGAACTCATTTTTAACCCCTTCGGACAGACACAAGTATTTTGTATCTCTTCAAAAAGCAAAAAAAGAGATTCAGGTACAAACCCTCCGTGAAATTGCCTGAGGCTGATAAAAAATAAGATCGGGTCTAAAAAAGGGTTGACAATCATTTTCAGATCATATAGATATCTTGTGTTTTTTTGATTGGCCTCGGGCCGTTAACTCAGGTGGTAGAGTATCTGCCTTTTAAGCAGAGAGTCGCTGGTTCGAGCCCAGCACGGCCCACCAAAAAAAAGGACTTTGCGTCCCCATCGTCTAGCCCGGTCCAGGACATCGCCCTTTCACGGCGACGACAGGGGTTCGAATCCCCTTGGGGACGCCAATAATATCAAAGGTTTCAGTGTTCTGCTGAAACTTTTTTTATTTTAGGAAGTACATAAGAAGTAGTCACACTCCTGCAATAGTTTCAACCTTGTTGCTCATAGCTTCTATGAAACTATTGAGCTTTTCCATGGCACCTTCGCCTTGTTCTCGATCAAGGTGGCTGTATCGAAGGAACATAGCGTTGGTTTTATGACCCGTCAACTTCATTGTTACCATTTGATCAACACCTGCTTTTGACATATTCGTGTTAAACGTATGTCGGAGATCATGAAGTCGATAGGGTTTAACTCCAACTTCTTTACAAGCTTTTTTGAACAATCGATGGATATAATGCTTTGGAATAGGGTCTCCGTCTTCCTTTGTAAAAACAAGGTCCTGACCTTTATGGCGTTTTTTTTCAGCTTCAATAAAAATTTCTTTCAATATCTTTATTGAATTCAAATAAATACGTCTTGGTTCTTCTGTCTTCGTGTCCGCCGGCGTAAGATCAATATGACCTTCTTTAAGATTTACCCTATCCCAGGTCAACTCAAGGATTTCCCCCCGGCGCATTCCGCTGAAATAAGCAAGCAGAATAACCGGTTTGAGATAAGCTTTAAGATTTTCATATATTGACCAGAACTCATGATCCGGGATGTACTGTCCCACTGATTTTTCTTTGAATACACCTCTTCTTGCAAATGGATTGGATTGAACAATTCCCTGATCCATTCCCAGATAATAGATCCGACGAGCTAAGGAGACCATTTTATTTACACTCGCTCCAGAGAATGGTTTGCCGGTAGTTGAAGAAACTGTTTTCACCATTACCCTTCTGAAATTTTCAGCTTCAAGCGGTGTCACCTGGATTGCTATCCTGTTTTGAAAATAGTTTTTCAGGTGCATGGATCGAAATGAATCTTCCGATGCAGTAATTTTGTCTTTCATTACTTCCTGTTTCAATCCCCAGTCCATAAGCTCTCCAAAGGTCATATCAGCATCAATTTGAGTGCCAAACTTTTCCATTTCAGCGAAAGCATCGGACTTCTCTCGAAATATCTTTTCAGCTTTCTTTTTAGAAAATGATGCTCTTTCTGTGTTGTACTTAATCTTTCCGGTAATAGGATCTCTCGAATTAGGGTATTGTACAAACCAGGGACCCTCTTTAACATGTTTTCCATCCTTCCCTTTAACAATATCGCCATCTTTATTTTTCTTGTCATATCTTTGAAATACACCCATTTTTCGCTCCTTTTCATTATTTTTTCTATAACGAGAAAGAGCAGGAAAACATTACATTATCCTCCTTTCATCTGAAGGATACAGTTTCCCTGCTCTCAATGTCAACAATCGATCTTTTTTAATTTGTCTATATATTTATCAACATCTTCGATATCCCAAAGGACTTTTGAAAATATCTTCTTAGCTGGTATCGGAAACTCACCAGCATAGTATTTGTTTCTTATTGTTTGTGGTGCCAGGCTCAAATATTCAGCCAATGTTTCAAAATCAAGCATGCGTTTATTATCTATTTTACCCATGTAAACCCCCAGTTTCTGGGGAGTTTCGGGGGTAACATCATAGCGGGAACTGTATCCCAAACTGGTAATTTTAAAAAATTAAGTTTATTGTAAATGTGGTCAATAACATGACCGGGTAACATCATAGGTTTTTCCGAAACCCCTTGTTCTTTAGTTGTTAAGCTTTTTCAACATCAACGCAGTGTTTTTTAAACTCAGTCAGGTCAAACTGCCAGGCCTGAACCCTACCCCCATTGTACCGTACCTGTTTTGCAACACGGTTATTGCTCGCCTTAATGATCAGGCCTTCTCTCACCAGCGCATCCCGTAAATTACCTTTATCAAACGGCACGGACTGATCAAGTTCTCTGTAATGCCTTACCAGATGTTTCATTACCGAATCCGGAAAAAGACAAACGCTCTTTTTGTCCTCAGACAATTTGCCGATGATCTTCCTATTTAAAAAAGCGGAAGACATTTTGGCTTTGTCAGTGCTTTGTGCTTTTAAACCCTCGATAATGACCGACTCTGTGGCAATCTGATGCTCAAGAATATCAAAACAGAGGGCGGCAGGATTCTGTTCCCTAAGCATGTCGGTATTGGACTGTAAATGTTCTTTAGCAACGCCTTCATATTCAATTAGCAAATCTGAACAGCGTCTCTCATCAATGGCACCCACATGGACAGCAAACTTACAGAACAATTCAAAACCCAAAGCATTAAACGCCCAGTTCGTAGAAATCCGCAGGCCGTTTGATATGCCTGTCACTTCTTTGGAAAAGTCATCGATTTTGCTGGCAATCTGACCCTTCAGGTTTTCTCGCCAGTTTTCCTGAGAAATAACCCACTGAACAAATCTCGGGATAAACCCTTTATATTGATTCTGCATATCTTTACAGGCTTTTCCAACGGCTTGATTGTGCTCTGGCTCGACTTCGAGAACTATGCTACGCCCTGATACGGATTCAACATTTTCCACAAAGTCTTCGCCAGTTGAAAGCAAAAGACCTCTGATATGAGGCGGTTTTTGAAGTTTTCCAGATGAGTTGAGTCTTCCACGTCCATGGCTGTCAGCATGGTTTTGGATAACCCGAATAATCTCCTTTTGGGAGATCACTGATGCTTTGTAGTCGTCAAGAATGAAAATCATATCCCGAAAGCTATATCCTTCAGTTTCAATTGAATTGGCAGTTCCTGACCAGGAAGAAAGTTGGTCTCCGAAATCTCCAAAAAACGATCCAACCAGATTGGCAATGAACGTCTTTCCCCCGCCTGATGGTCCCTTCAGATGAAGGGTGTACTTTTGCCTTCCGAGTTCTCCAACTATCCAAGATGCAAAGGGTGACAACACCAGATGGCCAAGTACCGGGAACATGACGGCAGTGGATTTCAGGGATGTGAATTCATTTATCAAATGCTGCGTCAGGTGTTTTATTCCCTCATCCGGAAGCAAAAGGAAATTGATTTTCCTGGAAAGGTTCCCACCAGATAAGTCAACCACAGGGTCCTCTGTTTCCTCTATCCCGGCCGATGTAATCCGCATTCCTGGAATCAGAAAGTCCTTGTACCCTGGCGTAAACCCAGTGCAAGAAGAGATTTCCTTGTGCGGTATTTTTTCAGTAAGGCTTTCCTGAACAGCGATCATAAGGTCTTTCGATGATCCGTACAAAATTGCATCAGGTCCAACCTCTCGATGGATGGCTGGCATAAACAGCCTGGCGGAAAACTCTTCGGCGGACAGGGTAAAATGTGATTCTTTCCCATTTAGGCTAACCATCATTTTATATAATTTCTGAATGATCTCGCCGAAGTCCACCATGCTCAGGATCAGCAGGATGGTCAGTTTAAAGTTCGCAATCATGGCACCGTTTTTAAACGTGCCTTTTTCGTCCGCGATGTAGATATCACGCTCCACAGACTTTCCGATAACCTGTTTAACGCTATTGCCGTCTTCAGTTTTACCGGCAGCGTCGCTTTCAGTTCCGCCAACACCACTGTCTTCATTTTTGACTTCGGTGATGCCCTCATCTTTTATTAATTCTTCCATTAAAATTCTCCTATAAAATTAAATAGTTAACTGCACTGTCTACAGTGTCTGCACTTAAATGCAGGAGAGATGGTTAGGGTGGTTTGATGTTTTTAACGTGCCAAATAAAAAGGTTCATTTCTTTCTCCATATAAATGATGTAAAAAATATATCATTTAATATCAGCAAGTCAAGAAAAAAATGATAATAAAACTATTGACTTTAATATCAGCAATGGGTATTAATATCTCAGGTAATGCATCATATATATAAGGATAAAATTCTATGACAGTAAAAAAGAAATTTTCAAAAACGGATTCAAATAAGATTAGGATTTTTTTTGATGATCTGGAAAAGCTGAATAAATTTTCTAAACTCAACATCCAGAGTTTAACAGATCCGGAACTTGAAAAATTTATAAAAGAATATCCCCATTTGCTGCTTAGGGATATTTCAACAAAACCATTTCAGGATTTTATAAATATTCATGGTAAATATTTTGAAATGATGAAGGATGATTCTGGAGCACAAAAAGTCAAATCTGCTTTGGTAAGGGTTCAAAGCTGCTTGCTCGAACAGATATCAGAAGTCAGACATTCTTTAGAAAAACCGGACCTCCGCCAGCTGTTGTCTTTCACCGGAACAGTAACGATCACCTTTGACCCTGATGAAAATAAATATGTTGAAACATATAGGCCGGAAGGCTTCGATCCTAATTCAAAAATAGATACCGAAATGGAAGGCCGGATCATATCGGTAAAATACTTTGAAGTTGTCGCTTATCTTTGCCAGGAATTGCCATATGATCGTTTCAAGGTGTGTGAAAAATGCGGCACACCTTTTTTTCAGGCAACTGCCAGAGAAAAAGTTTATTGTTCTGCGCTATGCTCAAAAGCCATTGCCCAAGCACAATATATACAAAGAAAAGCTCAAGGGGGTGATCACAGCGAAAAATAGCAAGACCATGTAACATCTTTCCGCATGCGGAAACTTTAAAATTAACCATTGGGATGAAACATTCAGGAAACCTTAAGTAACCTGTCTAAACCACGCCCTTCTTAAAAAAGGAGGGTTTCATGAACCAACCAGAAGTAAAATCAAACACTGAATATCAGTTAAAAGAAAGTCAAATTGTTGCAATAAATCAAGATCCCCAGGGGATTTTGAACAAGAAAAATCAAACAGATCAAGATTCCCCGGGGATTTTGACAGCAGTCACACCCCGCCTTATATCCAGAAAAGAATATAAGAGTCTGCCGGTCAACGAAATCATTCAATATAAAGGCATTGACGATTATATTGAGCCGACCACATCTATATATCCGACAGTTGTCAAAACGCCGACCCATTGTTATTGCATTGACGGCTATGATCTTATCGAAAAGGCGATCCAGGAAAAATCGAAATTCATATTGTGCCATATCATTTATATATCAACAGAATCAGAAATTGAACTTGCCATCAGAAAAACTGCCACCAGGATCGTTTCCGAGGCAGGGGAACCCTACTACGCCGAGCTTGTCCGTAATTGCAGAAAACTTTCGTCATTGTTAATCAAAACCACTGAGAATCCGATCATGTATTCTCACGGTGGAAAAAGGAAGGGGATCAATTATTGCCCAGACAATAAAGAAGAAAATATTCGAATTCTTATGGCAGAACGTCTTGGCAAGTCGGATTCAACCGTTAATAAATATTTAAATTATGGAGAAAACCTGGATGAATCTATCCTTGACACGCTGGTCCAGTCAAAAGAAGGGAAAAAGTTCTTTGAAGCCGTGGCATCCAACAAAAGGTGTTTCATCAAGAATTTAAAATGTGAAGGGAAAGATGAGGCCGTGATAACAGAAGAAGTTTCTTTAAAAATGGCTGCTTGGCTGGAGGAATTCCATGAAAAAGGGAAAATCAAACCATTATCCTTTGAAATCAGTTCCGAACCTGAAAAAAAGAAATGTCTGATTGATCCTCCGAAACCGTTTGAACATCATGGTGAGATCGAACATGAGGAAGAGGAAATATCTGAGCAGTCCCTACGTCAATCAATGCAATCGATAGGCTTGGCAATCTTTACAGATTTAAGTGATGAAAATTTTGGGTCAAATGAATCCGTTGAACTTTTAAAAAATAATATCAGTCAAGCCCTTATATTGGTTAACAAGCTTCGATCGATCATGGAGGTGGCATAATGGGAATTTTTGTCAATTTTTGTGCAGGCGCCAATGCCCGAACTATTCCTGGCAAAAAGATTAGGGCAATTCTAATGAATGTTCCTTATTGTGGGCTTAATGATAAAGAAATTCAGTATACAAATGAGCTTTTCAATTCTGCAGGGGCTGAATATAAATTTCTCGATACAGGGGGATATCAGTATGCCGTGGCTGAAGGGGAGGGTAAAGAAATTCTATATGATGCATCAAAACCAGCGGAATGTTCAAAAACGGTATTAAATTTAACCTTAGAACACGCAATATATGCCATGATCCATATGAATATCACCATGGCCAATGCAATGGATTTCCCGATAAAAGAGAGGGGAACTTATGGTGAAAATGAATATGAATTCATGAAAAAATCAGGATTCAATGTAAAATGGGCAAGAGAATCATTGCAATTAAGAAATAAGCATTGTCCAGATGTCGAACTTTTTCTTCCGATTCAATGTTACGATCTTCAACAGCTGGACTATTTTTTAGAGCTTCTTGGACCCATTAAATTTGATGGATATAGCATTCCCACAAGAAATTTTAATATCAGGGAGCTTGCCTTGTTTCTTGTCAGGTTTTATCAGCTTAAAATAAAAAAAGTTCATATCCTGGGGACCTCTTTATTTTTCACAATTGCGCTGGCAGCCTATATGGCTCGGCATTATTTTGAGTGGGTGTCCTTAGATGCTACTTCCTGGAGGGAATCAGCTCAAAATGCAGGTTATCTCAACTGTCAGGATTTAAAAGCTGAGAAAATTTATAATGTATTCATCAATGAAAAGATTGAAAATGATTGTCCTTGTCCATTTTGTAAAGATAGGACTTTTACATATATAAAAAATCTTCCCCAAACAGAACGTGTGGTTTTATTGAGTAACCATAATTTTTATGTGATAGACCAGGCGGCAAAAGATTTGTATGACAATGCAGACAATATTTTGAATCTTGAAAAATATTTAAAAAGAAAAAGTCCTGATATTGAAAAAATTGACGAACTCATCAAAGTGTTATCTTTGATAGATATTTTAAAGGATAAGGATATAAAACACGTGCAAACACTGTTGCTGTAACTATTAGCGTTATATTATTTAAAAATGATGGCCACTCCTTCAATCTGGGATGTGGCCATTTTTTTATCCCTATCATGGAAGTTTCCGCATACGGAAAGTCGGAACGTAATCATAAAATAAATTTAATCCCCAGCATCAACTTTTACAGATTAACCCCATCACAACCCAGATACAAACCGAATGCTGATCTTGGTTCAAGACGAGAACTATATATAAAGGAAAAGATAAGTTCCTTTAAAATATTAATCATCAAGCAGGAGGAAGGCATGAAACAAGCAATTTTCACAAAATCAATTTCAATCAATCTGGCAGAGGACACTTATGAAAAAATCAAAAAAATCACAGATCTTCAGAGGATTTCGATCTCTGAGTTTTTCAGATTTGCGGCTGGGCTGGCGCTCAATATAAAACAGGAGGGCACAAGCAATGACACTCATCAAGGATAAAGCAAAATTTGGTAATACGGTTTCAGAATTTTTGGATCTCATGTTTGCAAGGGTTCTGGACAATGGATACGGCCAGATTGAACTTAAGCTTATAAAAAACGGGGATATCAGGTCAACATTTCATTCAACGTATGACACTTTAATTGATGCGGCTTATGACGGCTGTAACAATGGATGGAACGTTTATTTTGGTGTAAACCCAAGGACAGGCGGCGCTGGTACAAAAGAAAACGTTCATTATTTGACCAGTTTTCATGCGGAAGTTGATTATGGTGAAGCTGGGCATAAAAAGAAACCTGATTACTTGACATACAAAGAAGCTCTTGAAGCAATTCAAAGCTATGACCTGCAGCCGACAATTTTAACCCATAGCGGAGGTGGGTTTCATTGCTATTGGACGTTATACAATGCGATAGCTGTGGAAAAACATGGCGTTGAAACCCTTGAAAATATAAATAGAGGGTTATGCCATGATTTAAAAGCGGATTCAGGAACTCATCATTTAGCCATGGTTCTGCGTATACCTGATACATTTAATCAAAAATTGTCGGGTAATCCACGGGAAGTAACGGTCATCACCATGGCAGGACCCAGATATAAGCTTGAAGACTTTGAAAGATTTTTAAAACCTGAAGAACCATCTAAAGCAATAGAAGAAAACAAACCAACCGCTTCAAGTTCTGCCGCTTGGGATGAAGATATTAAAAACCTGAAAATTTCTGACAAAATGAAAAATCTTATAAAAAAAGGAAATGACGGGACCTATGCCTCTCGAAGTGAAGCTGAAATGGCTGTGTTATTGTCTTTGATCCACAAGGGATATGAAAAAACACAAATACAGATCATCTTCAACAAATACCCGATTGGTGAAAAATATCGAGAGCAAAAATCACCAGGCCAATATCTTGAACACAACATCAACAAAGCGAAAGAGCATTCAAACTTGACAGAGGAAGAGTTCCAGGACCCTTTATTCATCTCCGGCTCCATAACAAAGGATATGAATAATAAATACGGTTTTAATGTCTTGAAATTTCAAGAATACATAGCCAAAAAATATTGGATAAAATATCTTGAAAAAGAAAAAACGTTTTTCAGATTCAACGGACAGTGTTACCAGCAATATTCAAATGATCTGCTTAATAGTCTTTGCTCCCAGGAATTGAGAAAATATCGAGAATTCTATTCAAAATCTGCCCAGGCAAATTTTATTCATTACTGCATTGGTGACTGTTTAATTGACTCTGACAAAGCGTTTAATGATCAAAAGCGTTACCTGACCATGAAAAACGGTCTTTTTGATTTGAATGAACAGACATTGATACCCCATACGCCGGAAATATTTACAGCGAACCCACTCCCATATGATTTTGATCCTGATGCCACATGCGATTTATGGATCAAATTTTTAGAAGACGTCCTGCTGAGCGATCAATCGACCATAACCTTTGTCCAGCAAGCCGTGGGATATTGTTTTTTGAAAGAAATATTAACTCCGGCTTTATTCCTTTTGATAGGAGAAGGGTCAAACGGTAAGTCTGTTTTTGTGAATACCATACAAAATCTTTTCGGAAATGAAAACGTATCTAATATAAGCTTGAATCAATTATCAAACGAATATTATACATTGAAACTGTTTGGAAAAATGGTGAATCTTTCGAGTGAGACGCCCCATAAAAAACAGATCAATACGGATCTTGTAAAAGCGGCAGTAGCCGGAGACTGGATAAGCGGACGATTACCCTATGAACCACCGACAAGCTTTAAACCCTACGCAAAGCATTTTCTTTCAATGAACACCATACCCAAAATAGACGATTTATCCCACGGCTGGGACAGAAGAATTTATCCCATAGATTTCAAGAAAACGTTCACGAAAAAAGAAATGGACGTCCATCTGACCAATAAGCTCAGCAAGGAATTATCGGGGATTTTCAATTGGGCTTTATTGGGTTACAAAAACCTGCGTGATAAGGAATATGAATTTATTGAAAGTGCTTCCATCGACAAAGCAAAAGAAAATTACAAAAATCAGAGCAATAGCGTTTTTAATTTTATCAATGAAACCCTTGTTAAAGGCGAGCAAGATGACGTGATCATGATGAAAAATCTTTATGATGCCTACAAAGACTTTTGTAATTCTGAAGGTGAAAAGATCATATTGACCAAGTCTGAGTTCAAAAAAGTGCTGAAAGATTCAGGTTATACTATCGAGAATTCAAGCCGTCACAATAATAGTGTCTGTGTTTTTAATGTAACCTATAATTAAATCAATCTGTTCTTCCTTTCTCCACAGGTGCGGTGCTACAAAGTATATTTACTTTAAGATTAAAAAAAAGATTAAGAAAAAAAAAGAAAAATTAATCTGTCAAAGCCAATATTATGGCTAATCTATACAAAAAGATTAACAGATTAAGGAAATTTTACATCTTTATTAATTGAAGAGAATTTTTATAAATATATATTTTTTGTATTATTATTAAAAGTTGTACAAAAAAGCATTAATCTGTTAATTTTTACCCTAACTATTTCATTTTAAACAATATATTAGATTAATTTTTTATAAAAATTTTTAATCTTAGAGTTAATTTTGCTTGTAGAAATCATATAACCTCAAACTTGGAGTATTGTCCTTAATAGCCCCGCACCTGTGGAGAAAGGGAAGCAGGACTTAATTCATTATTATATTAAAGAGAATGGATTTCATACCTTCAAATTCTTTCTTTTTGGGTGATTTGGCCATGTCATATATCATTATAACCATCAGGCTATAACCTCTCGTATTTCAGCGATTAAATTAGTTCTACAAAAAAATCCAATAAGCTTGTCAATAAGCAGTTTTCATATGTTTCTGAGTTTGATTCTGAGTTCCAATATCATCATTCGATTAGAACATAATATAAATTAAATACCATTTAAAATTAGGAGGCACTATGAGCAAAAAGAAAAAATACACGGTTATGGTCGGCGTTATGTTTGAACCAGAAACTTTAAAACAATTACAGGAGGTTACAGATGAATTGGATATTTCAAACTCTGAATTTATCAGAAAAATCGTAGAAGAAAAATTAAATCATAAACAGTTAGAAAAACAGGAGAATTAAAAAATGGAAAACCTAATAGAAAAAATTCAAGAAAATTATATGAGTCAGATGAAAAATTTTATTAATGATGAATTGATGATTATGGAAATATTAGCGGCTTGCGATATAGAAAATGATAATTGCATTGAAATTGAAAAGCAATATAGTATCGAAGATGAATTAAGAACCGGTGTGATCATTAAAACAAATAATCCAATTACCAATGTCAGCGGCGGCGTGAAAATGTCATAAAATGCCCGGTTTGAAAATGTATGATA
>CAZWMY010000087.1:0-18040 GCA_964635025.1 uncultured Desulfobacula sp. | reverse complement strand
GAAGAAGATCAATATCACCGACTATGTCCAGACCCGACCCATGAGCACCATTAATGAAGTTTTTGCAGAAGCACATGCACAGTCTCCTGAAAAGAGAATTGTTCTTGTTCCTGATTTTAAATAACAACATGAGGTAAATATGAAACTTGAAGGGAAAAAAGCCATTGTAACCGGCGGCAGCCGCGGTATTGGAAGAGCCATTGCCCTGATGTATGCAAAAGAAGGGGCCGATGTAATGGTGAATTATCATTCCAATGATGCAGCCGCGAGAGAAACAGTGGCTGAAATTGAGAAGCTTGGCCGCAAAGGAGTTGCTGTGGCAGCAGATGTGGCAGATTACAAAAGTGCCCAGAACATGGTGGATGAATGCGTCAAACAGCTGGGCAGTGTGGATATTGTTGTGAATAATGCCGGCGTTTCCAAACCTTCCCTGCTTCTGAAAATGCCGGAAGCAGACTGGGATTATATCATTAATGTCCATTTGAAGGCCGCCTTCAACACCACCCAGGCCGCCGGCCGGTATATGAAAGAAAAAAAATACGGCAAGATCATCAATGTGATTTCCACTGCCGGAATTTTCGGAACCACCGGCCAGATTAATTATGCCTCAGCCAAAGCCGGGATCATCGGGTTTACCAAATCTGCCTCCCGAGAGCTGGGCCGGTATAATATTAATGTCAATGTCATTTGCCCCGGAATTACCAAAACAGAGATGACCGGCAAGCTTCAGTCCGATGAAAAGCTCCGCCAGATCTATGAATCCAGGATTCAGCTTGGCCGGTTTGCTGAGCCTGAAGAAATTGCACCTGCTTTTGTATTCCTTGCCTCTGACGATGCAAGTTATATCACAGGCCAGGTTCTGGGTGTGGACGGCGGCTATGTAGGCTGATCAACCATCAGAAAAATGGTGAATATAAAACAAACAACAACCAAAAATAAGAATTAAAGGAGAAGTAACATGAGTCTTGAATGGATGCCAAGAGAAAACGAACCCAAAGATCACAGTCTGCACAGAAATCCCCATTGGGGAACAGAAGCACCCTGTGTAATTTATGAGAAAAAACCCTTGACAGACCCCAAGGGCAATGTCGTGGAAAAACTCTATGTTTCCTGGATTACCCTGAACAATCCCAAACAGTTCAACTCCTACACCACAGACATGGTAAAAGGCGTTATTGCAGGGTTTGAAAACGCATCTTTGGACAGAGAAGTTGTGGCCGTTGTTTTCACCGGCACAGGCCCCTATGCATTCTGCACCGGCGGCAACACCAAAGAATACTCTGAGTTCTATTCAAAAAGATGTGATGAATACGGACAGTACATGGAGCTTTTCAACCACATGGTGGATTCCATTCTTGCCTGCAAGAAACCGGTTATCTGCCGCGTAAACGGCATGAGAGTTGCCGGCGGCCAGGAAATCGGTCTGGCTTGTGACCTTGCCATTTCTTCCGACCTTGCCATCTTTGGCCAGGCAGGCCCGAAACACGGATCAGCCCCTGCCGGCGGATCTTCCGACTTCCTTCCCTGGTTCCTGTCCGCTGAAAACGCCATGTACAACTGCATTTCCTGCGAAATGTGGTCAGCTTACAAGATGAAAGCTTTGGGCATGATCTCCAAGGTTGTTCCTGTTCTTAAAGTGGATGGCAAATGGCTGCGCAACCCCACCATCGTCACCGACAAATATATTGAAGACGGTGAAATTGTTTACGGCGAATCCAAAACCGGTGATGACCTTAAAGCTGGCCGTGAGCTTCTGAAAATCCATCAGCCCAATGCAGATTTCGAACTTCTGGACAAAGAAGTCAACAATATCATCTGGAAATTTGCCAACCTGTTCCCGGGCTGCCTGATCAAATCCATCGACGGTATCCGCCAGAAAAAGAAATTCTTCTGGGATACCATGAAAAACGATCACAGACATTGGCTGGCTGCCAATATGTCAGGTGAGGCTTTCCTTGGATTCGGCGCCTTCAACACCAAGAAGATCACCGGCCAGGATACCATTGATTTCATCAAATTCCGTCAGAATGTTGCCGATTCCATGATGTGGAGCGATGACATGTTTGCTTCAGTTCTTGGCAAACCCCAGAAATAAGGTCATTTTTTCTGAGTTAATGTAAATGATGGTTCAGGGCCGTTTTTATAGGGCCCTGAACCATTCGTATTTTTAAGGATGCGTAAAAATGGAAAGAGCAATGCTCTGGTTTAAATGCGCGGCCATGCATGATCCGGTGAGGCCGGTGATCAAACGACAGACCGTGGTGGGCTGGGAAGCAAAAAACCGCAAGGTGGATCTGACCATCGAAGGCCCTTTAAAAGGGGATGAACTTTTAAAGCGGATGAATGGATGGTTTACCGCAGACGTGTATGAGGCAATTGAAATTTTCAGGCAATATGGAAAGCTTAAAGTCCTGGATGATGTCGATCTGGTGGTGGAAACCAAAGGAATGGAAGAGATGGAGCAGCTGAAAAAGCACCTGGCAGATGTATTTCAGGAAGAAGTCTGGGTTGAACCCATATCAAGAAAAAAGCTGATCTGACCAGGACATAAAAGAGGTGAGAATGGATATCATTGAACTCATGAACAAACGAAAAAGTGCGCGGCATTATCTGGATAAACCCGTATCCCGCGCGGATATCGAAGAGTTGATCCGATGCGCAGGCCAGGCACCGTCGGCCATTAACCTTCAACCCTGGGAATATGTGGTGGTGTATGGCGAAGAAAAGGACCGGCTCGCCCGTCGCCTGAAAAAAGTACATGCCGCAAAAAAGATAGCCTGCGGGCCGGGTACCTCAGAACCTCTTCCTGAAAAGCTGACAGACCGCAGCAGAAAGGCGGGCAAGGCCATGAAACCGGATGTGGACCGGCTGGGTATCCCCTTTAACCAGTTTGTCGAAGAGGGAAGCTGCTCTTTTTACGGGGCTCCGGTGGGGATTATCGTTCTTATGGACAAGCTGTTTCCGAAAATCCGGTACCTGGATGTGGGGCTGTCTGTATCCTGGCTTCTTCTGGCGGCGGAAGCCAAAGGCCTTGCCACCTGCCCCATAGGGCTTGTGACCGAATACGGGGATGAGATAAAAGATGCCCTGAATATCCCAGAAGAAAAAGAAGTGCTTCTGACCATTGCCCTTGGTTATGAAGACCTGTCCGAGCCAAAAACAGGTTTTAAGCCTGAACGGGAACCCGTCAATGGAATATTGACCTGGTTTGAATGATCCATATAGAAGGAATAAAAACATCATGATTGTGCGCAATATTAATGACAAAGAAGTGCTGGAAACCACATACCGTGCCCATGGGGGCGCCATTGCCCAGATGATCCTGGATCGCCGGACCCTCCAGGAGCTCGGGTTTCTTGCCATTGCAAGGCTGGAACCGGGGAAAAAAATTGAATCCCATGTGGACCCCATGGAGGAAATTTATTTTGTGGCGAGCGGTACAGGGGTCATGCGGGTGGATGATGAAGAGCGGCAGGTCAATCCGGGTGATGCCACCTGGATTCCGACAGGCTCTGCCCACAGCCTTTTGAACAATGGAACAGAGGTGTTGGTGATCCTGGTGGTCGCTTCCATGTGGTAAAAAATTTCAGATTTTTTTTAAGGTTTTTTTGTTGACACGTAGTTATTTTGTAGCTTATATATAGTTACATTGTACCGGATAGGATAGGGGTCTATTTTGTTTGAAAATTTTTTAATTCGGTATTAAAGGCTTTTAGCATGGATTTTGATAAAAGGGGAATAAAAAAATGAGGTACGCAGAGACAGGGTTTAATCTGGAAGTTGATTTAACCCGAGGAAACATTGAGAAGGTCGCAACAGACCCGAGAGAAACCGAGCTTTATCTGGGGGGTCTGGGTACTAACGCCAAGATACTGTGGGACAGGGTTCCGCCCGAGGCAGATCCTTTTTCTCCGGATAACCTGTTGATTTTCGGTGCCGGTCTTTTATGCGGCACACCTGCCACCGGCTGTAACCGTACCATCGTCTCCACCATTTCACCCCAGACCAGGTTGATGGCTTTTTCAATGATGGGCGGATTCTGGGCGCCGGAATTAAAATATGCAGGGTATGACAAGGTTATCCTTCGCGGCAAGTCCCCGAAACTGGTGTATCTATGGATCCATAACGACACAGTGGAGATCCGGGACGCCGCTCACCTCAAGGGCAAAGGATCCATTGAAACTGCTGAAATCATCAAAAAAGAACTGAAACAGCCCAAAGCTCAGGTGGCAGCCATCGGCATGGCTGGTGAAAACAAGGTCTATTTTGCCTCTGTTGAACAGGGCAGATCCAGTGCCAGCCGCGGCGGCATCGGGGCGGTCATGGGGGATAAAAATGTAAAGGCCATTGTGGTTCGTGGCACAAAAGACATCAATCTTGCAAAACCGGAAGAATTCCTAGGGCTCTGCAATGAGGTTCTGACCTATATCAAACATCGCGAAACCAACCCTATCCCTGGAGTTATGCCCATTCTGGCAGGACTTGGCTCACCCCAGGAAATGAAAGTCCATGATGAAAAATGGCATACGGAAAATTTCATGTGGGGAAATTCAAGGGTCAGAAGAAAAGATTTTTGGAACGAGGAAGTTGAAGAAAAATGGACCAAGACCCTGGAAGATTCACGAACCCGGCTTATCAGCTGTTTTAACTGCCCCATGAAATGCGGGGCCACCATCACCCTGCCCGGGCTTCCCACCTATATGATGAAATGTTTTACCAAACTGACCTATACCATGGGTGCTTTTTCAGATCTGGAATTCGGGCTCAGAATAGCACAAAGAGCAACAGAATACGGCCTGGACGGATTTTCCGCTCCCCAGGTCATGGCTTTTGCCCTGGAACTGCTGGAAAACGGAATCTTAAAACAGGATGATTTCCCCGGAATGCCCGAAGACAATGAAGGCAAATTTTTCTGGCTTCTGGACCGGATCGTGCGTCGGGAAGGCATCGGCAATATCCTGGCCAACGGCACCTATTGGGCCTCTAAAGAAATCGGCAACGGTGCGGAAGCCTATGCCCATAACAATATTAAAAAACATGAACAATTGCCGCTGAAACTGTCCATGCTCAACCCCATTTATTATCTCATGTACTGTACAGGCGAAAAAATCAATATTACCCAGATCGAAGGCCAATTCCCCCAGGCCCCGTTCCCGACCATAGAGGAAAGGGAAGCCTTTGTCAAAGACTGGATCCAGGTTCCGGATGAAAAATTCAAGCAATATTTTCTGGACTGGGAAATCCGCGGGGAAAAATCAATGCCCTTCTATCCCACTGTGGATATGTGCTGTGACATTGTGGACTGGCAGGAAAGAATGCATTATATCGATGATGCCCTGGGCCAGTGCGCCGGGTTATCCTCTTTCCCCCTGAAACCACCGTATCATATTCACAATTATCCGAAATTCATTTCTTCCGGTGCCGGCATCGACATGGATGAAGAAAAACTGACAAAGGCTGCAAAAAGATACAGAACCCTTGTCAGGGCCGTCAATATCCGGCTTGGCATGAGAAGAAAAGATGAAAGACCGCCAGATGACCATTGGAAAAAAAGATTCCCGGAACTGGAAGAAAAACTGCTTGACGCCTATTACAAGATGAAGGGCTGGAATAATGACGGTATCCCGACAAAAGAAGCCCTGGAGGAAATGGGTTTGGACTATGTGGCCAAAGAGTTTGAAAAAAGAGGAATCTACACCGAAGGTAATGCCGCTTCGGCACAAAAAGAGACAAATTAGAGTGGAGGGCAAAAAACCGTGAGTGGCAATAAGAAGACAAAAACAATAAAAACCTTAAAGATTGATGTTGATAAATGCAATGGCTGCCGGGCTTGCGAGGTCATCTGCTCCGCTTTCCATGCAAAACCTCAATACAGCAGCAACAACCCGGCCAGATCCCGGATCAGGATTATCCGTGATCCGTTCAGAGACCTCTATGTCCCGGTATATGCCGGAGAGTATACAGTGGCTGAATGTGCAGGCAGGGACAAATACATGATAGACGGGAAAGAATATGATGAATGTTCTTTTTGCCGCGCTTCCTGCCCTTCCCGGGATGAATTCAAGGAACCGGATTCCGGGCTACCGCTGAAATGTGATATGTGTGAAGGTGAAAAAGAGCCTTTGTGTGTAAAATGGTGTCTTGTGGATGCTCTGACGGTTGAAGAAAGAGAAGAAGAAGTCGAAGAGCAAAAAGAGCAGGATAACTTGGAAATAGGCCTGGAAGCACTGACCGACAGATACGGCATGGACAAAATACTGGATGCCGTTGCAAGACTGTCAAAAAAGAATTAGAACAGCAGAGCCAAAACAGCCAGGTAAAACATAAGGCCAATATATAAGGATAGAAAACAAAGTGGAAACAATAGCCCCCTTCATAGAAGTCATAGATGAGATAAAAACCTCCGGCGGCGAGATCTTTAAAATGTGCTTCCAGTGCGGATTGTGCGATTCGGTCTGTCCCTGGAACAGGGTGAGGCAGTTCAGCATGAGAAAACTCATCCGGGAAGCTGCTTTTGGTCTGAGTGAAGTAGAAGGAGAAGATATCTGGCGCTGCAGCACCTGCGGCATGTGTCCCTCCCAGTGCCCGAGAGGGGTGAAACAGATTGATATTGCCGTTGCCTTAAGAAGAGTTGCTTCCTCATATGAACTTTTTCCGCCCTCCGTCAAATCTGCGCGTACCGCCAGATCCAGCCTGATATCCGAAGGCAATCCGCTTCAAGGAGATCGGGGAAAAAGGGCTGATTGGGCCAAGGCCGTGTCGGTCAAGCCCTATAGCGAAGGTATGGAAGCCCTTTATTTTGTCGGCTGCTATTTAAGCTATGACCCGAGAATGAAGAAAGTTGCCACGGCAACCGCCAATATTCTTAAAAAAGCAGGTGTGGAATTCGGAATCCTGGGTGAAAAGGAAAGCTGCTGCGGAGAAAGCATCCGGAAAACCGGCAGTGAGGAAGTCTTTAAAAAACTGGCAAAAGATAATATCAAAGCCTTTATCGATAACGGCGTAAAGAAAATTATTGTTTCTTCCCCGCATTGCTATCATACATTTAAAAACGAATACCCGGAATTCATGGTCCATTTTGATGTGATCCACATCAACCAGTTCGTCCTTCAGCTGATCCAGGAAGGACGGCTTGAACTGAACGGTGAATTGCCAAAGGCCGTCACCTATCATGATCCCTGCTATCTTGGCCGTCACAATGGGATCTATGATGAACCCAGGGATCTTTTGCGGCGGGTTCGAAAACTCAAATTGGTGGAAATGGAAAATAATAAAAAATTCAGCCTGTGCTGCGGCGGCGGCGGGGGACGGATCTGGATGGACACCCCACAGGAAGAACGGTTTTCAGACCTTCGGCTCAAACAGGCAAAGGATGCAGGGGCTGAAGTCCTGGCCACTTCCTGTCCATATTGCATTACCAATTTTGAAGAAAGCCGCCTGAATCTGGGATATGAGACTGTTCTGGAAGTAAAAGACATCACGGAAATTATCAACGAAATGCTGTGATCAAGAGAACGAGTATCGGCGGGCACACCGGAGGACCGGTTAAATAAAATGCCCAAAGAATATATGATGAGGAGATAGAAAGTGGAAAACGAAGTATTGCCGGCAGAAGTATTTCAACAATTCTCAAGCACCCTTGGCGATCGAAACTTCGGAGACGTCTTGGTTGTAGGCGGCGGGGTCAGCGGTATCCAGGCTTCCCTGGATCTTGCCACCGCCGGGTTTAAAGTCTACCTGGTGGAGAAGGGGCCCAGCATCGGCGGGCATATGGCCCAGCTCGACAAGACCTTCCCGACAAACGACTGCTCGATGTGAATTCTTTCTCCTAAACTGGTCGAGGTCGGCCGGCATCCAAACATCGAGGTTCTGACATTTACGGAAGTGGACAAGGTTGAAGGGGAAAAGGGCAATTTCAGTGTCACTTTGAAAACCCGCCCCCGGTATATCATTGAGGACAAGTGCACAGGCTGTACGACCTGTGTGGAATACTGCCCGGTAAAATACCCGGACCGGTTCAACCAGGAAATATCCATGAACAAGGCGGTCCATGTTTATTTTTCACAGGCCATTCCCCTTGTATCCTATATTGACGACAGCTGCCTGTACCTGAAAGAAGGCAAATGTGATATCTGCAGGGGCGTATGCCTGGCAGGCGCCATTGATTTCAAACAATCCGTCAAGAAAAAGGATGTGAATGTCGGTGCCATTATTCTGTCTTCCGGTATTACACCCTTTGATCCATCGGTCAAGGAGGAATACGGGTACCGAAAATATCAGAACGTGGTCACCAGCATGGATTTTGAACGGCTCCTGTCTTCCACCGGACCCTATGAAGGAAAAGTGCTCAGGGGATCGGACAAGAAACACCCCAAAAAGATCGCCTGGATACAATGCGTGGGATCAAGACGGGTGACGGAAGGTGATAACAGCTATTGTTCAGGCGTGTGCTGCACCTATACCCAAAAACAGGTGATCCTGACCAAGGATCATGAAAGCGAAGCCGAATGCACGGTTTTCCATAATGATATCCGTTCCTTTGGAAAGGATTTTGAACGGTATTTCCAGAGAGCCGCCAACCTTCCCGGTGTTGAATTTATCCGATCCTACGCCTCCATTGCAAGAGAGATTCCGGAGAGCAAAAATATCGTTCTGAGATATGCAACCCCGGATGAAGGGGTCAAGGAAAAAGAATTCGACATGGTGGTGCTATCGGTTGGTCTGAATCCTCCGGCCGCATACAAGGAGATTTCAGAAAAATTCGGAATCGACATCAATTCCCACGGCTTTGCCAAAACCGAATCCTCCAACCCGGTAAAAACCAACCGGCCCGGAATTTTTGTCAGCGGCGCATTCCAGGGCCCGACCGATGTTCCGGAATCCGTGTTCACAGCCAGTGCCGCGGGCTCTCAAATCGGGGAACTTCTCAAATACCGGCGGGGCAAGCTGAGCCAGAAAAGGGTTTATCCCATCGAGAGAAAAGTTTTTGGAGAAGACCCGAAGATTGGAGTCTTTGTCTGCCACTGCGGGGCCAATATTTCCAGCATCGTGAATGTGACCGAGGTTGTGAATTATGTCATGACTCTTCCCCATGTGGTCTATGCCAAACAGCAGATTTTCTCCTGCGCCACCAATTCGGCCAAGGAAATCACCGACCTTGCCAAGGAAAAAGGCCTCAACCGAGTCGTTATTGCAGCCTGTTCACCCAGAACCCTGGAACCCCTGTTCCGGGATACCCTGAAAGAAGCGGGCTTAAACCAGTATTATCTTGATATGGCCAATATCCGGGAGCATTGTTCCTGGGTTCATGCCAAACAAAAAGAAAATGCCACGCAAAAGGCTCTGGATATCGTCCGGATGTCGGTGGCCCGTGCCGCCCGCCTGGAACCGCTGGAAGAATTCGACCTTCCGGTCAATAAAACCGCTCTGGTGATCGGCGGCGGGATTGCCGGCATGACCTGTGCCATGTCCATTGCAAAACAGGGCCACGAGGTCCACATTGTGGAAAAAAGCAAAGACCTCGGCGGTATGGCCCGTCGGCTTCACAATACCCTGGAAGGCCTGGACGTTCAGGCGTATCTGAACAACCTGATTCAGGATGTTTATCAGAACCCGCTGATCCATGTATCCCATGAAGCGACCATCAAGGATGTGGCCGGGTATATCGGTAATTTTACCACCACCATTCAAACCGAAGGCCGGATCAAGGAAATCAAGCATGGGGCATCGGTTCTGGCCATTGGTGCCGAAGAATACAAACCCACCGAATACCTCTATGGGCAGAATGAAAACATCTTCACCCATATGGAGCTGGGAGAACAGATCGCCAAAGGCAATGAAGCTGTTTTGAATGCCGAAACCCTTGTCATGATTCAGTGTGTGGGCAGCCGGAATGAAGAAAGAAATTATTGTTCGCGGGTATGCTGCGGCCATGCAGTCAAAAACGCCCTTAAACTAAAAAAGCTCAATCCGGACATGAAGATTTACATTTTGTTCAGGGATATGAGAACCTATGGATTCAGGGAAGATGCCTATCGCGAGGCGTCTGAAAAGGATGTCCGGTTCATCCGGTATGAACCCGAAGACAAACCCGAGATTGAAGTGGTAAAGGAGGGTAAGAAAACCCTTCTTCGGATCACCGTACCCGATTATATCCTGGGAAAACGCCTGGAACTGGATGCCGATGTCGTCTCCCTGGCTGCTGCCGTTATCCCGGCCGAATCCACAATGGAATTGGCCAGCAAATTCAAGGTGGCATTAAGTCCGGATCAGTATTTTAAGGAAGCCCATGTCAAACTGCGGCCGGTTGAATTTGCCACGGACGGGGTATATCTCTGCGGCACGGCCCATTATCCCAAACACATACCGGAAACCATCAACCAGGCCTATGGTGCGGCCGGCCGGGTGCTGACCCTTTTGTCAAAAGATACGGTGGTCACCTCAGGGATTGTCTGCAAAATCAGCCCGGCCTCCTGCGTCGGGTGCCTGACCTGTCTGCCCCTGTGTCCCTATGATGCCATTACGTACAACAGAAGAATGCGGGTGTGCGAAGTCAATGAAATCCTTTGCAAGGGATGCGGCAACTGTGCCTCGGCCTGCCCGTCCCACAGCGCCCAGCTCAGGGGGTACAAACCCGGACAGATGCTGGTTCAGATCGGAGCTGCATGATAAAAGAAAGAAACCATATAGATAAGGAAAAAAGCCAATGAGCGATACAAATTATGAACCGCATATCATCGCCTTTCTCTGCACCTGGTGAGCGTATGCCGCTGCTGACCTGGCTGGGGTTAGTCGTATGCAGTATCCGGCAAATATCCGGGTGATAAGGGTCATGTGTACCGGGAGCGTGTCTCCCCATCATGTGCTCAGATCGTTTCAACAGGGAATGGACGGCGTTTTTGTGGGCGGCTGACACAAGGGCGAATGCAATTACCTGTATGGTAATTATTCCACTGAAAAACGGGTGACCATTCTTTCCCAGATGCTGGATTTCTGCGGTATAGAAAAAGACAGGCTTCGGGTTCGGTGGGTATCTTCAGCCGAAGCACCCGAGTTTGTCGAAGAAATAGGTGATTTTGTCGGCGTCTTGAGAAAACTTGGGCCCTCACCCCTGAAAAACGAGCAAGCCAAAACGGTTGCGTAGAATAAGGTATGGTTATGATTGATCAAGTAAAACAGAAAATCAATGAGCTTCTTTCAGGCGGGACTGTCAAGGGTGTTGTGGCGCTTTCCTGCGTGAACGGCCATGTGATCCCCTGTCTGTTTCAAAAAGGGGATGACCTTAAAACACTGAGCCTGGGAGATACCGAGAGTGCCGGAGATGCCAGATACCCGTTGAACAAGGTGCTCATCACCCTTGCCAGAGAATATCCGGATGAGGTTTTCGGAGTTCTTGTCCGGGGTTGTGATGAAAGAGGGCTTTACGGCCTTTACCGCCTGAACCAGCTGGAACAGGACAAGGTGGTTTCCATCGGAATCTCCTGCCCCGCTGACCTTGCCCTGAAATGCGAATGCAAAAAACCCTGGCCAGATGATCTCACAGCCGGTGACAAAGTCGATGGTGCGGAACCCAAACAGGTCAAGGAAGCAGAAAATAAAAACCAGGCCGAACGATTTTCCTTTTGGCAGGACCAGTTTTTAAAATGTGTGAAATGCTATGGGTGCCGGGATATATGCCCCATGTGCTTTTGCAAGGAATGCAGCCTGGAGTGTGACGAACTCATATCCAAAGGCGACCTTCCCGTGGACATCCCGGTATTTCACCTGACCCGGGCCATGCACATGGCCGACCGCTGCATCGACTGCGGTCTGTGCGAGGAGGCCTGCCCCTCGGATATTCCGTTACGGCTTCTCTATAAAAAGACGGCAGAGATCATGAATACCGAATTCGGGTTTACATCCGGGCTGATTAAATATGAAAGATCACCCTTGAGTGTGATGGGCCCTTCACCTGAAAAGAAATAAAGGAAAAGATCATGGATTACAGGAACACGCTGACAACCTGCACCTATTGCGGATGCGGATGCAATCTTTTTCTTGAGTCCCTTGACGGCAAACTGACCGGGGTCACCCCTAGCAAGACAAGCCTAGTCAACGAAGGCAAGCTCTGCATCAAAGGATGGAATTCCCATCAATTCGTCCAGTCTGACAAGCGCCTGAAAAAACCGTTGTTAAGAAAGAACGGGGCCCTTGTCGAGGTCACCTGGGACGAAGCCCTGGACTATACCGCTTCCCGGCTCAAAGAGATTAAAAATGCCAATGGCCCGGATGCTGTGGGATTTTTTGCTTCGGCAAAGGTCACCAATGAAGAAAATTATCTCATGCAGAAATTTGCCCGGGCCGGCATCGGCACCAACAGCATTGATCACTGCGCCCGGCTCTGACATTCCTCTACTGTGGCAGGTCTTGCCGCATCTTTTGGAAGTGGGGCCATGACAAATGCAGTGACTGAACTGGAAGACTCGGATGCCATCTTCATCATCGGGTCCAATACCGCAACCTCCCATCCCCTGGTGGCTACCCGGATT
The DNA here is from genome assembly GCA_964635025.1 of uncultured Desulfobacula sp. GTDB lineage: Bacteria > Desulfobacterota > Desulfobacteria > Desulfobacterales > Desulfobacteraceae > Desulfobacula. The sequence goes on along the minus strand of CAZWMY010000087.1, from coordinate 5,513 downwards.
TTCAGGGCAAAGGCAAAAGGGGCCAAGATTCTTGTGGCTGATCCGAGAAAAAACCAGATTGCCGCTTTTGCCCATCTGTATGTCCGTCATCAGCCCGGTACGGATGTGGCTCTTTTGAACGGCATGATGAAAGTGATCCTGGACAAGGGAATTGAAGATAAAGAGTTTATTCAGGCCAATACCGAGGATTTTGAGACCTTCAAAGCCTGTATTGAAGCAATTCGCCTGGATGAAGTGTCTCAGATTACGGGCGTATCCGTGGAAGACATCGAAACCCTTGCCCTTGCCTATGCAAACGCAAAAAGGGCTTCCATCGTCTATTGCATGGGCATCACCCAGCATACCAACGGGGTGAACAACGTCAAATCCCTGGCCAATCTTTCCATGCTCACCGGCCATATCGGAAAACCCGGTACAGGCGTCAACCCCCTGCGCGGCCAGAACAACGTCCAGGGCGCCTGTGACATGGGCGCCCTTCCCAATGTCTATACCGGCTACCAGCCCGTTACCCTTGGGACTGCCAACAAGAAATTTGCCGAGGCCTGGGGTGTTTCCGAACTCCCTTCAAAAATCGGCCTTACCATCCCTGAAATGATGAGCGGAATTGAAAAGGATGAGGTTAAAGCCCTGTGGATCATGGGCGAAAACCCGGTGGTGTCGGACCCGGATGCCGATCATGTGGTCAAAGCCCTTCAAAAGGTGGAGCTGCTCATTGTCCAGGATATTTTCCTGACGCCCACGGCCAAGCTTGCCCATGTGGTTCTTCCCGGCGTTTCCTTTGCTGAAAAGGACGGGACCTTTGTCAACACCGAAAGACGGGTGTTGCGGGTCAGAAAAGCCGTCGACCCTGTCGGCGAATCCCGTCAGGACTGGCAGATCATCCAGGATGTGTCGACCCGCTTTGGTTACAAAATGGCCTATGATTCTCCCGAGGCCGTGTTCAGGGAAATTGCCGAACTCACCCCGTCCTATGCCGGGATCACCTATGAGCGGCTTGAAGGTGACGGGATTCAATGGCCTTGTCCGTCTTTGGAACACCCGGGAACCCCATACCTTCATAAAGATGGAAAATTTACAAGGGGCAAGGGGTTGTTCCATGCCATCGACAGTAAGCCGCCGGCAGAAGTGACAGACAAGGAATATCCTTTCTGGATGACCACCGGCCGGGTCTATGCCCATTATCATACCGGAACCATGACCCGGAATTCAAAGAACCTGGATTTTGAAGTCAAGGAAGGCTTTCTTGAAATCAATCCCCTGGATGCAAAAACCTTTGATCTTCAGGACGGCCACAGGATAAAGGTCTCCTCCAGACGGGGAATGATCGAAACACGGGTAATGATCACCGGCCGTGTGGGAAAAGGTGTGGTTTTCATGCCCTTCCATTTTGAGGAAGCCAATGTGAACAAACTGACCAACCCGGCCTTTGACCCCATCGCAAAGATCCCGGAACTGAAGGTTTGTGCGGTAAAATTGGAAAAAGTATAACCCTTTATCCTCCAAAGGATCAGGAACGCATGAGCCCAGTGAAAAGCACCCGGCCCTGTCAGGTACTCCGGTTTGAAAAAGGTGTCGGAACAGAAGAGACCTTTGAACTGATCGGAGAGGAACCCCTGATGGTCAGGGTGGATGACAAATCCTATTCAGTGGTCATGCGGACACCCGGAGAAGAAGAAGCCCATGCCCTGGGGCTTTGTCTTGGAGAAGGGATTGTCGATTCTGCAGAGGATATTACAACCATCGGGTATGACCCGGATATTGATCCCAATCTCGTCGATATCTGGCTCACACCCGAGCGTAAAAGGAAAATCCCGGATCTTTTGAAACGGACAAGCTATGTCAGCCAGACCAGTTGCGGCATCTGCGGTAAAAAACTCATGGAAGATCTAAACCAGGTGTTAAAACCGATTGAAAATGGATTTCAGATGGAGATCAACCATGTGTTTGAGTGTCTGAAAATGCTGACTGAAAAACAGAGCATTTATCCAAGAACCCGGGGCTCCCACGCTGCCCTCCTGTTTGATGAAAAATTTAATGTGATTTCCTTTTCCGAAGATGTGGGCCGGCACAATGCTCTGGACAAAGCCATAGGAAAGCTCTTCAAGGAGCGGACACTGAATACTGCAAAACTTCTGGTCATGTCATCCCGAATCAGTTATGAACTGGTTCAGAAAGCGGCAAGGGCAAGGCTGCCTATTATTATCAGTAAATCCAGGCCCACAGCTCTGGCGGTTGACATGGGAAAATCGCTGAACATGACCCTTGCCTGTGCGTTTGAATCAAAAAGTCTCATCCTTTTCAGCGGTGAAAACCGGATTACAAAGGGATGAAAAAAATTTAATTTTATGAAAATGACCGAACCTAAATAAAACGTAATCATGAGGAGGACAATTTGAAAATTCTCACAACCGTAAAAAAAGTAGTTGATGTGGAATTGAATATCCACGTTAAGGATGGGGCCATTGTGGAAGACGGGCTTCAGTACGTGATCAATGCCTGGGACGAAAACGCAGTGGAAGCTGCTGTTCAGCTGAAAGAAAAAAACAATGCAGAGACAACCCTGGTGAGCCTTGGCGGCGGGGACAATGCAGACATTATCCGCAAATGCTATGCCATGGGCATTGATGACGGGATTCATGTGGATGATCCGGCCCTGGCCAAAGCAGATTCCTTTGTGTATGCCAATGTGCTCAAAAAAGTGGTTGAAAAAGGCGGATATGATCTCGTGATCACCGGCAAACAGGCCCAGGATACGGACTCAGGACAGACCGGGATCATGCTGGCTGAATTTTTGGGTTATCCTTGTGTCAGCAATGTGGTGTCCATTGATGTCCTGGATGAAAAACATGTCAAAGTGTCCCGTTTGGGGGATGCCGGAACCGAAATCGTTGAATTGACCCTTCCAGCCGTTGTTACCGTCAGTGACAGTATTAATGAACCCCGCCTGCCGGCCATGCGCGGGATCATGATGGCCAAGAAAAAGAAAATCGATTCCATGGATCTCGCCGGTCTTGGAACTTCAGGTGCGGATGTGGGATGCGGTGCCTTAAAATCTGAAATTGCTGAATTCATGGCATCCAAAACACGAAAAGCCGGACGCAAATTTGAAGGCGATGCAGCCAAGATTACGGCTGAAGTCGTGGGTCTTCTGGCTACCGAAGCAAAGGTTTTCTAACACTAACGGATATTTAGAAGGAAAAACATATTATGGCAAAAGTACTCGTAATTGCAGATATCAAACAGGGCGTACTCAAAGGCAGTACCACTGAACTTTTATCAAAAGCCAGAGCCATTGGTGCAGAAACTGCGGTGGTGGCAATCGGCAAAAACATTTCATCCCTGGCAGCGGATATGGCCAAGGCAGGTTCCGACACCCAGTATATCGCAGATGATGCAAGCCTTGAGCTTTTTTCTGCCGGTCCCTATGCCTCCTGTGTTGTGGATGCGGCAAAACAGTCCAATGCAGACATGATCTGGTTCGGCTTTTCAGAAAGCGGCAAAGCCGTTGCCCCGAGGGTTGCGGCCCAGCTTGGCGCTGCCTGTGCAACGGAAATCACCGATGTCACGCTTTCCGGCGGCAGCATTGAAATCGTCCGGCCTGCCATTGCCAATAAAGTCATGCAGCGCGTCAAAGTGAATGCTAAACAGCTTGTGGCGGTTGTCCGCGCAGGGGCCTTCCAGGCAACAGAAGGCAACGCAGGAAAAGAAAATGTGGTCAAACTCTCCATCCCGGCAGCAGATTTAAGAGCCGTGATCAAGGAAATCGTTTCCGATGCCACGGGCGAGATCGATCTGGCCGATGCCGACATTGTCGTATCTGTCGGCCGCGGTGCCAAGGACCAGGCTGGTGTGAATCTGGTAAAAGAACTGGCCAATGACCTGAAAGCAGGCTTTGGTTCTTCCCGCGCCATGGTGGACGGCGGTTTTATGGCCCACAACAAACAAGTCGGGCAGACTGGTAAAATCGTGGCCCCGACCCTCTACATGGCCATGGGAATTTCCGGTGCCATCCAGCATCTGGCCGGCATGAACGGTTCCAAGGTCATCCTGGCCGTGAATAAAGATCCGGAAGCCCCGATTTTCAATGTGGCAGACTATGGCATTGTCGGTGACCTGTTTGAAGTGGTGCCGATACTTCGTGAAGAACTTAAAAAAATCAGAAAATAGGACGAGGTACGGATGAATCCCCTTTTGATGAGTATTCTGCTGATTGTTGCGCTTGCAATCTTCGGCCGCACCATGGTTCAGAAAATCCAATTGCTCATGGCGCTTGAACCCACTGCTGCAGGCAGAACCGACCGGATCATGGATCGGGTCAAGAATGTGGTGGTTATCGCCATGGGCCAGAAGCGCCTTGTGGGACGAAAAAAAGAATTTGCCTCAGGCCTGATGCATGCCTTCATCTTCTGGGGATTCTGCGTCCTTTTAATCCGGAGCATCATGCTTTATGGTGAAGCCTTTGTGGAAGGATTTCAGCTGCCCATATTTAATGAGCACTTCCTTTTGGGATATCTCTATATCGGCTTGAAAGACATTATGGAAGGCATTGTTCTTATCATGGCTGCCTATGCCATTTTCCGGCGGGCCGTGATCAAACCTGAACGGCTTCACAATACCTGGGAAGCCTATTTTGTCCTTTGCATGATCGTAACCCTGATGATCTCCGATCTGCTTTTGGATGGGGCCCGGTATAACCTGATCACCCTGCATAACAATCCCCACAGCCTTCATTTTTTCAACAATCCAAGCTATGGCCATGAATTTATCTGGACCCCGGTTTCAGTTGCCGCCGCATCCCTGATATCTCCTCTGGGGACTGATGCCACAGGCTATATCATGGTGGCCATGTTCTGGCTTCATATCATCACCCAGCTGACTTTTTTAAATTTTCTGCCCCTTGGAAAACATTTTCATGTCATCACCTCCCTTCCCAATGTATTTTTGAAATCCCTGGGGTATCCCCATGAAAAGACAAAGGTTCTGGATTTGGAAAATGAAGCGGCCTGGGAAGATGAATCCCTTGGCATGAACCATATCCACCAGCTTAACTGGAAACAGGGCCTGGATCTTTACACCTGCACCGAATGCGGACGATGTAAAGAAGTCTGTCCGGCCTTTTCAACGGATAAGCCTCTGAATCTCTATGATTTTAACCAGGATTTGAAACACGAGCTTTATGCCAATGCAGACAAGGTCATCAAACGCAAAAAACTTTCCCTTGCTTTAGCGGGCGAAGAGGATGAAGCCAAAAAAGAAGAGCTGAAAGCCCAAATGGCAGAGCTGAAAAGCGAGAAAGCCCTGGTGGGCGATGTGATCAAGGAAGACACCCCCTGGGCCTGCACCACCTGCCGGGCCTGTGAAGAAGTTTGCCCCGTGACCATTGAACATGTTCCCCGCATCGTGGCCATGAGACAGGGCCAGACCCTCATGGCCGAAGCCTATCCCAAGGAATTAAACACGGCTTTGAAAGGTCTTGAGCGAAACGGCAATCCCTGGGGCATTGGCTATGACAA
>CAZWMY010000086.1:0-18077 GCA_964635025.1 uncultured Desulfobacula sp. | reverse complement strand
CCGGTAAAAAGGATCTTTGATATTGGGACCCGGTTCTTGGAATCCAGAAAAATCCTGGAAAAGACTTCCTTTGTTTTATGCCCGATGGTCTGGTTTAAATATTCCAGAAGATCTTTCTGATTTTGAACCACATCCCTTGAAATAATTCTTGTCTCCAGATACCGGTCTGCCACTGCTTTGATGAGCTTTATGCCAAGGCTGTTGGCCTGGCCGACCCCTTCAATGTCACAAAGAGATTCATGGCCGGCTTCCAGAACTGCCGGTAAGGTTTTAAACCGTTCTAAAAGCAGTTTTGCGCTTTCTTTGCAGTCCTTTCGAGGGGTGTTCAGGGAAAGCAAAAGCTCTATGACTTCATAATCCTGAAACCCCTGAAGGCCGCTTTTCAGGAATCTGTCCCGAAGCCTTTTTCTATGTCCTTCTCCCCTATGAGTCACTGTCGTCGGTCTGGTCAATACTCTCCTCATTTTCCTGGAAATCCTGTGGATCCATGGTGCTGTCCCCGTCTGATTTTTCTTCTTCAGGAAGTCTTGCAATGCCGATGAGGGTCTCTTCCGGTGACAGATTAATGAGTTTGACACCCTGGGTATTTCTGCTGATGACATTGATACCTTTGATGGAGGTCCGGATCAGTTTTCCTTTGTCCGTCACCATCATGAGTTCATCATTTTCATCCACTAAAAGAAGAGATACCATTTTCCCATTCCGCTTGGAGGTCTTAATGGAAAACACACCTTTGCCGCCACGGGTCTGGGATCTGTATTCTTCTGTAAGAGATCGTTTCCCAAATCCGTTTTGTGTTACCGTCAAAAGGGTATTTTGTGATCCAAGCACTTCCATGCCCACAACCCTTGCGTTTGTGTCGATTCTCATTCCCCGGACGCCCATGGAGCTTCGGGCTGTGTCTCTGACGTCATTCTCATGAAACCGTATGACTTTGCCGCCGTCAGACCCAAGGAAAATATCCATATTTCCGTCTGTAATCCTTGCAGCAATCAATTCATCCCCCTCGGCCAGCTTGACCCCTATCAAACCGCCGGATCTGGGTCTGGAATAGTCCATGAGATCGGTTTTTTTGACTCTTCCAAGCTTTGTGGCCATGACCACATATTTATTTTCCACAAATTCATCAACGGTCAGGACAGTTGCAAGCTTCTCCCCTTCATCAAAATTTAAAAGGTTGACAATGGCCTTTCCAAGACTGGAACGACCGGCCATGGGCAGTTCATACACCTTGGACTGGTAAACCTTGCCGAAATTGGTAATGAAAAGGAAGGTGGCGTGGGTGGATGCGACAAACAAGTGTTCTACAAAATCGTCGGTCTTGGTTCCCATGGCGGTTTTGCCTTTGCCCCCCCGGTGCTGACTGACATAGAGGGTAACCGGGTTTCTCTTGATATATCCGCTTCTGCTGACCGTCACCACCATGTCTTCTTCCGTGATCAAATCTTCAATACTGATCTCGGCAGAACTTTCAACAATCTGGGTCCGTCTTGCATCACCAAATTCCTCGTCCAGTTCTTTTAATTCATCCTTGATCAAGTCCCGAACCACTTCATCACTGGAAAGTATTTTTCTAAACCATTCAATATCCTTTAAAATCGCTTCATATTCACTGACGATTTTTTCCCTTTCAAGCCCGGTCAGTCTTTGAAGCCTCATATCCAATATGGCCTGGGCCTGGATGGCTGACAGTGAGAACGAGGACATGAGACCGTTTTTGGCTTCCTCTGGGGAATGGGCCGCCCGGATCAGGGCCACTACTTCATCCAGGTGGTCCAGGGCAATTTTGAGCCCTTCCAGGATATGGGCTTTTTCCTCAGCTCTTTTGAGATCAAACCGGGTCCGGCGGACAATGACGGTTCTGCGGTGACCGATAAAATGATTCAATATTTCTTTTAAGGTCAGAAGCTGGGGCCGGTTATTGACAACGGCAAGGAAAATGATACCGAAACTGGTCTGAAGATTGGTATGCTTATAAAGCTGGTTGATCACCACCTCGGGCATCTGATCTTTTTTCAGCCCGACAACCATGCGCATGCCGTCCCGGTCGGATTCATCCCGGACAAAGGATGCACCGGTAATGACCTTATCGCGCATGAGTTCGGCTATTTTTTCAACCACCTTTGCCTTGTTGACCTGGTAAGGCAATTCCGTTACGATAATGCTTTCCTGTCCGGTTTTTTTATTTTCCTCAACCTCGACCTTGGCCCGAAGGGTAATAATCCCCCGCCCTGTGCTGTATGCCTCATGAATGCCGCGGGTCCCATAAATATGACCATAGGTGGGAAAATCAGGCCCGGGTATAAACTCCATCAACTCGCTGATGTCCATGGATGGATTGTCAATAAGCCGGATAAGGGCCCCGATGACTTCCCTGACATTATGGGGAGGGATATTGGTGGTCATGCCCACGGCAATACCGGATGAGCCGTTGACCAGTAATGCCGGAAATTTTGTGGGCAGGACTGAGGGCTCTTCAAGGGTTTCATCATAATTGGGAACAAAATCAACAGTTTCCTTTTCAAGGTCCGCCAGCATCTGGTGGGCGATCTTTCGCATCCGGATTTCCGTATACCTCATGGCAGCCGGGGAATCACCATCAACCGACCCGAAATTGCCCTGGCCGTCCACCAGGGGATATCTTAAAGAAAAATCCTGGGCCATACGGACAATGGTGTCATAGATGGCGGAATCGCCATGGGGATGATATTTACCCATGACATCACCGACGATGCGGGCGGATTTTTTATAGGGTTTGTTCCAGTCGTTTCTGACCTGTTGCATGGCGTAGAGGGATCGCCTGTGCACCGGTTTCAGCCCATCCCGGACATCGGGCAGGGCCCTTCCGATGATAACACTCATGGCATATTCGAGATAGGATTGTTTCATCTCCTTCTCAATACTGGTCACGTTGATGTCTTTATTTTCTGTCAAGGTTAGTGCTCCAATTATTATTCTTTATGATTTTTCCCGGGCTCGACCATATACTGAAAACTCGAAAAATAAATATCTGCCAGGGTTAAAAACAGGGTTGCAATCAAAGGTCCGTAAATAATACCGAGGATCCCATAGGCTTTCAATCCGCCGATAATGGAAAAAAATACGATCAAAGGGTGCATGCTGACCCGGTTTCCCACCATTTTGGGTTTAAATATATAATCAATAATCCAGGACAGCATGGCATAAAAAATTAAAACAAAAACTCCGGTGGCTATCTTTCCTTTCAGCATCAGGATGGCTGCCGCAGGGATCATGACAACACCTACGCCGATAATGGGCAAAAAAGCCACAAAAGCCATGACAACACCCCAGAGAAACGGGGAATTCAACCCCAAACACCAGAATAAAAGCCCGCCGGAAAGCCCCTGAATGAATCCGCCGACTCCATTCCCGATCAATACGGCACCGGCCATGCCTGTAAATTTCTCAAAGAGTTTGGCATCATGCTCTTCCTGCAATGGGGAGAGATCATAGAGATAAGTGATGAATTTATCCCCATCCATGAGCATATAGAATACCACCATGAGCATAAGACAGAAATACAATACCAGGCTGAACACATTGGAAGTGATGAACCCGGCCTGCTCAAACAAAGAAAACCCGACCGCCTTGGCCAGATCCGAAATCGGATTGATCAGTTCATCCCAAGTAACGGTTTTGTAAACCCCTGTGCTTGCAAGAAATTCATTCACCCTTTCCAGGATACGGGTGTTTTCCAAAAGATCTTTCAGATGGTTTGACACCACGGCATCCCTGGCCATGGCGTAAAGATTAAAGGCTTCGTTGGACAGAATACCCACAAAAAAAACAACCGGGATAAAGATGACAAAAAAAATCAGGGTGCAGGTCAGGGCAGATGCTGCGGAAGGGGGCAGTTTTTTTAAAAAAAACCTGAAAACAGGGCTAAAAATCCCTGTGGATACAATCCCGAGGATGATAACGGCAAAAAAAGGGGTGATGAGTTGGCCGGCAAGAAATATTGCAATGCAGAACAAAACAATAAAAAAGATAAAAACCGCTTTTTGAGAAATACGCTGCTCCACGGGTTCACCACTCTATCCGTCAAAGGCCTGGGAAATGAAAAGGGGAAAAAACCATGTAAAGCCGTATCATGCAAAACAATCTGCATAAATACGGCTTTACATCCATCCGACAATCATCTTTTTAATTTCTGGTCAAACCAAGCGCGGCCAGAATAAGAAGAGACTCAAATATGATAACTTGAACAAAACTTCCAAAAAAATGGTATACGATCCCGCCGCCTATAATGGCCGGAACCGCAGTGTAAATCAGTATGCCTAATTTCCTGGGAATATCCATGATCAAAACACCCCTTTATTCATTTTATTTCAAATATTTAAAGCCTGTTAAAATTATAGATTTCTTACCATTTTAATGCGTTGAAGTAAAGGGCAAATCTTATCTTTCAATGATCATTGCCATACCCATGCCGCCACCGATACACATGGAGATAAGGCCTGTTGAATAGCCTTTTCTCTTCATCTGGTGAATGGCCGTCACCACCTGTCTTGCACCTGTGCATCCAATGGGATGACCAATGGAAACTCCTGACCCGAGTTCATTGGGTTTTTCCACGTCGATTTTCAATTCACGGATACAGCCAATGGCCTGGGCGGCAAAGGCTTCGTTGAGTTCGATGAGGTCAATGTCGCCGATACCCATGCCGGTCTGTTTCAGAACTTTTCTGATGGCCGGGACAGGACCAAGCCCCATATAGGCAGGATCAAGGCCGCCGGATGCAAAGGCTTTGATCTTTGCCAGTTTTTCAAGCCCCAGGGCATCTGCTTTTTCTTCAGACATCAAAAGAACTGCGGCTGCCGCATCATTGATACCGGATGCATTGCCGGCTGTCACACTTCCGCCTTTTTTAAAGGCCGGGGCCAATTTGCCGAGCTTTTCCATGCTGGTCTGCATGGGGCGCTCGTCTTTATCCACAATGATATCCCCTTTTTTGGATTTGAGAACTACGGGGACGATTTCTTTGGCAAAGGTTCCGTCGTTGACGGCAGCAAAGGCACGGGTGTGGCTGAGCAGCGCCAGCTGATCCTGTTCTTCCCTTGAAATCCCGTATTTTTCAACAATGTTTTCAGCCGTAAGACCCATGTGGTATCCATAGAAAATTTCATATAAGCCGTCAAAGACCATGAGGTCATGAACCGGTCCGATACCGGTCAGTTCCATCCTGTGGCCCCATCTGGCTTTGGTCAGGGCCATGGGCGCATTGCTCATGCTTTCCTGACCGCCGGCAATGATAACATCAGCCTGGCCTGCCATGATGGCCTGGGCACCGAGGGCAATGGCCTTGAGACCTGATCCGCAGATTTTGTTGATGGTAAAGGCCGCACTCTGTCTGGAGATACCGGCGCTGATCATGGCCTGGCGGGCTGTATTCTGTCCCTGGCCTGCCTGGAGAACATTGCCCATGATGACTTCATCCACAAACACAGGGGATAGGGAATCATCATAATCATATCCTTTTTTCTCCAGATCAATCATGCCCTGGCTCTTTAAGGTATCGGGTGAAAATTCATCCTGGGTTGCATCAACAGCCGGTTTTAACCCGGCCCGTTTCAGGACGTCTTTCATGACATAGGTTCCAAGTTCAACCACGGGCACATCTTTTAATACGCCGCCAAAAGACCCCACAGGTGTTCTGACACCGCTGACAATGACTACATTCTTCATTTAAAGCCTCCATCAATATTGATTTTTTCATTATTAACAGTTACATTTTAACTACAATATAAAATCAATAACAAAGAGACGAATAAAAAACAAGGAATTATCCATGTGTTTGATTGTGTTTGGATATAAAGTATCAAAAGAATATCCCCTGGTCCTGGCAGCCAACCGGGATGAGTTTTACCGGCGCCCTACTCTGCCCATGCATTTTTGGGAAGATTCCCCGGAGATTCTGGCTGGAAAAGACCTTGAACAGGGCGGCACATGGTTCGGCATTCACAAAAACGGCAGGTTTGCCGCTCTTACCAATTACCGAAACCCGGCAGCCATAAAACCCGATGCGCCTTCAAGAGGTGAAATCATTATTAATTTTCTCAATTCAAAAAAAAGCCCGGTAGAATTTATTCATGATTTCAGACCTAAAGCCTTGTCATACAACGGTTTCAACCTGATCTTCGGAAATTTGGATCATCTTTTCTGGTTTACCAATGTCATTGATACGATTGAAAGAATCGCTCCAGGCATCCACGGCATTTCCAACCGGTTTCTCAACACCCCCTGGCCCAAGGTGGAATCAGGGAAAAAAGCATTGAAAAAAACAATGACTCACAGCATCACACCGGATCATCTTTTTTCATTTTTAAAAGAATCGTCCGTTCCTGATGATGACAGGCTTCCTGAAACGGGCGTAGGGCTTGAATGGGAAAGAATTTTATCCCCCCTGTTCATCAAAAGCGACACTTACGGCACTCGGTCTTCCACCACAATGCTGACGGATCAAAAGGGCAATGTAAACATTACTGAAAGAACCTATTTTCCTGAGAAGGGCCTTGAATACAAAAATCTCAACTTTTTCATCCCGGGTTGAAGCCGAAAAGGCAGATATTACCCGGGTTGACAAAAATTGATTTTTACGACACAGTCTTAAAAACCGGAGCTGAAAAAGGATTTCTTATCATATGGAACCAAATGTTGTTGTTGCAGGATGGGGCCAGGTCATTCAACCCAAAAATTTGAGCAAAAAACCACTCGAGCCAATGGGACTGATGCAGGCCGCATCGCTGGAAGCAGCCCGGAAAGCGGGGTCTGAAAAGATACTTTCCCGGCTTGACGGGATTTTGATCGTCAGGACGTTGAGCCGTCATTATCCTGCTCCGGACAAACAGCTTGCCAACGCCCTTGGCGCCACACCTAAATTCACCCATGTTTCCGGGATCGGCGGAAATTCCCCCCAGACATTGATCAATATGGCTGCAGGAATGATTGCGGCAAATAAGCTTGACGCCGTCCTCATTGCCGGTGCGGAAACCTATATCCAGCGCGACCCGGGTGCAAAAAAAGTTGAAAGCGCCCTTTTCAGGGGCATACCAGAGGATTACCCCGGAGACGACCGGATCGGGTCCACCCCTCTTGAGAACCGGCACGGCATGGAACACCCCATGCAGGGATTCCCGCTTTTTGAGACCGCCCTCTGGGCCGAATCCGGTCTGGAAATCAACGCCTATCTTATGAAAATCGGAACCCTGTGGTCTTCCTTCAGTAAAACAGCCTCGGAAAATCCCTTTGCCTGGACAAGGGATATAAAAACACCCGAAGATATCATCACTCCCGGTCCTTTGAACAGACCCATTGCCTTTCCCTATACCAAACTCATGAATTCCTTTGTCACGGTAGACCAGGGAGCTGCCGTCATCCTCATGTCTGAAGCAAGAGCAAAAAAATATGCGGAAAAAAACCGGCAACCTGTTTATTTTCTGGGCGGCGGGTATGCCGAAGACCGTCAGCGCTTTATGATCGAAAAATCAGATTTCACCTCCAGCCCCCCGCTTAAGACTGCAGTTGAAAAAGCCCTGATCCGCTCCTCCATCCCCCTGGAAAAGATAGATTGCTTTGATCTTTATTCCTGCTTTCCCTGTGCTGTCTCCATTGCAAAAAAAATGATCGGAATAAAAGACCATGACCAAAGGCCCCTCACCCTCACCGGAGGACTTGGATTTTTCGGCGGCCCCGGCAACAACTACAATCTTCATGCCGTTGCAACGCTTGCAGAAAAAATCACCAATGGTACATATTCCAACGGTCTTGTCACTGCCCTGGGCTGGTTTATGCACAAACATGCCGCCGGTATTTACGGATCAGAACCAAATCCCAGGGAAATCAAAGACGATCACATAAAAGATGAAAAAGATCCCCTGGCCGGAGAAAAACCCATGACCATCAAAGAGGAGATGGGCGCTACCGGCATCATCCAAACCTACACCATCATTTTTTTCCCGGACCAAACCCCTTCCTATGCCCTGATTTATGGGAAAACCATGGATCATCATCGGTTCATCGCCAGGACCAAGGATGACCCTGATATCTTCAAAACCTTAATGCAGGAAAACCGGGTAGGCCAAAAGGTGAATGTGAAATTTGATCCGGACAAAAAAATGAATGTCGCAGAATTTTAGAGAGTTGGTTGATTAAATAACCTGAAACAGGTAAAAACATATTCATGCCGGATGACATTTTTGAAAAAGAAAACAATTTCAAACAGGAAAGAGATGAACTCCGGGAATTTTTCGACAATATTCCGGTTGCGGCATACCGCAACACCGGTGGGCCTGCCGGAAAATTTCTTCTGGCCAATCCCGCCCAGTTAAAACTTTTCAAATGCCGTACATTTGAGGAATTTTGCAGCATTCCCGTCAACGAAACCTATCAGGACCCTTCCCAAAGGGAATTGGTGGTAAAAGAACTCCAGGAAAAAGGATATGTTTTAAGAAAAGAGCTTCAATTATTAAAATCCGACAAAACCCCTTTCTGGGGCGCCATTACGGTCCAGGCCATCTATGATCGGAATGGAAAATTCAAATGGTTTGACGGGATTATCGAAGATATTACAGATCGAAAACAAAGCGAAAAACTGACCCAAACCCTTTTTAAAATCTCAAATGCCGTCAATACAACCGAGAATCTCAATGCCCTTTACCACTCCATTTTTACATCTTTAAATGAACTGATGCCACTGCCTAATTTTTATATTTCCCTTTATGATAAAGATAAAAATTCCATCTTTTTTCCCTTCCATATTGATGAGTTTGACTCGGAAAACAATTATTTTCTTCCTGTCGACAACATTGATGAATGCCGTCTTATCTGCGTTGATGTGATTAAAACCCGGAAACCCCTGTTTATGTCGGAAAAGGACTGTATCCAAAGAGCTTCAACAGACGAAATAGTCGGTGTCGTTCCCACTGTATGGCTTGGCGTTCCTTTGCTTATCAGGGATGAGGTCATCGGAACCATTACGGTCCAGCATTATTCAGACCCTGATTATTTTACGCCCAAGGATATCCATCTTTTTGTTGCTGTTTCCGATCAGATCGCCCTTGCCATAGACAGGAAACGGGCACAGGAAACCATTTTAGAACATCAAAAACGCCTTGAGGAAACGGTTTCCATAAGGACACGGGAACTGCAGCACACCATGGAAGAGCTTTTGGAAAGCGAGAACCGCTTCAGACAGACCATTGAGCTCCTCCCGGAAGTCGTATTTGAAACCGATGAAAATTTTATGCTGACCTATGCAAACCAAAAAGCCTTTGAATTATTCCAGTATACCAGGGAAGATATTGAAAAAGGCATCAATGCTGTTGAGGTTGTGGCAGAGACCGACCGGGACAGGGCCGCGACAGATATTAGGAACACGATTTCCGGCCAAACAAGCTTAAACCCCGAATACCTGGTTTGCCGAAAAGACGGAAGTTTTTTCCCGGCCATTATCAATTCCAGACCTGTTTTTAAAAAAGAAAAATTTTCAGGCTTAAGAGGGGTCATCATGGATATCACCCTTCAGAAAAAAGCCCAGAAAGACAGGGAAGACAGAATCGGGGTTGATAAGGAAATGGAGATTGCAAAAAATATTCAGACCTCCCTTCTTCCCTGTCTTGAAAAATTCAAAACAGGGCATTTTGAAATCAGCGCCAATATGACCCCTGCAAAGGATGTCGGGGGAGATTATTTTGATATGATACAGTCTCCGGACAACCGGCTCTGGTTCGGCATCGGAGATGTAACCGGTCATGGTCTTGTTTCGGGACTCATCATGATGATGGCCCAGGTCTCCATCAATACCCTGATCCGTTCCATTCCGGGACTTTCACCGGAAGATGTGCTGATCCATGCCAACCGGGTGATCCAGTCCAATATCCGTGAAGGATTAAAAGTGGATCATCATATGACCATCAGTTTTATAGTTGAAGAATATGATGGCTTTTATAAATATGCCGGGGCCCATGAGATGCTTCTCATTTACAGGAGCGAAACAAAAATAATTGAGCGCATCCCGACCAAAGGCATGTGGCTTGGCATCATACCGGATATCTCAAAGCCCACAAAAAAATATGCCGGTCGGTTCAGCCTTAAAAAAGATGATATTCTTCTTCTTTATACAGACGGGGTCATTGAAGCCTTTAATGAAAAAAGGGAACAGTATGATCTGGATCGTCTTGAAAAATTTTTGATGGCCCATGCCGATCAGAGTAACGAAAGCATCAAACAAAAATTGTTGTATGAACTCAATGAATTCATATATGAACAGGCTGACGACATTACCTTTCTGATCCTGAAAAAACGGTGAGTCAAGAATTTCTTCAGATTTTTTCAGCCACGCCTATTGTTAAAAAAAACCACGTCCTGTAATAAATAATGGTAAGCCTGCACTCCACCTTTATGCAGGCATAAAATCAATAACGAGTTTAATTCATGAAACGTTGTCAGTCATGCGGTCAGCTCCTTTCTGAAAAAATCACATTATGCCCGGACTGCGGCCATCATATTGCCGATGGGCTGAAAACCATTGATGATTATAAAATTCTTGAAATCATTCATGAAGGCTATTCTTCTTTTGTGGTAAAGGCGATCAAAGGAGAGGAGGCCGCCCCTGTCAATCTGCGACTGTTCACGGATGCCTCCGGTGTAGATGACACAATTGCAAAAAGGCTCACAGCAGAACTGGAAGAATTAAAAAAACTGCCCTTGGAACATTTTGTAGAGCATTATGCCATAAAAAAAACCAGCGACGGACATTGGTACAGAATCAGTGAATGGGTGGAGGCGGAAGACTGGGGGTCCATTTTTATGTCCGGGCGGTTCCATGACCAAAGAAGAATGGTAAAGCTGTTTTACAATATCGCATCCGCCCTTGATCTTCTGAACAAACATGACCATTTCATGCCTTACCTGATTCTTGAAGATATCCTGATCCCGGCAAACCGGGATGACGACCTTCATATCAAAATCAATTACAAACTTTCAAGATTCCTCAATGCCAAGGTCACCCATCACGGCCCCATGCTCGAAAAGCTCCTGAAATGCCATCCGGATATCGTAAACCAGAGGGCCATTGATTTTAGAAGCGGCATCTGGTCTCTTGGAAAAGTGTTTTTGGAAATCCTGACGGCAGATCCGAACCTGAAAGAATTTTCCCTGAAAGCGGCCGAGTCAAGGGGCATTGATCCGGACCTGGCCGTTCTGATAAAGATCATGCTGTCCGATGAACCTGATATGAGACCCCAGACCATGGAAAAAGTGGTTTTTGCCCTGTCCCGGATTCTGGATCATCTTCACTATGCAGATAAGGCCATTCCGGCTCCAAAGAAAAAGCACAAAGTAATTAATGAACTTAAATGGATGAAAAAAGTAATTTTTCTCATAATTTTCCTTATCATCGGAATAATTGGTGCTGCAGGCGTTTCATGGGTATATCTGAATTCCAGTACCCGTCAGGTGGAAGCTGTTTTATCTGATTTTGTTGAATCCCATGCAGGTTCCGTCGCCTTTGTGATGGTGGAATACCGATTGTCGGAGCAAGGAAGGGTTGTATTCAAAAACAGGGTGGAAGGAACCGCTTTTCTTGTGGACCCAACCGGGTATCTCATGACCAACCGTCATGTTGCATGTCCCTGGATAGATGATGCCTCCCTGTTCAAGGCCTATAACCATTACAGCCAATTTACAAAAAATATCACCTTTGATTACCGGATGTTTTTATGGTTCGAAGGGGCCAGAGCATTTAACCGTCTGCCCGCGCTGCGCGACAGCAATGATTTGTCCGATCAGTACGACCTGTCTTCGGCCTACAGCACGGGAGGCACGGGCAATTTGAGAATCGCCGGAGTGCCCAGATCTTCAGTCAAGCCCTCTGAAATGATCCAATCCCCTTTTACTAATGATTTTGCCATATTAAAAATCGATAACCCGCCGGCGGGCTTAAAACCCTTGCCCCTTGAGACCAAGATTAAACCTGAAGATATCAAGCGGCTTTCTTCCGTTGTAATCCTTGGCTTTCCCCTGGGAAACCAGACCCAGTATGACAGGATCAACACCAGTATCACAAGGGGGCATGTGCGCAGAACCTCAAGAGATCTCATCCAGGTTGATTCTTCCATATACAAGGGGAACAGCGGCGGACCTGCCGTGGGTGCAAACGGCAAGGTCATCGGGATAGCATCCGGTGTGGTAACGGACCAGAGCAGCGGATTTCTGAATGAAAATACCCCGCTGTCGGATTTCGGCCTTCTTCTGCCCATTTCAAGACCTGCAAAATTCATTGAACTCATTAAAACCGGTCAGCCCCAATGGGATGGGGTCCTTGATTTTTCTTTGCCTTCAAAACTTGAACAGATCACAAATCTCGCCATTGAAAATGATTTTAAAAAAGCTGCCGAGCTGTCCGAAACCATGCTGAAAACCAGCAATGACCTGCTTTTACTGTTTGCTTCCGCCATGATGAATTTCTGTACACAAAATTTTAACCAAAGCACTTTCTTTTTCAAAAAACTTTGTTCAATGGAACCGGACAACAACACATCCAGGCTGATGCTGTATATCATGTCCTGGCTTGCCGGCAAAGACCAGCCCGATGCCATGACACGCACTCTGTTTGAGCTTGAGTGGTATGATGCAGATGAATTCTTAGGATATCTTGCCCGTGTTCTGAGAGACAAAAAAAGGATGGATAAGGATGTCATCGACTATGAAAGCACGGCCGAAAAAAGCTGGCGGTTATTTATTGAGGGGCTAATTTTAGAAAAGGCGAATGATCTTGCCCATGCCCGGGAAATGTTTGAACAATCCGTTTTAAGTTCCGACATCCATGACTGGGTCTATTTTCTTTCGTTTTCACGGTTGCTCATGATCCAGGACACATTGGAAAACTCTTTAAAAGACAACGCCTTTATCCAAAAGGCCATGGATTACCGGAAAGAGGCGGCTGAATCCAAGGAAACCGTCACCGACCTGATCAACCAATTTGAATCGGGAAAACTCAGTGATGAGGAAAAAGATGCAATCTACGAGAAAATGGTAACTCTTTCACCGGAAAACCTGACCATGCTCGGAAAAGCGGCGTTTTTCCATGCTGAGAAAGGCAACTGGCAAAAAGCCGTGGATCTGATTGACCGCTATTTCAGCCGCTCCCCCCGGGAAACAGGTCTTGGCTTGAGCCTTGGCCTCCTCAAAGGGGAAATCCTGGCTGTCACAGGAGAAAAAACAGCTTCAACCGAATATCTCAAATCCTTTTCAAAAAAAATTCATGACCCTTTTTACCGGGCCATTACCCGTCATGTTCTGGAAAATACGGATGAAGACCTGTTGATAAAGCTGGCCGGCAAAAAACCGGAAAAACTCATCACCCTTCATACTGCCCTCGGGTTATGGGCTGAGGCAGAAAAAGATCCGGAAAAAGCCGTTCATCATTACAAAGAAGCCTTAAGCACCTATCTTGACAACTGGAACGAATATGCCCTTTCACTGGCCAGGCTTACGGAATTAAGAAAGCCCAGAAGCTGAACAGACCCGAGCCTTACACGGTTCAACGGATTTCGCCTCTCTTTTTAAAGGTCATGGTTCCCTTCTTGGCCATTTCATGGGCAAACCCTTCATATCCGATCTCTTTGATCCTTGCGATGCAGGCGGACCGGTTGCTGTTAAAGACAAACCCGAATATCCGGGCGATAAAATTGTAATATTTTTTGCACTCCATGACATTTTTATAGTCTCTGCAATCTGCGCATGCGGCAATATTTTTTTCAAGACAGCAGGTGCGTAGCCTGCACCAGGAGGTTTTATGATTTTCAAGACATCCCGGGCATTTTTTCTTTAAATACCTTGGGCATGCCCCGCAGTAAAGACCGCATTTTGCAATCAGTTTCACATCTTCCCGGATGATTTCTTTTGGCATCTCTGTCATTGATTCTCTCCTGAAAAAAATAGATTCATTTAGATCCCAACATGTGTTGGCTGTTTTTAATGAATATATACAAAACGGCTTTGCCACCGTTATGTCAGGTTCCTCCGGATTTTTTTTAATTTCTCATTTTTTTGATACAGGGATGTCATCCTATGGATTCTGTATTTCAGCTCATCTTTAAGAAAATGCGGGGACAGGACTTCCACATCCGGACCATAGGCCAGAATTGTTGCAAAAAGCCATTCTCCATAGGGGAATAAGGTCTTCACCGTTATGGAGTCAACGTCTTCGGCCAGGATCTCTGCCTCTTCGTGATAGTCTCCAATCCTGTGCCGGAGGCGGGAAGAAAATTTCAAAACCACTTCCAGATTTTTTTCAGGAGACAGCCATTCCGTTGCCATCTGCCGGTAGTGGCCCGGTCTTCTTTCAAGCCGGCCGGATAATAGTTTGACGCTTTTGATCCTTGTCAGTTTGAACAGCCTAAAATCTTTTTTATCCCGGCAAAACCCGAAAAGATACCATGAAAATCCTTTCTGAATGAGGGTCATGGGCTCAAAAAGCCTTTGGGAAGCCTTTCCATAACCATCCCGATAATCGATCTCGACCAGCTGCCGGTTTTTTATTGCCTCATAAAGGTTCTGAATCCTGTGAGCTGATTTTTCCTGCCTTCCCCATCCAAGGGTATCAAACACAAGAGTTTCCGCATCATGAGCAGAACCGGTTTTTTCGCTGTCCGGCAACAGGCATTGAACCTTTTCAAATATGAGTTCAATCTCTTTGTCTTCCAGGGCTGCATTGATTCCTTTTAGGGCCGTCAGGATGGCTCTTAGATCGGAAAGGCTTAAATACTGATGTCCCAGCTTATAATTCTCCGGAATTTCATAGCCCCCATCCATTCCCTGGTTTGAAATCACCGGGATGCCGGAAAGATTGATGGCTTCGATATCCCTGTAGATGGTGCGAAGACTGACTTCAAACCGGTCTGAGAGCTCCCTGGCTGTAATTTTTCGCCGGTTTAAAAGGATAACGACAATGGACAGCATCCGGTCGATTCGCATGGGGATCTTTCTATTTCTTTTCCTTTTTCAGTTGAATCCATGCTTCAAGTCTTTGTTTGACAGTCTTTTCATACCCCCGGTCACTGGGAAAATAAAACCGGGTGCCTTCAAGCCTGTCCGGAAGATAAGACTGGGGAATAAATGCCTCCTTGTAATCGTGGGCGTATTTATATCCTTCCCCGTATTTCAGTTCTTTCATGAGTTGTGTGGGAGCATTGCGGATATGAAGCGGCACCGGGGCATATCCGGTTTCCTGAACTGTCTTTTTTACTTCTTTATGGGCCAGGTAAACGGAATTGCTCTTGGGCGCAGTGGCCAGATACACCGCTGCCTGGAATATGGCGTCCTCGCCTTCCGGCGACCCCAGCATCCGATAGGATTCCGATGCGCTCAAGGCCATGGTCAAGGCGCCGGGATCGGCCATGCCGATATCTTCCGTGGCAAACCTGACCATTCTTCTGAGCACATAATAAGGGTCATCCCCGGCTGAGAGCATCCGCTCCAGCCAATACATGGCCGCATCCGGGTCGCTGCCCCGAAGGCTTTTGATAAAGGCGGAAATGAGATTAAAATGCTCTTCCCCGGCTTTGTCATATAAAAGTGATTTTTTTTCTACAGCTTCTTCCACATCCTGGATTGTAATACCGCTTTTCCCTCTTAAATGGAGAATCACTGTTTCAAGATTGGTCAGGGCAATCCTTGCATCCCCGTCGCAGACGCCTGCAATATGCTCCAGGGCCTCGTGGGTCAGGGTTTCGATAGAAAGGCCCAGGCCTTTTTGGGAATCCGTGAGAGCCCGGTTTAAAATGCGAACAAGGCTTTCTTTTTCAAGACTTTTCAGGGTAAACACCCGGCACCGGGAGACAAGAGCCGGAATTACCTCAAAGGATGGATTTTCTGTTGTCGCGCCCACAAGGACAATAAGGCCGTTTTCCACATGATGAAGAAAGGCATCCTGCTGGGCCTTGTTAAACCGGTGGATCTCATCTACAAACAAAAGGGTCCGCTTTTTATATAAAGCCCGTCTTTCCTTTGCCTGGGCAATGATGTCCCGGATATCTTTAACCCCGGAGAGAACTGCTGAAATCTCAACAAATTCCGCTTTGGTGGCCCTCGCAATAATCCCGGCCAGGGTGGTCTTTCCGCATCCGGGCGGGCCCCAGAGAAGAAGGGAAAATACCCGGTCGTCTTCTATGGCTCTTCGCAACAGGCTTCCTTTGGCTGTCAGATGTTCCTGGCCCATAAACTCATCCAGGGTTTCGGGCCTCATCCGGTCCGCCAGGGGGCGGATAAAAGAGGGGGCCTCTGTATGGCGGGCATCAAACAGATCCATAGGCCTTAATTCATCCCCTGATCCCGTTCTCTTTTTTTCCTGCTGTGCTCTTTTCTTTCTTTGCCTTTTTTACGGATATGCCGTTTCTTTTTCTGAAAAATTCGTTCGTCTTCCTTTGATCCGCCTGAAAATTGAATTTTACCGGTTTTTTCCCTGAAATAAAGTTTGATGGGTGTTCTCTCAAGGGGAATCATTTCCCTGAGCTGGTTCACAAGATACCGCTTATATGAAAAATGGACTGCATCCGGGAAATTGACAAAGCAGACAAAGGTTGGCGGCTTTGTGGACACCTGGGTGGAATAGAAAAATTTTAAGCGCCGCCCATTGTGCAGGGAGGGCTCGGTCCTTCTCACCGCATCCTCGATGATCCGGTTTAAAAGCCCGGTATTGATCCTGTGGCAATATTCTTCATGAATTTTGACGACTTCATCCAGGATCTTGTGGCACCGCTGCCCGGTCAGGGCGGAAATTGTAATGGCCGGTGCAAAGGATAAAAATTTGGATTTATACCGCAGATCCTCCATGTATTGTTTAACGTTTTTGCGGTCCTCATCCAGAAGATCCCATTTGTTCAGAAGGAAAAGTGCGCCGCATCCCCTGTCTTCTGCATATCCGGCAATGGTGATGTCCTGGTCGGTAATGCCTTCGTCAGCATCGATGAGGATCAGTGCCACATCGCAGTCATCAAGACTTTGAAGGGATTTTATAATGGAAAATTTCTCGATTTTTTCCGTCACCTTTCCCTTTCTCCGGATGCCGGCCGTATCCACCAGAACGAATTTTTTACCTTTGTGTTCAACTTCAAGTTCAATGGCATCCCGGGTTGTACCGGCCTTTTCATCCACCACAAGGCGTTTTTCGCCAAAAAGCCGGTTGGCAAGGGAAGATTTTCCCACATTGGGCCGCCCCACAATGGCGATCCGGATCGTTGAATCATCATTCTCTTCTTCAGGCTCATATTCAGGAAGGGCCGAAACCAGATCGTCTAAGAAATCACCCACGCCGATGCCGTGTTCTGCAGAGATCTCGTAGAATTGATCCATACCGAGGGTATAAAACTCGGCAAGATCATGGGTCTGCTTTTGGCTTTCGATTTTATTGATGAGATAAAACACGGGTTTTTTCATTCGCCTTAAAAAATCAGCCAATTCAAGATCATAGGGCGACAGTCCCGACCTGCCGTCCAGGATAAAGATCAACACATCGGCTTCATCAGCCGCTATGGTCAGCTGATCTTTGATCTGGGAGGCAAAATAGTCGTCATCCGAGCTTAAAAACCCGCCTGTATCAATAACTGTAAATGCAACATCATTCCACTCGGCATCTGCATAATGCCGGTCCCGTGTCACGCCGGGAAAATCATCCACCAGGGCCTGTCTTGAACGGGTGATCCTGTTAAACAGGGTGGATTTGCCGACATTGGGCCGGCCAAGAAGGGCTACAACGGGTTTCATACATTTATCTCCAAAAGGTAAAAATTTTTCTTGCCTGTCTTATACAATATATTGAATTATTTATAAATAGTTAAGATGAGCGTTGTCCGTCTTATTTGGTCCAGGAGAACAGGGCTGAACCGATAAAAAGAAAGACAGCACTCAGGGTGAGAAGAATGGTGATTTCAGATGACACATCATAAAGGGTTGCCCCGTCATTGATGATTTTTCTGGCTGCGGAAAGGAAATGGGTCAAAGGCAATATTTTGGCAGCGGTTTTAACAAAGTCCGATGCCCCTTCGATGGAAAACCAG
>CAZWMY010000085.1:0-18251 GCA_964635025.1 uncultured Desulfobacula sp. | reverse complement strand
ATAGGGGCGCTGTCCCGGCATGGCCCAGATATCGGTTTCAAAACCATTGGCAAAACCGGCTTCGGCAAGAAGCTTTTTAGCGGCATCAACACTGTATTCATAATCTTTTACCGCATCATTGTAAGACCAGATGGTGGGAGGAATGGGGTTTTTTGCAACCTTGCCGGAACCCTGGAATACGGCTTCCAGGATGGCTTTTTTGTTAATGGCCATGCTCAATGCCTGACGGACCTTGACATTGGTAAACGGTTCTTTTTTTGTATTAAACGCAAGATATCCCACATTCAACCCTTCCATTTCCATCAGGTTGATATTGGGATCGGTTTTCATTGCGGCAAGATCGGCCGGGTTCGGATACGGCATAAGATGGGCTTCACCGGCTTTCAGCTTTTGGTAACGGACGGATGCATCCGGTGTAATGGAGAAAACAAGCTTGTCGATTTTTGCTTTTCCCTGCCAGTATTTATCAAAGGCCTGGTAGCGGATGGTGGAGTCTTTCTGATAGGAAACAAATACAAAGGGCCCTGTTCCAATGGGTTTCTGGTCAAATTCATCGGGTGTTTTGGCCAAGAGCATTTTATTTGCATATTCTGCAGAATGAATGGAAGCAAAATCCATGGCCATGTTGGCGATAAACGGAGCGTTCGGCTTGGTCAGTGTAAATACGACCGTGTAATCATCTTTTTTCTCAATGGATTTGATCAAAGTCGGCATGCTCATTCCTGAATAATATTCATAGGTGCCGCCGGAAACTTTGTTGTAAGGATGGTTTTTATCATGCTGGCGCCAGAAAGAAAAAATAACGTCATCGGCATTAAAATCCCGGGTAGGTTTGAAATACGGGGTTGTATGGAATTTAACGCCTTTTCTTAAATGGAAGGTATAAACCGTTCCATCCGGTGATACATCCCAGGATGTTGCCAGACCTGGAACGATTTTTGTTGTGCCGCGTTCAAACATGGCCAGCTTGTCGAAAATCTGTCTGGACGAGGCATCAAATGTTGTCCCGGATGTGTAAAGTGCAGGAGTAAATCCCTCCGGACTTCCTTCGGAACAGAAAACAAGGGTTTTTGCATGAGCAGATACTGCAAGCATACAGAAAAGAACTGCGATGCCTGCAACAGATACTAATTTACGCCTTTTCATCTTTTTTCTCCCCTTTAAATTAATTAATAATACAAAAAAACCATGAAACATTTTGTAAATCCATTTAAATTATAAGATATAATCTGATGGATTAACAAATTAACAAAATATTTATATTTATTAATACTTGGCTGACAAGTCAAGAAAAAACCCGTCCGGGCGGCTTTTTTCTAATATGCATCATGGGCTGTCCTTTGGATAATCTCTTCCTGGAGCGCCTTTGTCAGATCCACAAAATAATCGGAATATCCTGCCACCCTTACAATCAGATCCCGGTGGTGTTGAGGATTTTTTTGGGCATCTCTCAGGGTTTTTTCATCCACCACATTGAACTGGATATGATGCCCGTCCATTTTAAAATAGGAACGGATCAGATGCACAATCCCCTGGACCCCTTTTTCATCTTTCATCAAGTCCGGAAGAAATTTCTGATTTAAAAGGGTTCCCCCGGTTTTTAAATGATCGATTTTTGCAGCAGACTTCAAAACAGCGGTGGGGCCGCAGGTATCTGCACCCTGAACCGGTGATATGCCTTCTGAAAAGGGAATGCCTGCTTTTCTTCCGTCCGGCAAGGCCCCGGTGATTTCCCCGAAATAGACATGGCAGGTGGTGGGCAAAAGATCAATCCGATATACCCCTCCCTTTGAATTGGGCCTCCCGGTGACCGCGCCATGAAATGCCTGAAAGATCTGCTTTAGTATGTTGTCTGCATTATCGTCGTCATTCCCGTATTTTGGAGCCTTTTTCAACTGATGATAAAGGATGTCATCCCCTGAAAAATCCTTTTCAAGGGATGACAAGATCTTTTCCATGGAAATTTGTTTTTGTTCATAGACATGATATTTCAATGATGAAAAGCAATCAGTCAGGGTTCCGATGCCGACCCCCTGGATATAGGAGGTATTGTATCTGGCTCCGCCCTGGTTATAGTCTTTTGCATTTTTGATGCAGTCTTCCGTCACAAGGGAAAGCAAGGGAACCGGCATATGGGCGGCATTAATCTGGTCAATGATATTGCTGCCCCTGACCTTGATATGGACAAAATATTCCAGCTGCCGCTTATAGGCATCAAACAGTTCTTCAAAGGTTTGAAAGTTTTTCGGATCACCTGTTTTAAGGCCGATTTGCTTTTTTGTTCTCGGGTCCCATCCATTGTGAAGGGTGATCTCAAGAATTTTGGGAAGATTAAAATATCCGGTCAGAATATAAGATTCTTTGCCGAAAACACCTGCTTCAACACAGCCGGAAGCCCCTGCCAACCTTGCGTCTTCAACGCTTTTGCCGTGAAGGGCCATTTCCTGGAGAATGGCATCGGTATTAAAGATTGAGGGCTGGCCAAATCCTGTGGCAATAATTTTCAGAGCCCGGGTGATGAATCTGTCCGGATTTTTCCGGGAGACCTGGATCATGGAGCTGGGCTGAAGCAATCTCATTTCCTCGATAACATCCAGAACCAGATAGGTCAGTTCATTGACCCCGTCCTTGTTGTCAGGGGTGACCCCCCCGAGGTTAATCAGACAAAAATCTACATAGGTATTGCTTTCCTTGGCCGTCACCCCCACTTTGGGCGGGGCCGGATGATTATGAAATTTGATCCAGAAACAGCAAAGCAGCTCTTTTGCCTGTTCTCGGGTCAATACCCCGTTTTCAATATCCCTTTGATAGAATGGATACAGGTTCTGATCAAACCGGCCTGGATTGTAAGCATCCCAGGGATTGAGTTCCGTAATGATCCCGACATGCAAAAACCAGTAATATTGAAGCGCTTCGTGGAATGTCTCCGGTTTGTTGGCCGGGACTTTTCTGCAGATAGCCGCCATTTTTTTAAGCTCGGCTTTACGGCCGATATCCTTTTCAGTTGAAGCCAGATGATCCAGCTCATCGGCATGGCGGCCTGCAAATACAATCAAGGCATCGGCGGCAATATCGAGGGATTTTAATACGTTCTGCTTTTCAAGCGCCTTGTTATCCGTAAAAAAATCAAGCCGGTCCAGACACTCCCGGATATCGGATTTCAGATCCATAAACCCTTTTCTGTAAATCAAATCCCCACCGGCCGTATGACCCGGTGACCGTTGCTCCTGGAATTCGGTAAATATCCCGGCATGAAAAGAATCAAGCCAGGGGTCTGCCATGGCTGAAAATATCTTTTCCCTGATGGTTTTGCCTTTCCAGAAGGGGATGATTTTTTCTTTATATATTTCTCTGGTTTCTTCAGACACTTTGTAAGCCACTTTGGGTCTTGAATTCAGAATCTCAAGATCCTCAAGGGAATGAAGGCATATTTCCGGATAGGTGGGGACCGCCTTTGGCTGAGGCCCTCTTTCCCCAACGATCAGTTCGTTGTCTTCAATATATATCGTTTTGTTTTCAAGGATATGCTTCAGACATAAAGCCCGTTGAACCGGAATGGGTTCATCCATGGAGACATAGGTCTTATAAAAATCCGTCACAAGCCCGGCCCTTTCATGGGAGAGGCTCACTTCTTTTTCCCGGGTTTTCGTTCTAAGGGTTAGTATTCTTGAGTTCATTTTTTTATCTCCCTTTTTTATCCACCGATAGTTACATTGAATCCATTGGATTCAAATTGTTCTTTGACCTTGGCCACTCTTTCGGGTGGGGGCACTGCGGTATCTTTCATATGATTTTGTATGTTCAGCCCAGTATATTTGCCTTCACCTGCCTTATGAAACGGCAGGATGTGAATATCCCGGTATCCGGTATTTTCCATTAAAAACGAAATCACTTGGGCAATATTATCTTTTGAATCCGTCATCTTCGGGATGAGCGGAAACCGGATACGAACATTTGCTTTATGGTCTGATAACAGTTTCAAATTATTCAGTACGGGAAAAACGCTTTTCCCGGTCAGGGTTTTATGCGCTTTCTCATCTATCAGTTTGATATCATACAAGATGAGATCGGCTTTGGGTGAAATACTCAAAAGCGTTTCAGAATCCGAATACCCGGATGTATCAAGACAGGTATGGATTTCTTTATCCCGGCACTGAGTAAGAAGCCTTAATAATAATTGCGGCTGGCTCAAAGGCTCACCCCCGGAAAATGTTACACCACCGCCTGAATCATCATAAAAAATCATATCCTTTTCAATCTCTTTCATCAATTCAGCAACAAGCTGATCCATTTCTTCCAGGCTTATCTTTCCGGGCATCTCTTGGCTTTCCGGGTTATGGCACCAGGGACAAGACAAGGGACAGCCTTGAAAAAAGAGTGTGGTTCTGATGCCCGGGCCATCGTGGATGGAATATCTCTGAATCTTAAAAATGTTCGGGTTATCCATCATTCAAGGTTTTTCTCCATCAGGGCATTAAATTTTGCCACATGATCTTCGGCAATTTTTCGTGCAGCAACAGGGTCTTTTTTTTCCACGGCATCAGCAATATCACACAGGTCCTTGAAATTATCATGGAGCAGGGCCTCGCTCCAAGGCAGATACTGGTGAAAATAAATCTGGATATTGTCATGGACCGCTGCCAGATTGGCCTCCAGAAGGGGGTTTTTTGCCATCTTGGCAAGCGTCAGGTGAAATTTTGCATCCATTTTATGAAATTCTTTCCAGCCGGACGGTTTTGTCTCAATGTGGGCGGCGGCATCGCTTAAAATGGCCTTCAGCTTTCTGATATCAGCTTTATCGGCATTTTTGGCTGCCTGTTCCGAGATATGGCCTTCCATCATTTTCCTGAATTCCGCCAGATGACGAAGAGACACTTTCTGTTGCCGGATCAGAATGGCCACGCTGTCGGTCATGGGCTTTGTGGTGGCCCCCTGTATCCGGGCCCCGCCGTTCACTCCTGTCCGGATGGAAACCAGCCCTTTTTGCTCCAGCACCCGGAGGGCTTCACGGATGGTTCCCCGACTGGTATCAAACATTTCTTTCAGCTTCATTTCCGATGGAAGCTTCTCGCCCTCTTTAATATTTCCTTCACATATGGCGGTCTGAATCTCATCCACCACATGCTGGTATGATTTAACAGGTTTCATTTTTCTGAATTGGACATTCATCTATTTTCTCCGGGAAATACAAAATGGTCTGAATTTAACGATCAAACTGTAGGACAGTTTAACTATTCAATTATCCGGTGTCAATACTTTTTCAAGATACTGTCAGGACCTGTTCCAAAAGACTCAGCTCACGCTCTGAAAAAACCCGGATGCCGTTTTCTTTTAACAGGGCTGCAGTAACCCCTGAACCCGATATCAGGGTTGAGGTAAAACTGCCGTCATAGATTTGATGAACACCGCAGGAGGGACTCTTTTCTTTTAATAGGGCCAACCGGATATCAAATTTTTTTGCCACACTGAGTGTGTGTTCAGCCCCTTTGATAAAAAAATCCGTCACGTCAAGGCCGGTAATATCCCTGATTCTTACCCTTCCTTTCAGGACAGCCGGCCCATCTCCGTTCACAATCTGAGCCGGGGGTCTTGGCACTGTCATGCCTCCGGCAACCTCGGGGCAGATTTTGATGAGTCGCTTTTCTTCTTGCAGGCGGATCAGAAGAGCATTTTTCAGCGGTTTCTTTTTCCCGTCATAGCGGACCGGGTCTCCTGCAAGGCATGCGCTTATTAATATCTTTTCCATCCACTAACCCTACATGATTATTCATAATTTGTAAAAATAATCATTGACAGGTGCAAAATTTAATGAGATGAATTATCATTCAGTAGAAACAAACCGTTGGCGGAAGGATGGGGTTTTTCAAAAATGGCTCATCAGGTTTTTCATAAGTTTTTATTATTACTATCTAAAAATAGTATTGATAATTCAGACCCACCCTTTTTAGAAATTCATAATGACCGGTATTTTAGAGTGAGCAATAATTCATTCGCTGATAACATAGAAAAAAAATAAATATATTTTGTAATGCAAACAGCAGGAGGATAGTTAAAAAATGACCCAACTTATATCCGATCGAAGAGATATCGAATTTGTACTCCATGAGCAGCTTGAAGCCGAGACCCTGGCAGGACTTCATGAAAATTTTGCCGATTTCAATAAAAAAACCATTGATCTTGTGATCAGCGAGGCAAAGAATTTTGCAGTCAAAGAACTCCTGCCGGCCAATAAAGAAGGCGATCAGCAAGGCTGCAAGCTTGAAAACGGTAAAGTGACCACCCCTGAATCCTTTAAAAGATTGTATAAGATATTCAATGAGGGAGAATGGCTGGCTGTGACCGAAGACCCGGAATGGGGCGGTCAGGGAATGCCGAGAACCATAGCCTCGGCCGGAGCTGAGTATTTTAACGGTGCCAATTTTCCCTTCATGATGTATCCGGGCCTTACTCAGGGTGCCGGCCACCTGGTTGAAAAATTCGGTACACCCGAACAAAAAAGAATATATCTTAAAAATATGTTTACCGGCAAATGGACCGGCACCATGCTTCTAACGGAACCGGGAGCCGGTTCTGATGTGGGCGCCCTGACTACCAAGGCCGTCAGGAATGGAGACGGAACCTTCTCCATTATCGGTGAAAAAATATTTATATCCGGCGGCGACCATGATCTGGCAGAAAACATCATTCATCCGGTTCTTGCAAGAATAGAAGGCGCTCCTGAAGGCACAAAGGGTATTTCCCTGTTTCTGGTTCCGAAATTCAGGGTAAAACCCGATGGAACCCCTGGTGAATTCAATGATGTCATCTGTACCGGTATTGAGCACAAGCTCGGTATCCACGGCAACAGCACCTGCTCTCTTTCCCTTGGTTCCAAAGGTAATTGCATCGGCACTCTTTTGGGTGAAGAAAACAAAGGCATGCAGGCCATGTTCCTCATGATGAATGAAGCCAGACGCCTGGTTGGATTCCAGGGGTTTGCATGCGCCACGGCCGCCTATATGTATGCCCTTGATTATGCCAGAAACCGGGTCCAGGGGAAAAATATTCTTGAATTCATGAACCCCAATGCCAAATCCGTTACCATTATCCATCACCCGGATGTTAAGCGGCAGCTCATGATGATGAAGGTATTTGTGGAAGGAATGAGATCTCTTCTGTATTTTGTCCAGTATTCCGCCGACATGGCCGCTCATGCCCCCACAAAGGAAGAAAAAGACAAATACCAGGGTTTTGTTGAAGTCCTGACCCCCATTGCCAAAGGCTATGTCACAGACCGTTCCTTTGAAGTCTGCAGCCAGGGCATGCAGGTTTACGGCGGGTACGGCTTTATTGAAGAATACCCCATGGCCCAGCTGTTAAGGGATTGCCGGATCACCCTGATCTATGAAGGCACCAATGGCATCCAGGCCATGGATCTTCTGGGAAGAAAGCTGGGGCTCAATAAAGGCAAACCTATCATGGACTTGTTCGGTGAGATGCAAAAATGGGTTGTGGCAGGAAAAGCCATCCCCCGGCTTGAAAAACAGGCTGTCAAGATTGAAGAAGCGCTGAACAAACTTGCAGAGGTTGCCATTCACATGGGGACCACCGCCATGTCGGAAAAGGTATTGAACGCCTTTGCCAATGCCCATCCGTTCCAGGATGCCACAGGGGATGTGACCATGGCATGGATGCTGCTTTGGAGGGCCGTCCTTGCCGTAAATAAACTTGAAACCGCCAAAAAGAAAGACATCTCTTTTTATGAGGGGGTCATCAAATCCCTGCAATTTTTTGTGGAAACCCAGCTTCCCATTACCCTTGGAAGATTTAATGCGCTGATGAATGTCAGCAGCGTTGCCATAGAAATTGAGGATGAAATGTTCCCAAGCTGAACAAACGCTGTATAAGATTGCTATATTAAGACGGGTTGTGCAAAGGGTTGCCTTCCCGTCTTTTTTTATATCAGTGTGATCCGCATTTCACAGCGGGCACAATCAAACTCAACTAAAAACCTTCCCGCCTTGTTTTCGATAAAAAGCGGGTCCTTCCATAAATCCGTCTGCGTGTTCGCTTCCCTTCGGCACTGCCCCAAGGCTTTCAGGATACAGTGGCGAAGTGTCATGACAACCGTTCCGGAGCCTGGCTGTTGAAGCTCAAAGGCAGGGTCAATGGTTCTGATCCCCCGCTTTTTATAAAAGCCGGCAGCGTTTTGATTGGCAACATTGGCTGTAAAATCAAGATGGGTTTGTAAAAATGGTGTTACAGGAGGCCTTGGTTTTGCAGGCTTCCTGAAATAATTATCTCTTCTTTTTTGGGTAAGGGCCTCCAAAAGCTCTCGTCTGATCCGGTTCAAATCCTTTGTGATCATGAAATAAGGCTTTGAACCTAGGCTAAGACTCTTAAGATAAAATTGGGAATCCCCCAGGCGGCCCAATTGCTTTTCCAAGGTTGCAAGGGCAAGTGCCTCATCTTTTGCCTCGATCTTTTCCACATCAAGAGCAATTTCAGCCGTGTTTCCATCTTCATCCGTCCCTTGAAGAACAAAGCCATGACCGGTTTCAAAAAAAGTCAGGTCAAGGGCAATCTTCCGTTCTGAGGAAAGCCCGGCCAGTCTTTTCTGGAAAAGGTGGTCATGGTTGCGGTACAAGACGGCACCGGGGAAAAGACCGCTTTTTTTCAGATCCGGATACCCGGCAGGATAGATTTTTTCCTGATCCGTTTGGTTTACCTTAAATCCTTCGAGGTTTCCGGACTGATTGATAAAACAAAGCCCGTCACCGTTATGAAGATCATGGGGTTTTTTTAATGTAAAATATTTGAGATCCACATGATCGACAATACCGATTTTCTCACCAACGGATTTTGGCGTATTAAGGGATTGGATATCTTCTTTACGGTCAAAGAGAAGATAATCGGTTTGTCCCCGGTTAAAGGTTTTTTGGGGGTCAGGCGTAAAAAACAGATTGGTTTTTCCCGATGATGCGGTCAGATATCCGGATGACCTGTCAATGATGTCATCGAGCTTTTTCCGGTAATAGGCGGTAATATTTTTTACATAAGACATATCCTTTAACCGCCCTTCGATTTTAAAGGAAGTGACACCGGCCAGAACCAGGTCATGAAGGTGGTCGGACCGGTTCATATCCTTCAGGGACAGCAGGTAACGGTCTTTTGACAATATTTGGCCCGTACCGCTCACAAGGGACCAGGCAAGACGGCAGGGTTGCCCGCATTCCCCGCGGTTGGCGCTTCTGTTTCCAATGGCGGCACTGAGATAACATCGACCGCTGTAACACACGCAAAGGGCTCCATGCACAAAGGCTTCAAGATCTACGCTCGTGTTTTGCCGGATTGCTTTTATGGCTTTAAGTGACAGCTCCCTTGCCAATATGACCCTTTCAAAGCCTGCCGACTCCAAAAATCGGACACGGGAAACGCTTTGGTTGTCCAGCTGGGTGCTGGCAAACAAAGGAATGGGAGGCAGATCCAGTTCAAGAATTCCCAAATCCTGGATAATCAGCGCATCAGCCCCGGCATCCCACAATTGCCGGATCAGTTTTTGAACCTCATCCAGCTCATGGTCAAAAAGAATGGTATTCAGGGCAATATATACTTTTGCGTTATAAAAATGAGCATAGGCAGCCAGTTTTTCAATTTCACCAATGTCATTTCCTGCCGCAGCCCTGGCGCTGAATCCGGCAGCCCCGATATAAACCGCATCTGCACCATGGTTAACGGCGGCCATCCCCAGCTCCCTGTTTTTTGCCGGCGACAGCAATTCTAATTTTTTTAAGGCCACAACCCCTCTTTTTTAAAGAAATATCATCAATGATGCGGCATC
This sequence comes from uncultured Desulfobacula sp., assembly GCA_964635025.1. GTDB lineage: Bacteria > Desulfobacterota > Desulfobacteria > Desulfobacterales > Desulfobacteraceae > Desulfobacula. Next base: position 8,431 of record CAZWMY010000085.1, on the reverse strand, counting down.
AATATGACACAAGGTCAACCGGCATTCAAGCATGAAAAATGGAGAAAGAAAAAGGCAGTTAGGAAAGGATCAGCATGATCTATGGATTTTTATTGCTTGACAACCTGAGCAGGACTAGTTACCTTGTCATCACTTTAAAGGGGAGTAGTTATCGGTCGGAGAAATGGCCGATCCGGAATCCGTCAGCACGGTCAAAAGACCCGGAACCGGCACAGTTATACTGCAAACAAGACCTTTATCCCGGCATAATGCCGAGGGTAAAGGTCTTTTTTATTTTGGACAAGGAAGCGAACCATTTATTAAAGGATTGTACCGATGATCACTGAAATCACATGGATTCACTGGACTTTATTTGTCATGGCCGTCATTTTCTTTTTAGCACTGGATCTGGGCGTGTTTCACCGGAAAGCCCATTCCGTCAAATTTAAAGAAGCACTGTTATGGACCGCCATATGGTTTACCATGGCCATGGGATTTGCCTGGGGGTTGTATGAGCTTCGCGGGCAGGAAGAGGCCCTTGAATTTTTAACGGGCTATATTGTGGAGCTGTCCCTATCAATGGACAATGTATTTGTCATTGCTTTGATTTTCGGATATTTTCAGGTTCCTTTAATTTACCAGCACCGGGTTCTGTTCTGGGGGATCATGGGGGCTCTGATCATGAGGGGACTCATGATTTGGGCCGGTGCCGCCCTGGTACGCCAATTTGAATGGACTTTGGTTATTTTTGGCGGGTTTCTGGTTTTCAGCGGCGTCAAATTGCTTTTTACCAAAGAAGAAAGCGTGGAGCCGGGGAAAAATATTTTAATGAGGCTGACCAAGAAATTTCTGCCGATTTCCCCTTCATATGACAAACATCATTTCATCACCCTTGTCAATGGCCGGCGCATGCTGACCCCGCTCTTTTTAGTGCTGATCATGGTGGAAACGACCGATCTTATATTTGCCCTGGATTCCATTCCTGCCATATTCGGCATCACAACAAAGGAATTCATTGTTTTCACCTCCAATGTATTTGCCATTTTAGGGCTGAGATCTCTTTATTTTGCCCTGGCCGGAGCCATAGAATATTTTCGTTTCCTCAAATTCGGCCTGTCCCTGGTGCTGGTGTTTATCGGTGCCAAAATGCTCCTCTTAAAATCCATCCACATCCCCACACCCGTGTCTTTGGGTATCATCGGGACGATTATTCTGATCTCCATCGGGGTTTCTCTTGTCAGCCGATGGATGCAGCTGAACAAGCAAATGGAAACTGAAAAAATCGCCCGGCAAGGGGATCGCTGATACTGATTTGATTTTTTAAGGCTGGTGTAAGACGGGCAGAAGGCTGTTGCTTTATTCATGATTCAACTGTATCTTAAAGCAAAAATTAAATACCAATGAAGGTCCCATGAAATTTGAAACATACCATATCTCATCCGATATCAAGAGAAATTTGGCCGACCTCGGGTTTAAACGGCCGACCGACATCCAGTTTAAGGCCATCCCATCCATTTTAAAAGGCGAGGATGTTCTTGCCGTTGCCCAGACCGGAACCGGAAAAACAGCTGCATTTGCCATTCCTGTCATTGATAGAATCCACAGGATGAAAACATCAAAAAAATCTTTTGGCATAAAGTGCATCATCATGGTGCCCACAAGGGAGCTTGCCGCCCAGATCGGCGGAGTACTGAATGATCTGTCAAGACACACAAAAGTATCGGCCTTTGCCGTTTTCGGCGGTGTGGAACAGGACCGGCAGATCAAAAAGCTGGCTGACGGTATTGACATGCTGGTGGCAACCCCCGGACGCATGTTTGATCTGATCAGCCAGGGCGCCATCACTATTAATCATGTCGATACCCTTATCCTTGATGAGGCGGACCGGATGCTGGACCCTGGATTTATCAAAGATATCATGGCTATCAAGAAAATGCTGGTCCAAAAACACCAGACCCTTTTCTTTTCCGCCACCATTAATAAAGAGATTAAAAAACTGGCCTTTTCCCAGGTGAAAACATCGGCCATCAGAATCCAGATATCTCCGGAAGACCCGGTTTCAAAAAATGTTACCCATTTTATCATGTTTGTGGAAATGGATGACAAGCGGTTTTTTTTACGGCGGTTCATCACGGATCATCCTGAGGCAAAGATCATTGTCTTTGTAAGAACCCGGGTCAGGGCGGAACGGGTTGCCAAAGCCCTTGAACGGGTGGGGATTGAGTCGGTCACCCTTCATGGTGAAAAGGACCAGGAAGGCAGAACAAAGGCCATGGACGGGTTTAAAGAGGGACTGACCCGGGTTTTGATTGCAACGGACGTCAGTGCCAGGGGAATCGATATCCCGGATGTCAATTTTGTTATTAATTATGATCTTCCGGATAAAAATGAAAATTATGTCCACAGGGTGGGAAGAACCGGGCGGGGGGTTAAAAAAGGGATTGCCGTTTCCTTTTGCAGCACTGAAGAAAAAGAACGGTTTGAGGCTATCCAGGCCTTTTTAAACAAGAAAATCGAAGTCATACCGGTCGGTAAAAAAGAATATGATTTTACGGTTTCCCTGTCTAACGAAGACGTGAGCATCAAAGAGATGATCAAAGAACAGGAAGAATGGGAAAAAACCAGAAAGAAAAAATCAAAGAAAAAATGATCAGTTGATAATGACGATATCCCTTGTAAATTGATTTAAGACCTCTGTTTCACCCTGGTGGTTGATGGCCACAATATCTTCCACCCTCATGCCCACCTTTCCCGGAATGCAGATGCCGGGCTCAATACTGAAAACCATCCCTTTTTCAAGCTGCCTTTCGTTGTTCCCGTTGATATAAGGGGCCTCATGGACATCAAAACCGATGCCATGGCCTGTCCGGTTTAAAAAATAATGGCCCATGCCATGGCTTTCAATGTATGTCCTGGCTGTTCGGTCCACATCGCAGCACCGGGTTCCCTTTTTGGCTGCCTGAACCCCTGCCGCCTGTGCCTGCCTGGCAATGGTATAGATTCTTTCTTCTTCCTTTGAGATGCTGCCGATAAAAAAAGTCCTGGAAATATCGGAGCAAAACCCCTGGTAACGGCATCCGAAATCCAGCAGAAGAACATCTTTTTTTGCAATGACACCGGTATTTTCCCGGTAATGGGGTCTTGAATTATTTGCGCCGCAGGCCACAATCGGGGAAAATGAAAGGCCATCAGCCCCTTTTTCAATAAACAGCGCTTCAATTTTAATCTTGATGTCTTTTTCCGTCATGCCGGGTTTGATAAACCGGGTCAGGTCGTCCATGACCGAATCGGCCATACGGGCAGCCATTCTCATTTTATCAAGGTCCTGTTCCGATTTGATGATGCGCAGTTCTTCAAGAAGCTCTACGCCATTTAAAAATTCGCATGGGAAAATGGATTTCATCTCAATGAGGTCTACAGCCCGGATGCTTTCTCCCAGCGCCATTGGTTTATGGGCAAGGCCAAAATCCGTAACCGCTTTTTTAAGGGTTTCATGAAACCCTTGTCCGTCATTCCAGATATAAAATGGAGCAGCTTTATCAAACCATCTTTTCATGTCTTCGGCATATATCAGGTTGCAGATATAAAAATATTGTTTTTCGCTGGTAATAAAAAGGGCCTGAAACCGTTCGCACCCCACAGGGCTAAACCCGGTCAGAAATTCAAGCGTGCTTGATGGTCCGACAACAACGGCATTAACTCTTTTCTCCTTCATGAGGCGGAAAAGTTTTTCAATCTTTGAAAGGTCAAACATATCAATCCTTTGGGTTATGACAGGGCTGTTTTTTTTAAGGTCTCTCCGGATAAACGGTATCTGATCCAGTCTTTCAAAGGCTCGGCACCCAAGGCATCATAGAAGCCGATGGCTGATGTGTTCCAGTCTAATACTGACCACTCCACCCTGCCGCAGTCTTTTTCAAGGGCCAGACCGGAGATGTATTTAAGGATCATTTTTCCAGCTCCGCCGTTTCTGTATTCAGGAAGAATAAAAAGATCTTCAATATAAATCCCGTTTTTTCCCTGCCAGGTGGAATAATTAAAAAAATAAACAGCAAAGCCGATGGGTATATGGTCTTTTTCGCATATAAGGGCATGGCAGGTGGATTGATTTGAAAACATGGTTTTCACAATCTGCTCTTTGTCTGCGTCTACTTCATGGTCTGCTTTTTCTTCCTTTGCAAGCTCGGATACAAAATGCAGAATCAATTCAGCGTCCATGGGTGTTGCCGGCCTGATATCTATTGTTGACACACGGGTTTCCTTTCTTTGTGCCTTTTATGAGAAAAAGGCCGTTTTGGGATAATATGAAAACTATCCAAAGTCAAGAAATCAAAGGCTTAAAATTTCTTCTTTGAGCATGCAGCAGGCAACCTTGTATTCAGGCAAGCCGGTTTTATCATAGGCAAGGTTTTGGGGCTGAATGAGTTTATTCATGACACAGCCTTCAGGAATTGTAAGATAAAACAGGTCTTTTTCATTTATTTTTGGGGTGGAAACGAGCTTGTTTCCTCTTATTTCAAAGGAATGAAGGGGGAAATCCTCACAGATGGGGCATTGGTAGACCCTGCCGTTGGGAAAAATAAAATAGTTTTGCGCCACATTGCCCGCACATTCAAAAATTTCATCCCACCCTAAAAACACCTTTGGATAAGTCACGACAATACCCTCATCGGCAATGGCTTCTGCCACCCGGGGGATAATATCGAGCCAGGTTTTTTTTGAAACCTGGAGGCTGCTTTTTTTTGAAGATGCCCCTCTCATGCCGATGACCTGGATAAAAAAGCGTTTCAGGTCAAGATCACGGACAAGATGTGGCATGAGTTCCAGTTCATGGATATTTTTATCCGACACCGTATAAATCATTGAACAGGAAAAATTTTTAGCCCGTGCCTGTCCCAGGCCTTCCATAACCTTGTCAAAGCTCCCCTTTCCCCTGATCGCATCATTGGTTTTTCTTGTGGCCCCATCCAGGGAAAATGACAGGAAATCAATGTCGTTGCAGGAAATCTGATTGAGGATATCATGAAAGAGATATCCGTTGGTATCAATGGTAATGGATTTGAAACCGATCTTTTTTGCTGCCTTGACGGCCAAAGAAAGATCCGGGTGAAGGGTGGGTTCTCCACCGAGATAAATAAGATTTGTTGACGAGGCATTTTCGGCAAAAAGGGTGAGCCAGGCTTCTATGGTGTCAATATCAAGGGTGTTGGTTCCGTGCTGTTCCTTATTGATATAGCAGTGAGAGCAGGAAAGGTTACAGTTTGTCAGGATGTGGAAAAAAAGATTGGATGAATCCTTTGAAAATGCAACCGTCTTTTTTTGCATGTTATCCCATACATTGCTTGGTAAATTTGGGGTCAAAGGGGACCGGGTATTGCCCGTCAAAACAGGCCTTACAGAAATTTTGCTCCGGTTTTTCGACGCCAGTGGCCTCCAGCATGCCTTCAATGGACAGGTATTTCAAAGAGTCAAGCCCCAAATGGTCCCGGAGCTCTTCCACACTCTTTTGTGCGGCAATGAGTTCTCCCTTGCTGGAAAAATCGATTCCATAATAGCAGGGGAAGCGATGGGGAGGACAGGAGATACGCATATGCACCTTGTTGACACCGAGTTCCCGCAAGGCCTTGACTCGCGTCTTGGCCGTAGTGCCGCGGATAATGGAATCTTCAATGATAATGATGTCTTTGCCTCTGATCAGCTCCCGCACCGGGTTGAGTTTTACCCTGACGGCAAAATCCCGCATGGACTGGGTGGGCTGAATAAAACTTCGCCCCACATAATGGTTTCGAATCATTCCCATTTCAAAGGGGATGCCGGATTCCCGGGCATACCCGATGGCTGCATAATTTCCGGAATCAGGAAAGGGCATGACAAGGTCTGCCGTCACCGGGGATTCCTGGGCCAGCCGTTTGCCATGGGCTTTTCTCATCTCATAGACGTTGAGGCCGTCAATGGTGGAGTCGGGTCTGGCAAAATAGATATATTCAAATATGCAGATGGTTTTGTGCTTGGCAGCTTTTGGGTGCCGGAAGCTTTTGATGCCGTCTTCATTGATGATGACGATTTCCCCGGGGTCCAGTTCACGGATAAATTCAGCCTGGATAAGATCAAAGGCGCAGGTTTCCGAGGCCAAGACATAATGGCCGTTGAGTTTGCCCAGGGCCAGGGGCCTGAACCCGTTGGGGTCTTTCATACCGATTATTTCGCCCTTGCAGGTCAGAAGAATGATGGAATAAGCGCCTTCAATTTTTGAAACCGCTTTTTGAACCGCACTGACCACATCTCCTTTCATCAGGTTTTTGATGAAAAGATGAAGAAACACCTCTGAATCCATGGTGGTCTGAAATATGGAACCCTGTTCTTCCAGTTCTTCTTTAAGGATATGGGCATTCACAAGATTCCCGTTGTGGGCCACGGCATAGGAGCGGTGACGATGATTCACCACAAAGGGTTGGGCATTGGTTAAAACAGAGTCTCCGGTTGTGGAATACCGGACATGACCGATGGCAGATCCCCCTTCGATTCTCTCAAGATCGTCCATGTCAAAGATTTCCGGAACAAGCCCCATGCCTTTATGGGAATAGATGGCATCGGTTATTCCCCGGTTGACGGAGATCCCGGCGCTTTCCTGTCCCCGGTGCTGGAGGGCATAAAGACCGAAATAGGTTATCTTTGCGGCTTCTGGATGCCGGTACAGCCCAAAGATACCGCATTCATCCTTGGGACGTTCGCTGGCACTAAATAAATCATGCATGGTTGTTTTCCCGGTGGTAGTCCTGGATGGTTTTTACGGACAGGGTTTCTTTTTTCAAGGCTTCAATGGCGCTGCAAATAGCCCTTGCCCCGTCTGTGGTGGTGGCATAGGGAATTTTGTATTTGATGGCCGCCCGCCGGATTTCATACCCATCCCGCTGGGTCTGGCTGGAAGCACCGGTGTTCAGGATCAACTGGATTTCATTGTTGGTCACGGCATCCACCACATGGGGCCGCCCGGCAGACACTTTTTTTACGGTTTTTGTGGGGATATCGTTTTCGGTAAGGAACTGGGCCGTTCCCCGGGTCGCCATGATGGTAAACCCCATGGTATGAAATTTTCGGACAATGGGAAGGGCTTTTTCCTTATCTTTATCCTGGACGCTGATAAAGACCATGCCCTCAGACGGAAGCTTCTGTCCGGCAGCCAATTGTGATTTAGCAACGGCCGCCCCCAGATCCTTGTCTATTCCCATGACTTCACCCGTTGATTTCATTTCAGGGCCCAGAACCGGGTCTACGTTTTCAAACCGGTCAAAGGGCATGACCGCTTCTTTCACGCAATAATAAGGCGGAATGATTTCCTTTGTAAAGCCGAGCTCTTCAAGGGTTTTCCCCAGCATGACCTTGGTGGCAAGCTTGGCCAGGGGCACACCGATGGCTTTGGAAACAAAGGGAATGGTCCGGGAGGCTCTCGGGTTAACCTCAATGATATAGACCTTGTCATTCATGATGCCGAACTGGATGTTCATGAGCCCTTTGACATTTAATTCCTTTGCAATGGCACGGGCTGCTTCGGCCATTTCATCAATATGGGCCTTGGAAATGGAATACGGAGGAAGCACGCAGGCTGAATCCCCGGAATGGATACCGGCTTCTTCAATATGCTCCATCATGCCGCCGATAACGGTTCTTTCTCCGTCGGAAATGACATCCACATCCAGTTCAAACGCTTCTTCAAGGAATTTATCGATGAGAACGGGCTTATCCGGTGAGGCCTCAACCGCCAGATTAAAAAATTCTTCCAGGTCTTTTTCATCATAGACAATCTTCATGGCGCGGCCGCCCAGGACAAAGGAGGGACGGACCATGACCGGGTACCCGATATCTCTGGCCACTTTAAAGGCATCGTCAAGGCTCAGGGCAATCCCGTTTTCAGGCTGACGAAGGCCAAGCTTTTTGAGCATTTCCTGGAACAGATCCCGGTCTTCGGCCCGGTCAATGCTGTCCGGGCTGGTGCCGATGATGGGGACTCCGGCTTTTTGAAGGTCAGAGGCAAGATTCAAAGGCGTCTGCCCGCCGAACTGAACAATGACACCAAAGGGTTTTTCTTTTTCAACAATGTGAAGGACATCCTCCCGTGTCAGGGGTTCAAAATAAAGCTTGTCAGACGTATCATAATCCGTGGACACGGTTTCCGGGTTGGAATTGACCATGATGGATTCCACGCCTTCTTCTCTTAAGGCAAAGGAGGCATGGACACAGCAATAGTCAAATTCAATGCCCTGGCCGATCCGGTTGGGGCCGCCGCCCAGGATGATGACCTTTTTTTTGTCTGATACCCTTGCTTCGCATTCCGATTCATAGGTTGAATAATAATAGGGCGTGGCAGCCCTGAATTCTGCGGCACAGGTATCCACCAGTTTGTAAACCGGGACAATGCCCATGGCTTTTCGGTCCTGTTCGATTTTTTTCTCCG
>CAZWMY010000084.1:0-18369 GCA_964635025.1 uncultured Desulfobacula sp. | reverse complement strand
CCAGGACACGGATTCGGCATCCAGATGGTTGGTGGGCTCATCCAGCAAGAGGATATCGGGTTTTTGAAGCAAAAGGCGGCAAAGGGCCACCCGCCTTTTTTCACCGCCTGAAATCACATTGACAGGTGTGTTCCCCTCCGGGCATCTTAAGGCATCCATGGCCATTTTTAACCTGGAATCAAGGTCCCAGGCATTGATCAGATCCAGTTTCTCCTGGAGCTTGCCCTGTTTTTCCAGAAGTTTATCCATTTCGTCATCCGACATGGGATTGGCAAATTCCGCAGAAATGGTTTCATATTCATTTAATAATTCCACGGTTTCCTTGACGCCTTCTTCAACCACTTCCCTGACGGTTTTTTTACTGTCCACAAGGGGCTCCTGCTCAAGATACCCAATGGTAAAGCCTTTGGACAGAATAGTCTCTCCGGCAAATTCCTTGTCAACTCCGGCCATGATCCTGAGCAATGAACTTTTGCCGGAACCGTTCAGGCCCAGCACCCCAATTTTTGCCCCATAAAAATAGGACAGGCAGATATTTTTAAGAACTTGTTTTGTTCCATGGAATTTACCCACATTCATCATGGAATAAATCACTTTTTTGGTATCTTCGGTCATTTTTCTACTCCTTCTTTGGTCTAATTTGATTCTAATATATCACTACAGGCTCTTTTAATATAAGATCAATAGCTTGTCCTGCAGTTTTTGCAAGTTCCGGAAAACTATCTTCAAGTTTGGCGATCTGTCTTAAGTTTTCACCTGTTCTCATGATTAAGCGGGCCAGATCACCTTCTGAAAAATCATAGAGGGTGCAGATATTTTCCCAGGGTTCGTTGTGGGCCCAGAAATAGAGCAAAAGACTTGGCTGAATAAAAAGATTGGGGGCGCTGAACCCTTTTTTAAGCATGTTAACAGCAAAAGGTTTTAATTCTTTTCTCACATCAAGGAACTTATCTTTCAGCCCCTTGGGAAGAGCCTTGTTGTATAAAGGCTCATCATTGAATTCCCTTTCATTGACAAAGGAACTGACAATGGCAGCCAAAAGGGCCGGGTCCGATTGCGGCAAAAGAGTGTTCCTGATGCTTTGGGCTACCAGTATCGGAGAGTCGATTCTGAGTTTGGAGGCCCATAGACCGTCCTCCGTCAGTTTGCCGTTCTCTGTAACAAATTTTTCAGATAAAAGAAAATCCATATGATCCATGAAGTCATCCCAGAGAAATTCAAGATCCATTCCAAATCTTTTTCTTGCAGTCTTTCCCCTTTTTTTTCCGGAACGGATCAGATAAGAGGCAAAGGATTTTTCAAGAAGCAGTTTGATCTGGTCCGGGGTATGGGATAAAAGAAGGTTCAAAACCATTGAGAAATTGATATTGATCCGGCTTTCGATATCAGATGGAGGAGAATTCATCAATTTGACGATATGGTTCAAATCCATAAATTTGCCAGGCATGACTATACAAAATCCGATATTATCCATGCCCCGTCGCCCAGCCCTTCCGGACATCTGCTGGAGCTCGCTGGGGGTGAGCGGCATAAACTCCACACCATTAAACCGGTCCGAATTCAGAATGACCACGGATCGTGCAGGAAAATTAACCCCTGCCGCCACAGTGGAGGTTGCAAACATGGCATCCAGAAAACCCCCTGCCATCAGGGTTTCCACCACAGCTTTCCAGACCGGCAGATGGCCGCTGTGATGGGATGCGGTTGCTGTTCTTTCAAGATAGTGTCGCTGGTTGTGGTTTTTCAGATGGGGGTGATCGGATACGAGTTCACCTATTTTGTCCATCAAGGCCTTTTTCCTCTCCGGGTTTTTAAAAAGGAGCTTTGAATTGCAGAGTTTGATGGCCTGATCACAGTCTGATCTTGATTTTAAGAAAAAAATGGCCGGAAGAAGATCATAGGCATGAAGGATATGAAGGATATCTCCAAAGGGCGGCAGTTTTTCATTATGCGATACCATGGGTTTGTTTTTTATATTGGCAAGTTTGGATACTTTTTTATAAAGGATTTTTTTCCCTTCTGATTCCGGCTCCTCGGTCAAGGGGAAAAGGGTGCCTGTGGGGTGTAAAAAAAGCGGGAAAAGAGGAACCGGACGATCATAGGCTTTTATGACATGGCATTTTTTGCCCCGGATGGATTCAAGCCATTCGGCTATGGATAATGGGTTTCCAATGGTGGCAGAGAGGAGAAGCAGCGGGATTCGAACCGGCAGATAAATAATCACTTCCTCCCAAACTACGCCTCTTTGTTCATCTCCAAGAAAATGGGCTTCATCCAGAATGATAAGATCCGAGGTTAAATTTTCACCGGTATACATGGCGTCATAGAGTTGATTTCTCAATATTTCCGTGGTTCCGATGACAATGGCGGCATCCGGATTTTCTTTAATATCGCCGGTCAGTATGCCCACAGTTTCTTTCCCGAAAATTTTTGAAAACTGAGAATGGATTGAATTGGTCAAAGCTTTTAAGGGAGTTGCATACCAGACCTTTCCGTTTTTTCGTATGATATCATTGGCTACCTGTTCGGCAATCCAGGTTTTACCTGCGCCTGTCGGTGCGGTGACAAGACAGTCGGATTTTTTAATTGCTTCAAGCGCTTGTATTTGAAAAAGATCCGGTTTAAACTGCAGTTGCTCAGGGGTTCCGATTTTCTCAAACACGTGTTTTAAGGACTTATCAGAGCCGGGTTGCATTATATTGGCAGTGGTTTTTATTTCTTTTTTTTTATTGTATTTTTTCGAAGTATAATATCTTTTTTTCATGACAGTGATAAACCACAAAAATCAATATTATGCAACTTATTAAGCATTGGAGTCACACAGATAACAAGGTATCCATAAATTAATGGTGATGAAATGAGCAGGGAGGCTGAAGCCCGGGTTCCAAAAACCCGCGATGCAGATAAGACCATTCAGGTATTATTTGAAATCTCAAGTGCGGTAAACAGCACATTTAATCTTGATGAACTATATCAAGCGATTCACCGGTCCCTGGGTAAAATTCTCAATGTCGATAATTTTTATATAGCCATTTATAATAAAGAGAAAGATTCCATATTTTTCCCTTATCTTGTGGATGAGATGGACCATGGCTTTGTTGAAGTATTTGAAATCAGTAAGAAAAATTCTCTTACTGCAAGAGTGATCAATGAAAAAAAGCCTCTTTTGATCCGGGAAAAAGAACTCAGAAAGATGTACGCCGAGTCAGAAAAAAAAGCCGTAGGGACTCCCAGTAAAGTATGGGTTGGCGTTCCCTTGAAAGTAAAAAAAGAAGTGCTGGGTGCTTTTGTGCTTCAAAGTTATACTTCTGAGGATATGTATACGGAAAACGATGTGGAATTGCTCAGTACGGTCTCTCAATTTATTGCATTGGCCATTGAGAGAAAACAAAGTGAAGAGAATCTAAAACAGAATGAAAAGGTGACCCAAACCCTATATTCAATTGCCAATGCAGTGAATACAACTGACAACCTGGATGATTTATATGTATCGATTTACCAATCCCTGAATAATTTGATGAAACTGCCGAATTTTTTTATCGGTATTTTAAAAGATGATAAGAAATCTTTGCATTTTCCTTTTTATCTTGATGAATATGATTCTGAAGAAACCATTTCATTTACAGTCAATAATGTTTTTGAAACCAATTACATCACAGCAGATGTTCTCCGGTCCAAAAAACCTGTATTTCTGACCGAAGAAATGGCAAGAAAAAGAAAGGCTGAGGGACGGATCGGCGGAATGATGCCCCTGATCTGGCTTGGAGTCCCTCTGATTGTCAGAAATGAGGTCATCGGGGTGATGGCGGTCCAGCATTATCATGACCCGGAATATTTTACCCAGAAAGATATGAATCTTTTGGCAGCCATTTCAGATCAGGTTGCCCTGGCCATTGACCGGAAAAAATCCCAGGAAATTATCCGGGAAAGGGAAACGCGCATACGGCAACTGTCCCGCCAGACAGAAGAATTCAGTCTGGTGGCAGCATCCATTATTTCTATAAAAGATGAAAATCAGCTTTTCAGAGATATCAGTAAAGCAATTGTTTCACATTCGGACTATAAGCGGCTGATTATGTCCTATTTTATAAATGATCCGCCATACAGACAGATTATAGGATTTGAAGGAATTGATCCTGCGGAGATTGCCCGCATTCGCTCAAAGGATGCGCCCAGAGAATTTTACGAAAATATATTTAACGCAGGGATTAAGATAGGGCGGTTTTCCTGTTATCTTCCCCACACGGCCAATAAAATTCTTGGTGAAGAGCTTCCCATATTCGGCAGCCATATAAAATTTGATCCCAGACATACCTGGCACCCGGATGATATGCTTTTTATCCGGATGAACGATGCCCAGGGAAATTTAATGGGGGTGATTTCCGTTGATGATTCCAAATCGGGAAAAAGGCCTACCGATGAAACCGTTCGTCCTTTAGAGGTTTTTCCCAGCCTGATTTCCCAGATTATTATTTTTCGAAAAATACAAAATGAACTGAAAGAACATAAGGAAAACCTTGAGCAAATTGTAGCCGGCAGGACCAAGGAGCTGACGGCGGAAATTTCCGAGAGAATTCAGATCGAAAAGAAATTGAAAAAGGCAAAGATTGATGCTGAAGCCGCTTCCCAGGCAAAGGGGGAATTTCTTGCCAATATGAGCCATGAGATCCGGACGCCCATCAACGGGATCATGGGAATGGCAGAGCTTGCCTTGGAGCATGTCAAACAAAATAAGGAATTGAAAAAACTAGTTTCAACCATAGAGTCCGAAGCAGATAATCTATTGGGGATTATCAACGAAGTCCTGGATTTTTCAAAAATCGAAGTCGGTAAACTTGAGATTGAAAACATACCGTTTAATATCCGTCATACATTTGAACAGGCCTGTTCAACCATGGCCATGGGAGTTAATGACAAAGGCATTGATTTTATTTCATTTCTGGCCCCTGATATTCCGGATTATCTTAAAGGCGATCCCGGGCGGCTGCGCCAGATCATTGTGAATCTGGTCTCCAATGCCATAAAATTCACTCATGAAGGGGAGATATTTGTTCAGGGAGAACTTGTAAGAGATTATAAAACAGGCGTGGAGCTTAAATTTAATATCAAAGACACAGGGATCGGGATACCCTTTGATAAGCAGGCCGCAATTTTTGACAGCTTTAGCCAGGCCGATGGATCGACCACCCGCAAATATGGCGGAACAGGTCTTGGCACAACCATATCCAAACAACTGGTCGAGTTGATGGGCGGCAAAATAGGGCTTGAAAGTGAAGAAGGAAAAGGAAGTACTTTCTGGTTTATGTTGCAGTTTGAAAAAGCCGAAGAAACCACTGAAGCAGAAACGGTTCATATCGGGTTTAATGAAAAAACCGTTCTAGTGGCAGATCAGAATAGAACAAATATGTATGTTCTGACCCAATATCTGAAGTCTTTTGGAGCGAATATTCAGGCGGCAGAAAATGGTCAGGAGGCTTTATCCTTTTTTGAAGATCCGGATGGTCATGGAAAAATCCCAGATATCATTCTTGTCATTGGCAGACTGCCTGAAATGGATGGGTTTGAATTTGCCCGCAGGATCAGAAGCAATATGCGGTATTCAAATACCCCTATCATTCTTCTGACAGGCGGCGGACAACAGGGAGACAGCAAACGTTGCAAAGATATCGGAATAAACGGGTATCTGTCAAAACCGGTAAAACGCGAAGAACTCAAATTAGCAATTGAAACGGTTATGGGCCGCGTAATTCTTTCTTCCAAAGGCAAAAGAGCCCTGGTCACAAAGCATACCATTGCCGAACAGTTTACGAAAAACAAAAGAATTCTCATTGTTGAGGATTATCCCACCAATCAGCAAATCGCCCTGAAACATCTGGAAAATGGAGGGTACACTGCCGATCTTGCCGAAAACGGCAAAATAGCAGTCCGGCTGTTCAAGGAAAAAAAGTTTGATCTGGATTCTCATGGATATCCAGATGCCAGAGATGGACGGATATGAAGCCACCCGTGAAATCAGAAAACATGAAAAGATCTTGAGCGCCCTTGTTGAAAAGCCGCTGAGAACCCCTATTGTTGCCCTTACGGCCCATGCAATAAAAGGGTATGAGGAGAATTGTCTGAAAGCGGATATGGACGATTATATGACAAAACCCCTGAGACGGGACTCTTTTCTTGCCATGATCGATAAATGGATTTCAAAGGCTGATTCAGAAAAAAATCATAAATTAGTCGATCCTGAAAAACTCATATTCCGCGATTGCCCGATAGGACAATATCATTGTAACCGGCGATCGGGACATTGAAAACGATCTGCCAAATAAAAAATAAAAAAAGTCCACCAGCCATTTGGCCAGCTTTCTGAAGTTCATTCCGGCTGCGCTCAGGATGGCATTGATACGATCACCTTCTTCTCCCTTTAACCGGTTTCGATCCATACGATGTCCTTGTTTCAGATGGCCGATGCCGGGTTCTATTGCTGCTCGTCTTTTCATCCAGCGCCATAGGGCCTTGGCTGTTCCGCCTCTGCGTTTTTTATCCACATGGACCTCAATCTCTCCTTCATAATCATGGCCTCGATATCCCTGGTCAACAAATATCTGCTCCGGCTTTTGAGAGGTCCTTTCTATCTGTTCCAATGTTTTTGATAAGGTATGACCATCATAAGGATTTCCATGTATTGCCTGGGCTCCTATAAACCATCCGCCACGACTGGTTGCTGCAACACTGACCTTGCAGCCGAATTCGTATCTTTTATGTGCTTTGCCCTTGCTGATGCATTCTACATGGGGTTCATGGACACTGTAAATTTTGTTTTTATCTTTTCTTTGTTGAGTGGCAATGCGATCGCTTACTGTTAAAAGGTCTTTGAGTTCTATGTCCGGGTTGGGACTCTTTCGCCGGATGTCTCTGATCACTCTGCTTAAAAATGTTTTTAAGTTCCGGGTTGCTTTCTTTGCCCGTTTCATTTGTTTTGCATGGGCGTACCGGCTTTGTTGAATAAGGATCTGCTTGGATTTGCGATTGTAATTTTGTCTTAACTCAATGTTCCTTTTTTGGGCAGCTTTTACAAGGCATTCTCTTGCCCGGTCATACAGTCTGGCATCGGTTGGGAACCGGATATCTTTTTCCTGAACTGTTGTATCAACATTCACTCTTTTAAGCTGGCTGATTTTTATGGCTTTCAGTTTTAGGCCGGATTCTATGGTTTCCTTTAAAAGTTGCTCTGCTCCTGCCGATCCTATCCGTTTGCGCCACCGGGTCATGCTGGATGGATTGATGGGCAGTTCATGCTCAAACCATTTCATTCCGCTGAAGTATTGCCAATACGGATTTTCCACCCATCCTTTGACAACATCTTCATCGCTCAGATTGTAGGAGTATTTCAAATAATGAAGCGCCACCATTAACCGGGTTGAAACTCCAGGCCTGCCGTTATCATCGCAAAAGGTCTCTCCAAAGGCTTTTTCCAATTCTTCCCAGTTTACCACCTTTGATAATTTTACCAGGCTATGACTTGTATTTATGATGTTTGCCAGCTGAGATCTGAAAAGATCTTCTTGTTTTTCTGCTATGGGGGATTTTTTCGGTTTCATGATAAAATTTGCAAGAAAATGTTAAGGTTATTGCCAAAATCTTGCAAAATAATTACCACATTTTTATCAAATTATCAAATAAATTCAAATATTAAAACTCTTTTTCAGGGTCGACTAAATTAAAAACAACCCGGCAAGAAAATGGCCTTGAACAAACTGAAAACAACCCGGGTTATCCCATGAATTATGAAAAAGCCCTGGAGGAGTTTGAAGGGGATGAAGAATTTTTAAAAGAGGTCATGGATGAGTTTTTTGAAAATGTAACAAAAAAACTGCCTGTTATAGAAAGAGCAATCGAAAAAAAAGATCATGAAACCGTCAAAAAAGAAGCCCATGCCATTAAAGGAGGTGCTGCCAATCTGACCGCCACGGGGCTGTCCCAAAAAGCTCATGAACTGGAGCTGTTGGGAAAACAGAAGAAATTAAACCACAGCAGGGACGTGTTGGACCAATTGAAAAATGAGGCTTCAGCTTTAAAAAGTTTTTTTAAAACAATCTGACAACTATATCCATTTTTTGATTCTGCCGATCCTCAAAACATCTATCAGGCATTCATGTGATAGGTGTCTTTCAATGCCATGACATGCGTTTCCCATATTTTTGCAAACCTGTTTTTATCGGTCACCGGCTTTTTAATCATCTTCTGACAATACGCCATCTGGATATCAGAGGTATCTGTTTTTGAGTAGAGTTTCAAAGCAAATTCTGAAAAATCACGGATCATAAAATCAAAGATCTGTTCCAGAAGATCTTCTTCAAACCCTTCCATGTTGAATTTTTCAATAATCAATTGGCCATAGGCCACAAGCGTGAACATCTCACCCAGATACAATAGAAAATCCATGTTTTTTGCCTGATTTTCGTTTGGTGTGGCTTTGATGAGCATTTCTTTTAACAGAGCGATTTGTTCCTTAAATATGGCTATATTCGGCAGAGTTACACTGTTGTAAGCGATATTGAAGTCATGGAATTGGATTTTCCCAAGTCCTTTTGTTTCTCCCTGGTCAAACAGAAATTCATCACAGGCCGCATCATCTCTTTTTGCAATTACCGGGAATTGACCGGGGTTAAAAAAATAATTGGCCATGAATTTGATGATCAGAGCCATGTTGACATGAACGGTGCCTTCAAGCTTGGGGAGCGCCCGGATATCGATTGCAGCCATTTCAAAATACACATCTTTTTCAAATCCCCTTGCAGCAATGACATCCCATAAAAGATTGATAACGGTTTCCCCCTGGCTTGGAACCTTCATTTTCACCATGGGGTTGTAAAGGAGATATCGCCGGTCATCCTTGGATGCACTTCTGAAATAATCCGCTGCTCGACCGGAAAAAAGTTTCATGGCCACAAGCCTTGTATAAGCATCCACAAACATCTGACGGATATGCGGGAAATCCGTCACCCATTTGCCGTAGAGATTCCGGTTGGCGGCATGGTTAAGGGCTTCGTAAAAGGCATGGGTACAGATGCCGATGGAGGCCCAGCCAAGATTGAATTTCCCGATATTGATGGTGTTCAAGGCAGAATCCCAGGCTTCCCGTCCTGTTGAGAGGATATCGGCCTCTGTGACCGGATAGCCGTTCAGGGCATATTCGGCCACATACCCTTCCCAGTCAACTACATTCTGTACCAGATCATAAGCTTCATGTTCAGGATTTACAGCAAAAAAGACATAGTCATCTGTTTCTGAATTTTTTCCAAAAGTGGAAACAATGCCTGCCTTATTGGCATTTCCAATATAGTATTTTCCCCCGTCGGCCACATAGCGGCCATCTCCAAGAGGGGTGAGAGACATGTCGGAGGAATAAAGATCGGCGCCATGGGCTTTTTCCGATAGCCCAAAGGCAAAGATATGGCCTTCTTTTAATAATTGGGCGGTTTTAGTTTTTATGGTCTCATTTTTACTCATCCAGATGGGGCCAAGCCCCAGAATGGAAACCTGCCAGGTATACCAGTGGGACAGGTTGTAAAAGCTTAAGATTTCATTGAAATCGCAGATTCTTCTGGTATCCCAGCGCATATTGGGGTCCCCGTTTGCATATGTTGCCGGTGTCAGGAGGGTAGCCAAGATTTTGTTTTCTTTTAAAAATGAAAGAAAATCCGCATACCATATTCTTTCATGATAGTCGGATTTTAATTTTTTTTTGCCCCTGTTTTCAAAATAGGCAATGGTTTTTTCCATGATGGCTTTTGATTCTGCATCAAGGTGGTCAAAAGACTGTGTTTTGGGATTTAATAAAAACATGTCGGTTTCCTTTATTCTTAGGATATGATGACAATATCAGTTAGTATCCAAACCTTTTATTCTTTGTTGATCATATCAATCAAAAGCCGCCTGAATAAAATTTTTTCTTCGGAAGAAAAGCCTTTCATCAGCTCTTCATTCGCATTCCGGCGTTCCATGATCAGTTCCTGTTTTAAATCGTCGGCTTTTTTTGAAGTGTAAAGGGAAGATAATCTCCGGTCATTTTCATCGGGCCTTTTTTCAATCCATCCGCTTTTCACCATTCTGTCGAGAACATCTGAAAGCGTGGCTTTGTCCAGAATCAGAAATTTTCCCATTTGTGAAGCCGTCATGCCCTGTTTATACCAAAGGCTCTCGAGCACCAGGTGTTGCATATTGGTGAGGCCGTAGGGGTTGAGTTGTTTTTTAAAAGATGCATGGGCTTTTTGATATACTTTTGCCAGAAGAAATATCAAGCAGTCCGGAACATCATCAGGTAATAATTGTGCCATGTATAATTCCTTTGTATACGAACCATATTAAACAGAATGGTTTTTGTCAATGCGTTAAAGCATTTTTCTGAAATTTTGGGCAGTCAGGATAATATTGTATTCACCTCAATATTGTGGCATAGTAATGGTCAACCTTAGGTTTTTCAACGGTATTAAGAACACGAAAGACTGGAATAAAAAGATAAAAAAAGGGCAAAAAAAGACATTATGAATCTTCAGGGCGATTTTGAGGGCTTAACACTTGCAAGCATTCTTCAGCTTCTCTGCAATGATCAGAAAACAGGGGTTTTGACAGTTTCCTCGGATGATGAAGAAAGCCGTGTTTTTTTTGATCAGGGAACCATTGTATATGCCTCAGCATCTTTAAAAGAAGCAAGACTTGGGTCTCTGATGAGAGCAGATGGAGTTATTTCCGCAGATCAGCTCCAAAAATGCCTTGCATCTGCCAAAGAAGAGAATATGCACTTGGGAAAAATTTTGGTGGATAAAGGATATATTTCCCTTGATACCCTCAAAAAATATAATACAAAACAAGTGGAAGCAATTTTATATAATCTTTTGTTCTGGAAAAAAGGCAGGTTTGAATATAAAGATGCCAAATTGAACCTGAAAGGCATGATCATTACCCAACTAAACCCAATGAAGCTAATTCTTGAAGCATCCCGCCGGATTGATGAATTATCTGTTCTTCAGCAATATATTCCCAGTGACCGGATTGTTTTTAAAATGTCGGGAAAAATGCAGAGCAAGGAAGAAATAAAGCTCAATGCCAATGAATGGCGGATACTTTCCCTTATTGACGGCACCCGGAGCGTCCGTCAGATCATTGATGAAAGCGGTTATGATGAATTTGCAGTCTATAAGATTTTTTTCTCGGTCATTTCTTCGGGTCTGATCGAACAAAAAGAAGAAATCATTTCAGCTGATCCTGAAGGGGGCGATGATTTTTCAGCCATTCTGGTTGTTTTTAACGATATCTTTATCTCGATCAAAAAAAACATTATGAATGAATTGGGAGACCGCAGCTATTCTTTGTTTGAGGAAAGCAAATCAAACCTTACCGTTGAATACAAAAACATGCTGAAAAATTATCATCCCGACAATCATAAACAATCCAATCTCCAGAGTATTGTCTCTTTTCTGGGCAAAATGAATGATATCAAAAACCCAAAGGAATTTCTGATTTCCGGATTGATGGAATATTGCAGCCGCGTTCTCGAAAAAGTGGGCGGGATTTTAGGCGCTCAGCCGTTAAAAATAATCCTTGATGATATTGACAAGGTATTGGGCTATGTCCAAAAATATCAAGCCGGATCAAAAGAAAAAAATAAAATCGTTAATGACATGAAACATGTCATCGACATTATCCAATCCAAATTCAAATTGGATTCTGCCGGCCGTTCAAGAAAAGGGCTTTTTTCCAGATTTTCCTGATGGGCCGGATGGTTATGAATCTGCAATTTTAGCCCCGCCATAAGCTAGAAATGAAAGCGCTGCCGTTCTGAACAAGGACTTTATAACTTCAAGAACCTCAGCAGGCATGACCTGATCAAAAATCACCACATAGTCGGCAATGAACAAGAGACAGACCGTGACAAGAATCAGATTGATGACTTTTCCGACTTTTCCGCCTGCGTATTTGATTCTGGCTTTGTTGAAAACAAAGATGATGATGAGATAGATCACCAGGGTGAAAATCAGAATAATGGTTTGTGCAGTCATGAACCCCTCCTAAAATCAAAAATCCTATTTGCGGTTAAGAAAATCCTTTAGAAACCGAAGAATATTTTTTGTCAGCAAGGCGTTGCTGACAGTAGCTTGTTTTATCACTCCAAGATAATATTTGCCAACAGGAAAAATAAAAAAACTGTTCGGATTGCTTCTTAGACATACCAGATATCTGAAATCGGTTTTTCCAATTGCAGATGCATGAAGACCGCACTGGGAGACTATCTCCGCCATCTTTTCAGGCTCTGAAATACTATGGACGAAAATCTTTCCAGTTTTATCCACAAGGATATACTGATCTACGCCTTGAACTTTGAGAATGGATTTAAACCTTTCAATATTGGACATGGTGTGTGCTATCTGTTTGAAGGTTTGTCCGGTTCGGAAAGCGTGAAGAATTTTTCCGATATGACCTGAGGCAAAGATATTGTTTTGCAGAGGAGGATCATAAAAAAGTTCTCCCCTAAAAATTTAAGAATCATGTTTTTATCTGCAAGTGCCAGAACCATCTCCTCTACATCACCGATCCCGGATTGGCAGGCGGCATAGCTTTTTACCAAAGTTTTTCCCATAAACTCAAGGGTTTCTGTTTCTAAGATTTCAGGTGTATGATGTTTCAGCACCCCGAGTTTCCCGTGGAAAAGAAAAGATCCCAGGATCTCAGGAAAGGCTTTGGCTTCTTTAAAAAAACAGTCTGCCTGTTCAAGCAGCAGGGTCTCCTTTGGTTTAAAATGATATAGATTCAGATACCCGCATGAGGTACAGCGGAAGGTGGGTTTGCCGGCCGTGAATCGGATGGATTTCAATAGATTTTTTTTACCGCAGTCTTCACAAAAGAGTATCATATTTAATGTTTTACTTGATTATGAAAAGAACATGGCCTTGATTCTTGCAAAAATTCCGACAAGCTTTTCTTCTAAACTCTCCGGAACCGGATTTTCTTTTGAATGGTCACCCTTTTCCGGTTGATGAGCTCTTGTCTGGTTTTCAATAAACCAGAGGGTTGAGATCAATAATTCCACCAGGCATTTTTTTTCAGGATCATCTAACCAGAGGTTTTTTAAAGTGAAAATGTCCTTTTTTATGGATGACAGATCAGGTTCGGTTCCCAAATCGTCCAGGGTTCTGATGCGGGTTTTCAGCCTGTCAAGAATGTCATGAACCCGGGCATTTCCGGGGATCTGCACATCATGATCCAAATCCTTTTGTTCAACTGCCTCATCCTCATATTGAAAAGGAACAATACCTTGTGTTTTATTGTTTTCTTCCGGCCGGGCAAAAAGCTCAACGGTTTGATCGACAGCAGGCACAGAGCGGTCCGGAGTTTCGGTCGGGGTCTCCAGGTTGAAAAATTCATCCAGTCTGTTTTCGATTTCCGGAATCGGTTCATTGTTTTTAAGCTGAGGCGTAAACAGTTTTATCCCGCTGGAGGGGGAATCGGCATTTGGGTTTTGAATATGGGATGCCCGGCCTTGATTTGGTCCATGAACATCCATCAGGTGGATGGCATCCAGCAGTTCGTCAGCCGGAGATTCTTTAAGGCTGAAAAGATCCCCCATCACATCCCTGGGGGTGGAATAAGGATTTTTTTTGTCTGAAAGAGCAGGTTTGATATTGTCGGTATCGTATTGATCATTTTTAAAGTCGGATTCACCGGGTTCTGAAAGTACAGGAATGGGTATGACATCCCCGGATGAAAATTTTGATGCTGTTTTAATATGGGAAAGAGCAGGGGGAAGATATTCTTCTTCTGAAATATCCATACCGGGTTTTGTCTTTGTCTTTTCTTTCAGGATTCTGGTTTTTAATTCATAAAACTGATAGATATTCTTTTCAAGAATTTCTTTTTTATTCTGAAAAGCCATGCCCGGCGCCTGAATTATCTTTTCAAAATCGTCAAAGACAGAGCGCAGAAAGGATATGGCATCCGGATGGGCATTTGCCTTATGGGAACCAATATACCGTCCCAGACTCTGAATGATCTTTAATAAATTGGAATGGATTTTATTAAGCTGATAGGCAGATAAAAATTCATTAACGACTTTTTCAAAATGTCGAAGCGAATGATCGGAGATTTCCCAGTCAAGGGTTAAGATTACGGTTTTGAGCTTGTTCAGATCTGCATCCGTGACCATGGGTTTTGAATTAATTTTATATTGCAGGGCTTTATATTTTTGAATTTCTCCGGATACAATTTTATGGATTTCATCCTTGTGTGTATCAGGGTGAAAATTCGCTCTGTCGGTAATCCTTTTAAATTGTTCTGCAATGGAGAGCAGTAGAGGGATTGTCTCAGGGTGGGCCTTATCTTTTCTTGAATCAAGATATCTTGCCAGAGTCTGCATCATTTTTAAAAGAGGGGCAATGGCTGGTTGATCCGGGTATTCAAATTCCACCTGGTTGAGTTTTTTCTGGAGAAGGCTGATTTCATAATTTGTACTATGATGATTCAAAACCTTTATGATATCTGTAAGTTCACTTAAAGAAGTCAAAGCAATCTCCTTAAAAAAGCTGGTCCTGGATGGATGAAAGTGTCAATGTAATGATCTTTTTTAATGTCGGTATCACATTTCCCCCGCTTAAAGCGCTGGCTTCAAAGGCAGGAGCCCTTAAGACACTGTTCAGGTCTTTTTGCAGGACAAGGGCAGGCATAATCTCAATACCGGATTTTTTCAGGTCAACTTTATTATACTGCATGACCAGGGGCATTTTAAAAAGATCAATGTTATAGGTCTCAAGGTTTTCATAGAGTTGGTTCAAGGATTCGATATTTTTTTTGCGCTGTTCCTTCTGGACGTCTGCTACAAACACAATGCCGTCAACCCCTCGCAAGACCAGCCTTCTTGTGGCATTATATTTTACCTGCCCAGGCACGGTATACAATTGAATGGTGACATCAAACCCTTTTATCTGACCAACATCAAAGGGAAGAAAATCAAAAAATAAAGTCCGGTCATCCTGGGTTTTGAGGCTGACCATTTCGGTTTTTATCTGATCCCGGTATTTTTTATTGATATATTCAAGATTTGTTGTTTTCCCACCTCTTCCAGGACCGTAATACACAATCTTGATTTGCACTTCCCTGGTTTTTACATTAATAAGCGCCAAACTCAATTCCCCTCAAATGAGAGTTTAAGATAATGATCAGAATCTGTTTTTAGGTGACCAGGATCATTTTCCGCCAAGAATATGAAAGAGTTCCTTAACGGTTTCAGCCACTTTTAATCTCACAAGACCAAGGGCGATATCCTTGTTGAACATGGTGATAAGAAGGGTGTCGTCGCTGACCTTGCTGAAGTGAATACTCAATTTTTCACCCTTATGAAAAAGCAGTGAAAATTCAGATTCTCCCACAAGCTTTGCCATGGCATCAACAGCGGCAAAATTACCCGCTGCCAGGGCGGCAAAAGCGGTTGAATCAAGGCGGTTTTTGCCGTTGTCATGTTTTGCAATGGTATTTCCGGCCATGTTCATAAAAATAACATGATCAATTCCCGCCCCGATCAGGTTGGTAAGAATCGCACTGTCAATGGCATCCAGCTGGCTTTGATTAAACATGGAAGAATCGTAGCTTAAAACTTAAATTTGTGCAACATATTAAGCGATTTATTCTCAATAGGGTATTGTTATAAATGGATTTATTTTTTTTAATGGTATTTTTATGTGACTCCCGGTAAATTAGGGATGGCCATCGGAAATTACAACCTAAAAGGAAAATTCATGGAAAAATACAGGGTCGGTATCGACCTGGGCGGGACAAAGATTGAATCGATCCTTCTTTCTCCTTGTGGAAAAGAACTATACAGGGAAAGGATTTCTACACCCCATGGCAATCGCTATGACGGGATCATTGCCGCAGTCCACGGGCAAATCAGACGAATGGTTGAAAAAATACCCGGTAAAGAGGATTTTTCAATCGGAGTCGGAATTCCCGGTGCCGTTAATCGGGAAACAGGCCTGGTCCACAATGCCAACACCACCTGTCTGATCGGCAAACCCTTTCAAGCAGATCTGGAAACCCTTTGCCAAAAAAAGGTTGCCACGGAAAATGATGCCGACTGCTTTACCCTGACCGAGGCTTTGCAAGGCGCAGGAAAAGGGTATGGAATGGTATTCGGCATCATTATGGGAACCGGTTGCGGAGGCGGAATTTGTATAAACGGAAACATATGGAACGGAGCAAACGGAATTGCAGGAGAATGGGGTCATTTTTCCATGGACCCTGGAGGAAGGCCCTGTTATTGCGGCAACAGAGGATGTATTGAAACCAAAATCAGCGGATCAGGAATTGAGGCTTCTTTTTTTGAAAAATTCGGCGAGCACCTTCAAATGAAAGACATTGTGACAGGATTCAGGCAGAAAGATGAAGCCTGCAGGACGATTTTTAATCAGTTCCTGGATGATTTCGGCAGGGCGCTTGGCGGTTTGATTTCCATCCTTGATCCTGATGTGGTGGTCCTGGGCGGTGGTCTGTCCAATATTGATGAAATTTATACCACAGGGGTGGAACAGGTTAAAAAATATGCGTTTCATAAAAAAATCAAGACCCCAATACTGAAAAACCAGCTTGGGGATTCTTCAGGTGTGATCGGGGCAGCACTGCTGAATGGATAGGAATTCTGACCGTATTATTCCTTGACACATTTTGAAAAGGATGGTAAAAATCGCCTGGTTTTTAAAAAACATTCGGGGCGTAGCGCAGTCTGGTAGCGCACTTGACTGGGGGTCAAGTGGTCACTGGTTCAAATCCAGCCGTCCCGACCAATAATATTAAGGCTTTCAGAGATTTTCACTGAGAGCCTTTTTTCTTTCAGGTGACATATAGGTGACACCAGGGCAATGTTGCTATGAAAAATATTTGACCCCCAGCCTGATTTTTTCCCCGATAATTGATTTCAACCCCTAAGAGCATAATCCGCAAAACTCATTTTATCCAAGGCCAAACGCTCCTATGGTTGCATAGATTTTTTTTAACCGGGTAAATATCCATAGTTTTTATTGTGAAGGCTCTGTCCGGAAAAAAGGTTCCGGGTTTTTTAAACGTGGCCGGATGAATTATTGCACCAAGTCTACACAAGCTTTTCTTCCGCCGTCGATATGTCAAGTGTCCGGAATGGAATAGATTTCCGGGTGTCGGATACGTGGTGGTTAAAGCCTTGGCCTGACCCTTGACAGATGATAACAGGAAGGTATTGACAGCTGTAAAAATTAAACTTTATGAAGGCCCAAAGTAACCTTGGATGGTTTACTGTGTGGATTAAATCAAATTATTTGGGGATGTCAATATTTAAAATGAAAAAACCCTAACGACATCAAGCAAAAACAACCCAAAGAAAAAAGCATCCTCTGTATCAATCTGTTCTGTCGCTTGCGGGGCGTTGTCTGAAACAGGCTGAATATTGTTTTTTGCAGCGCATCCATACATCATGGTCAATAGAACCATCAAAAGGATTGTTTTTTTCATATTAATTTCCTTAATTTTGGATAATTTTAACCGCATTGATTGCTCGTTCTTCAAACAATTTAATAGCCTCAGCCTGTGCTTGAGTCATTAATTTCGAATCAAATTTTCCAAAAGAATTATCAACTGTTTCCGAATAAATAAGATTATACTCTATTTTCTTGTCCTTCCATGACACCATGTCTCTTGTATAAATCAGGCCGTCACTGCTTGTTTTAAACGCCATCCTGGTTGATATAGCATCGAATAGCTTTCTTGAGATTGGAAACGAATTATAATTCAGGAAATTTTCAAAACCATCGCTTGATGTTTGTTTGATTAAATTCTTAATTTGATGTGTTTTTATTCCAAACCAATAATTGCCATCCCCGGCTTTTTTCCTGACAATAAAAAAAGATTTATCCGCAGTACCAAAAAGAAAAACGTCTGCCTTCCAGGTGTCGCCGCTTTTTATTGCCGTCCCTCCTTCTGAGTATGTTTGATACTCGTCATAAGCAAAGTATTCTTTAAATTTTAACCCTGGATCAATCTGGAACTTTAATCCGGTCGTGTTGTCTGTAAAAACATTTTTATCATCGATGCCAGGGCGAACGTCAACGAATTGAACCGTGGCACACCCCACTAATAAGAAACACAAACCAATCAATAGTTTATTCATTTAGTCTCCTGAAGAATTAAAACAAATTCAATTTAGCGACCTGGTTATCTCCCTTAAGATCATTGTTTTTCCGTCTCTGCTTCTCAACAGGTTTGGCTTTTTTGTGAATTAGTAATTCCTTGTTTCCCATAGCAAACCCAGGGCAATCGCATGTAAAAATCATTTGGCCAAGATTTTTAGCAGATAGCTAT
>CAZWMY010000083.1:0-18424 GCA_964635025.1 uncultured Desulfobacula sp. | reverse complement strand
ATATCCCGGCGGGGGTCTCCCTGACGATGATAGTTTTACCGCTGATCCTGGTCTATACGGATTGGCGGGGGGTGTGGCAGGTCAATGCCGGGATCCTGATTCTTTATATCCTGGTATTGTCAAAAAAAACCTCCCATATACGGTTTATGAACCTGTCAAAGAGCGTGGACTTTAAAAAAATCGCACAGGACATGGTCAGGATTTCAAAAAGCCCGGGTCCGCTTATGCTTGCCCTGATTTTTATCACTTATGCTTTGCAGTGGCTTTCGGTCATGGGATTTTTACCCACCCTGATTTTTGAAAAATTCGGATTTTCCAAATCCGAGGCTTCCTTTTTGACGGCAGGGATGGTCTTTGTCAATATTTTTGGAAATCTTGCCGGAGGGAAGCTGTTGAAAATGGGGTTTAAACGTTACAAACTCATTGCTTTTGCAAGTATGATCATGGGATTAAACGCCTTTGTGATTTATTTTGACACACCCCATTTTATGATTAATTACACCGGGTGCATTGTTTTTTCAATTTTCGGGGGCCTCATCCCGGCCTCGGTCCTGGGAGGGGTTCCTCTATATGCACCCTCAAAAAACCTGGTTGCAACCACCAATGGGCTTGTGGTTCAGTTCGGGCAGACCGGACAGGTCATCGGCCCCCCTGTTCTTGCATATCTTGTTGCACAGACCGGTTCCTGGTCCGCAGGGTCATGGTTTCTGGGAGGAGTTGCCGGTTTCGGAATTATCCTGAGCTTTTTTCTTTCCCGGATTCAGCCGGCTTCTGAACCATGATCATAAGGGTTTCATAGCCATTTGTTAGTGGTATTGGATGACCATATTTCCGGAAACAAAAACAATGGGAATCTCGCTTCTGAAGGCATGAATAGCTTCAGCCCCGGTCTGTGCAACCCGCACCTTATGGCAGAAGGGCGCCTGGGTAAAAATTTTGTATTGAACTGTGGAAATTGCCGTTTCATCTTCCACCTGAAGATATTTTTTCTTTTCTTACTTTTTTTCTTTTCAGCTAATTTTCTTTTCGTTATGTCCCTGACGGGTTAAATGGCCATTCTGTCGCCATGGGAATCAAATGTCATAAAGACTTATCATCTGATCTATCATTCCCCCAGATCAAGTCATCCAGGATTTTTAAAAAATAGGGAGTAATATTTTCAAATTTAATGGCCGTTCCGTTTGCTTCAACCCTGACAATGGTCCCCTGAAGTTTAAAGGGTTTGTTATGGCCCGGAACGGAAAAAACAATACGAACGCTTTTGTTGATTTCAAATTTCTTGCATGCCTTAATATAAATCCCGCTTGCACTGATATCGGCCGTACGGGTTTGAATCAGCTTGTCCCCCAATAGAACATCCGCATGAGCATTTGTTTTCAACCGTCGGCATTCTCTTTGCTTTCCTTTCTGCCAGATGGTCAGGATTTTCAGTATTTTTTCCTGCTGCCGGTCTGTCAGATTACGAACTCGCTTGATTATTTCGTCCTGAAGTTTCATGTCGCCGTCCGTCATCGGGTTTTTAAGCATACTGCCTGCTTGCGTTAAAATTTTATAAACCATTTAGTCGGATTCAACAAGGCTTTTTTCATTGTCCAATGGGTTTTCCGGTTGCCGACCCGGCGTGAAAAGGATAAAAGGGAATAATGACTTAAACTAATTTTCAGGCGGTTAATGATAAACCCTTAAGAGGAAAGCATGAAAGACGGCAAAACCAAATTTGAAAAAGAAGTCATTCCCCTTCGGGAAAAAATTGATGATATTGATTCTCAGATTCTTACCCTCCTGGGACAACGCCAGGCCGGGGTGGAAAAAGTGGTCCGGCTGAAAAAGAAATACCATGTTCCGGTCTATCACCCGGCAAGGGAAGAAGACCTGATTTCAAACCTAAGGGCAAAGGCAAAAAAGGCCTGTCTTGAACCGGATTTTCTTGAAGATCTTTACCGGGTCATCCTGAGGCAATCCCGCGTGGAACAGACCGATAAAATGGTGCATAAGGGCCTTAGGCCCGGCGCCAATATCCTGATTATCGGCGGTGCAGGACAAATGGGACGTTTTTTTTCATCTCTTTTTAAAAAATCCGGCTATCATGTCAGGATTCTTACGGCGTCTGACTGGGACAGGGCGGCAGTCCTGTGCCAAGATATTGATCTTGCCCTGATCTGTGTTCCCATTGATAAAACAGAGGATGTCATTGATAAAATCTCCCCCTTTCTTTCTTCTGAAACCCTTTTGGCAGATCTGACCAGCATCAAGGAAAAACCCTTGAAAAAAATGATGACTTCCCACCCCGGCCCGGTGATGGGGCTTCATCCTATCTTTGGTCCGACCTCCACATCCCTTGACAAGCAGATCATTGTAGTCACACCGGGCCGGTATCCGGATCAGTGCCGCTGGCTCATTGAGCAATTTACCCTCTGGGGAGCCGTCATGCTTGAATCCGGCGCAAAAGAGCATGACAATATCATGGCCATTGTTCAGGCCCTGCGCCATTTTGCGACCTTCTGCTTTGGACGGTTTTTATATGAAAAGCATGTCCGGCTTGAAAAAACCCTTGAATTTTCAAGCCCGATCTACCGTCTTGAACTGGGAATGGTGGGAAGACTATTTGCCCAGGACAGTTCACTTTATTCGGAAATTATTTTTGCGACCAAAGAACGAAGGCTTCTGTTAAAGGAGTTTATCACTTCCTTGAACGCTCATGTGGAAATGCTGGAAAACAATGACAAAGCTCTTTTTGTGTCCAGATTCAAAGAAATTGCGCAATGGTTCGGGCCCTTTAGTGAACAGGCCCTTAGGGAAAGCACCTATCTGATCAACAGGCTCATTGAAAGATTCTGATCTTTGGCAGGTTTATATCTTTCCATACTGTTTTAATTTCTTTAGCAGGGTCTTTCTGGTAATCCCAAGCTTTCTTGCAGCTTGGCTCTTGTTGCCCTGAGAAGATGCCAATGTGGACAGGATTGCATTTTCTTCAATCCGGGAAAGACTCAAGGGACCGGATTCATCAGCCTTATGCCGGTCTTCCGTGTTTTTTGCAGACACAAAGGATAAATCATTCATGCCGATATAGTCGCCTCTTGCCAGGACAACCCCTCTTTCCACACAATTCATCAATTCCCGGACATTGCCCCCCCAGTCATACCGGATCATGGCGTCCATGGCATCCGGTGAAAACCCCTTAATATCCCGCTTGTTCTTTTTTGAAAACAATTCCAGAAAATACAAGGCAAGGCCCGGGATATCTTCCCTCCGGTTTCTCAACGGCGGTATTTCAATGCTGACAACATTCAGACGGTAATAAAGGTCATGACGGAACCGGCCTTCTTCCGCCATTTTTTTTAAATCCCGGTTGGTGGAAGCAATGATCCGGACATCGGTTTTGATATTCCGATCGCTTCCCACGGGTGTGATTTCCTTTTCCTGGATCACCCGTAAAAGCTTTGCCTGCATGGCAAGGCTCATCTCGCCGATTTCGTCCAGAAGGATACTGCCCTTATCTGCCAGAAGAAATTTTCCCTTTCTATCCTTGTCCGCCCCGGTGAAGGCTCCTTTTTCATGACCGAAAAGCTCTGACTCCAGAAGGGTTTCCGTGATGGCTGCACAATTGATCCGGACAAAAGGGTGGTGCTTTCTGGACGAATTATCATGAATGGCGGCTGAGACCAGTTCCTTTCCTGTGCCAGACTCTCCCACCACAAGAACATTGGCATCCGTGGGCGCCACCATCTGTATGGTATCGAGAAGCGCCCTGATCACCGGGCTGTTCCCGATAATATCATGACTAAAGGTTTTTTCTTTAAGCCGGATTTTCAAATTCCGGTTTTCCGTTTTCAGATAGAGACTTTCAAAGACGCGCTCAATGGTCAATTTCAGTTTATCAAAATCCAGGGGCTTGGTAAGATAGTCATAAGCCCCTATTTTCAATGCATTCACTGCGGTCTGGACCGATGAATAGGCCGTCATGATGATCACGGGCAAAGACGGGTTATAGGCTTTGATATGCTGCAATGCCTCCATACCCGACATGTTGACCATTTTCATATCTGTCAGAACCATATCAAATGGTTTTTCATTAACCATGGCAACAGCGGTCATGCCGTCATCCGCCTCATAAATTTCATACCCCCAGTCCGCCATCAGGGTTTTCAGCATCCGCAAATGGGCTTTATCGTCATCCACAACCAATATTTTTTTCATTTTCCCTTTATCCTTTCATAACACCGGCAAGCTTATGATAAAACAGGCTCCCTCGCCTTTTTTGCTTTCCACACGAATTTGGCCCCCGAGATTTTCAATAATGCGGTGAACGATGGAAAGTCCAAGGCCTGTACCTGTCGGACGGCTTGTAAAATACGGATCAAAAATCTGATCCAGCGATTCCTCATCAATGCCGGTGCCGTCATCCTTAACCTGGATTTCAAGCCAATTATCCTTTTCCAAATCCTTTACGCCGACAGACAATGTTCCGCCCTTTTCCATAGCTGCCACCGCATTGATGTACAAATTCAGAAGAACCTGGTTTATCCGGTCGCCATCCGTATGGATCAGGATTTTTTTCGTATTGATATTCACCTGGGTTTTTATATTTTTTTGTTCCAGGTCATGATGGATGAGTTTTAAGGAATGATCAATCAGCTGCCTTATATCCACTTCTTTTTTTTCAACATTGAGGGGCTTTGCAAACTCAAGCAATTGCGTAATGGAACGATTGATGCGATCCACTTCTTTGACCATGATAAGCGCTGTTTCCTGATCCTCTTCATTTTTTTCATACCGCTTACCGAAATAGGTGGCAAACCCCTTGATGGAACTGAGCGGATTTCTGATTTCATGGGCAACCCCGGCAGCCAGTTTGCCGATGGCAGCCAATCGCCGGTTGGTTTCCACCTGTTTTTTTAATTCACTGATCTGGGTCAGATCCCTGAATAGGAAAATATAGCCGGTTATGGTTTCCTCAGACGCCCTGACAGGGGATGCCGTGATATCCAGAAAAACCCTGCGGCCCGGAGCAACCTCAACACCGGTTTCTCTGTTCACCGGTTTTTGAGAGATTTTCATTTCCTTTATAAGATCCGTCATTTCAGGAAAGGGACGGGCAAGATCCGGGCCGAGGATATCCCTTGCTGCCTGGTTCATGGATGTAATATGGGTTTCCAGATCCATGGTCACAAGTCCTGACGGCATATTCTGGATCACATGATCTGAAAAGGCTTTGACCTGAGTCAAGGATGCTTTGGCAGCCCTATAGGCCTGGAAAGCAAAAAGGGCGATCATGCCAGCACATCCCAGGATAAAGAAAAACACAGCCCGGAAAAGAGTCTCTTGTAAAAGTCTTTTTTTTTCGGACTTTTCCTTTTTCATAGACAGTCCAGCAAAAATATAATGTTCCGCCGGATCAGGCACAGCCTCTTTTTCATTCTCAAGATAGGGTCTGCTCCAATCTTGCGCATCGCCCCCCTCCAAAGATTGGGGCATCTGATTTTCCATCATCATATGCCTTGCCCGCATCCTGCCGTGACCATGCATGCCTTCTCCCCGCCGAACCGGTACAAAGCGTTTATAAACTTCAAAAACCTCACCTTCTTCTTTTAACTGCTTCACCCTGTAAAGAATTTGGCCTGAATCCGGGCTGCTGTCAGGGAGAAGCGGCATATCCTCCACATCCAACCCCACCTTGTCCGTATCCGAATGGGCAAGAATTTTCCCCTCTTTTGAAGTAATCATCATATAGACCACCTCGGGCTGCAATGCGGTTTCAAAAAGCATGGCCTGAATTCTCGGGGCACCCCATCGCATGGTAAACATCCCTGTCCTTGTCCCGGCTTCAAATGTCCGTATCAGGGCCGTCCCCTTTTCCAGCAGCTGCTGGGTAAAAAACTCCTTTTGCCTTTCCAGCCGGTCCAAAGTCATGAAGGTAAAAATCGGCAGAAGAATTAATAGAACGCCTGCCGGTAAAAAAGGAGACACAAAGGTTTTTTTTCTCATTTTATACTCTATTGGGTCTGATGTTACTTTTATCCTCATCTGGATACAGCAAACTGTATAAAAAATATACATCAAGCCTCTTGCATAAACAAGCATTTATCTGGATTATAAAAAAATATTATTTTATTTCAGATAGTTAATCTTTTTTTTGCACCATGGCACGGCCCTTGCTAAATATGAATTCCAGAAAGTGATCATAACGATCCATAAACAAAAATAATTAATTTTGGAGGTTAGTATGAAAAAATCAATGATTATCGTCAGCTCACTCGTTTTTCTCACTCTTTTCACCGGAAGCGTTTTTGCCTTTGGGCCTGGAATGGGCATGATGGGCAGAGGCTGTCAGGGGTTCCAGGGACAAGAGGCATGGAATGATCTTTCAAAGGAACAAAAAGATGAATTCACCGTTCTTCGCCAAAAATTTATTGACGAGACCTACGAACTCAGAACTTTAACGCATCAGAAACATCAGGAAATGAGAATGCTCATGGAAACATCCAACCCTGACAGGGCCAAACTCAGCAAATTATCAGGGGAACTCCTGGATATTGAAAAAAAATTAAACGAAAAGCAGATCGATTTCCAGTTGAGTGCAAAGAAAATTTCACCTGAAATGGCTTTTGGCGCTGGTTTTGGACGCGGGCAGGGCCGGTGCGCCAACAGAGGCGGAGACTATCCCGGAAATAAGGATGGCGGATGCCCGTATCGCAATTAATAACCTGACAATAAGGGATGATGACACCCGGAAGGCCCTCCTTCCGGGTGTTTTTTATTCTTCCTGTGCCACTTCATTTTTCAGCACGCCAATATGTTTAATCTTTGTTTCCAGCACATCCCCTGGTTTTAAATATACCGGCGGTTTTCTGGCAAACCCCACACCGGAAGGCGTACCCGTCAGAATCAGGGTCCCCGGCAAAAGAGTGGTGGATTCAGACAAATAAGAAATTATTGTTGCCACGGAAAAAATCATATCACTGGTATTGCTCTTCTGCATGGTTTCACCATTCAGCACACATTCAATATCCAGGGCATTCGGGTCTAAAATCTCATCTTCAGTTACCATCCAGGGTCCAAAAGGACAGAAGGTATCAAAACTTTTTCCCCTGACCCATTGATTCCCGCCTGCGTGCATCTGCCACCGCCTGGCTGAAACATCATTGGCACAGGTATATCCGAGGACATGGTCAAGGGCTTTTTCCAGGGGGACATTTTTTGCCTCTGTTTTAATCATTACAGCCAGTTCAGCCTCGTAATCCACTTCCGGAGCCTTGGTGCAGCAGGCCGGAATTCTGATTTTATCCAGATGAGCTGCGGCAGCACCTGGGTTTTTCATGAAAATAACCGGATATTTCGGCAGATCAAGTCCTGCCTCCTTTGCATGGAGCCCGTAATTCAGCCCGATGCAGAATATGGCGGCAGGGACAACCGGGGTTAAAAATTGATGAACGGCTTTTCTTATGCCTGTAACCGTAAATTCTGAAAAGATGTCGCCCTCAATTACGGCGGAACTCTTTCCATCAAACCCGCAACCTGTGTAAATCTTATGGTCGTCGCTTTTGAATCTGAGTATTTGCATGTTTCTTTTCCTTTGCTGATCCGGTATATAATCCATGTGCATTTGATTTAATTGTATTAAAACTATTATCCTTAAAAGATCAAGGCCCTGTGACCCGTAATTTTGAAATATTGTCCAAAGGACTTTCGGCAAGAAAAGCAGATCTTTTGCTTCTGATCCTGGCCTCACAGCATATTGAAACCCGTGTTGAAAAAGAGGGCATCCATTTTCATATCCTGGTTGATCCCGACAATAAAGAAAAGGCTTATGCCGCGATCAATGCCTATTACCGGGAAAACAGGATGTTTAAGGTCAGGCAGACGATTCAGGATTTCAACATCAGCCCGTTCAAATCCATCCCTGCCTTCATGATCATGGGATTTATTACGGCTATCCACATTATTTGCCTGCATTATTCCATCCATGAAGCCATGATTCTGAAATACGGCTCATCTTCTTTTTTCATCCGGCAGGGAGAAAATTTCAGAGCCATAACAGCCCTGTTTCTTCATGCAGACGAAAGACATCTTCTGGGCAACATGGCCGGCCTGATGATTTTCGGAGCGCCCCTCATCCGCCTTTCCGGGTTCGGAACAGGGCCTTTCATGCTGCTTTTAACAGGAACCCTGGGGAATCTGATGACCGCCGGACTCTACAGTACCGCCCGTCTTTCCATTGGTGCATCCACTTCAGTCATGGGAGCGGCAGGACTTCTGACAGCCTTCCAGATGACCCGTGAAACGCATTCCTTTAACCGGGATACGGTCATTCCCCTCATTGCCGGGGCAATCCTTGTCGGATTTCTCAGCCAGGGAGAAAGAACCGATGTCTTTGCTCACGTTTTTGGATTTTTTAACGGGCTTGTTTCAGGCTTTCTTTTTTTTCCTTTGAACCGAACGATCAGCTCTTCTCTAAAAGAGCCCATAGCTCTTATGATAACCCTTCTTATCGTTGTTTCATCGTTTTTATCCGGGGCTTTTTAAAGACATCTTTTGAGCAGCTCCCCTGAAAAAGAAATCTGCTCTCCAGGAATAAAATCACCCACATATTTGGGATCGGAAAAGATTTCCAGAATTTTCAAGGCAAGCGATCTTTTTTTCTTGAGCAGGTCCGTCATGTATTCTGAGAGGACCCCATCAACTCTGCCGACATATTTTTCAAAAAACCTCTGATAAAAGGACCTCTGAGGCTTATAATACAGGGCATGCCCGGCTAACTGCTTCCAGATCGTCTGCAAAAGCAGGTCAAACGGAATGGATTCAATATCAAGGGATATCAGTCTTGCATAGCAGGTATCCATCAATGTCATCCGAATTCCCTCCATAAGCAATTTTGATTCATCCTGCAATGCAATGCAGATATCTGCTTTCATGTTGATAACCGGTAAAATATGTTCAAGCGGTATGGCTCTGAGCAAAGAAAGATATTTCTTCTCTATCTCTTTTTTTAAATCTTTAAGCGCTTCCGGTTCAAGCTCAAGGTTTTGAACCAGCCGGACGATCTCAAAAAGTCTTGTTTCAATGGTTTTAAAATCTTTATACCCGGTTGGAGACAAGCAAAAATCCATTTGTTTAATGAATTCATCAAAATACAGCCTGATGCAATCAAGAAAACAATCTTTGTATTTTTCATCTTTTTGCAGGTACCTTGAAAATTTTGTGAGTTCCGGATAGTCAAAAAGCATGACCATTTTGTATCTGAATGAAGAAAAATTCTTCATGGTTTTGGCTTCCTGCTTTTCAGGGGTCTCCTGGTATTCAAAAAAATATCTGGCCGTATTTTTTTTTAAAATTTCATCCACATTCCCCAGAAACCCTTGTGATGATGCACCCAAAAGAACGATAAACCTGTGGGCGTAACCAAGATAGTCATTAATTTTTTTCAATATACCGGTTGTGGCCTGGTCAAGTTTGTCCATCACCTTTATATACTTTTTATGACTTTTTTCTTCTTTTGTGATCTGATCCCGGGTATTTAATATTTTTGTAAAAAACCCTGCATCGATTTTTATTTCGGCCCGAGACTCAGAGACAATTCTTGCAAGAACGGTTTTTTCAATCTGGGGGAGCCTTGCTCCGACAAGCCGGCAGACAAGTGCTGCATTTTCGATATCCTCAAGGCTCTGCCGCCAGGGTTTGGCTATTTTCAGGGTTTCAATAAGATTTTCTAAAACCTTTCCGATCAGTGTCCGGTAATCCCTTCCTTCATTGTTCCGCTTTATGATTGCTTTCAGGTCAGGGTCCAGGAGGCCTTGATTGACAAGCCCGCCCGGTAATTTAACAAGGCTGAAATAGGCAATGATCAGATTTTTTGTCAGATATTCGATGGTTATTTTATTATCCGCTTCCTGGATATCTTTTTCTGAAACCTGCATATCAGACTGAAAGGAATAATTCAGCGCCTCTTTTGTCAGTGTGTCAAATAAAAGATATAGGTATGAAATATATTGATCCGCACTTACCGGGCTTTCCTTTTCAATGAAAGAAAAGAAAAAAGAAATGATGTCACTTGTCAGGACAATGATTTTCCCCTGGGCATCTGTTTTCGATTTCCCCATGGGATTCAGGTCCTTGCCTCCGGATTTCAGGATAACAGGCACTTTTTCCTGATAAAGTTTATTCCTGAACCGGATGATTTTATCTTCTGCTGTGGTTGCCATTAATCTGAATCTCGTAGATATTGGCTTCAACGTCATTGATCTGAAGAGGTGCTTCACTGATCTGGACATTTCCAATGGTATCAATTATTTCTTTTTGTGAGTGCGGCCCTTGAACGACCGTTCCTGAAAAAACCTTACCCGCCGCTATTATAAGCGGTTTGCCCGGATTTGACATAGTCCATTCTGTAAAATTGATTTTTTCCTGTTTCAGATCCTCTATTTGGGTTTCAATATGATCAAATGCCTGCTCTATTTTTATGAGTTCTGAATCATTTTTTTCAATAAAATTCAGCCTGTCGTTCAATTCTTTATCCAGCCGGGCAAAAAGCGATTCTTTCTGTCTTAAATCAATTTTCAATTGACGGATGTCGTCCTTATTCCCAGGTTGGGTAGAATATATTTCAAGTATTCTTTCAATCCCCTCTCTATCGATCATAATCTTTTCAAGCTCACCGGCTGTCTGTATTGTTGATTGATGCAGTCCCTTGTTATCCAGCAAGAGTCTTTCTTTTTTTTTCTCAAGGTTTAATCTGTTTTTTTCAAGTGCTTTCAACCCGATCTCGATATTTTCCAATTCATTGATGACAAACTGATCCCGGCCGACAATGATTGTACTGGGAGTTGACTTTTCCGCCCCGATGTTTTTTGCATAAACACCCAGGTTAAATGAAACCGTTGAATTTATAATGGACCCTGTTACATTATGGCAGGCGCCGCTGCTTTCAATCTCTGAATCGCCGATTTCCCGATCCACATATACATTTCCAAGACAATAAATTTTTGAATTATAGACATATTTCGCACTCACATGACCTCTTGAATAGATAACGGCATCATTCAGGCCATTGGCGATGGTGACATTCCCCAACGCATGAATTTCCCCCCCATCGACTTCATTGATCCGGATATCAAACCCGTTAACCCGGAACCCGCTTTTTAATCCGCCCAGAATCACAATATTCCCATTATAGTTCAGATTCCCTGTCTTATAGCCCACATCACCGTCCAAAAGAAAAGTGTCAACAACACTGATATTCCCGGACCAGCTCAGTTTTGGATGTCCTGATATTTCAGAATATGCTTTCATCCCGTCTTCTGACAGGAAAACACCGGTCTGAATTTTCAATGAAACATCTATGGCAGGCTCTGCGATCAATTCTTTGCCAAAAATATCCCTTCCATTTTTTGATTCAATACGCGAAAATTTTTCTGCAAGCAGCGTCTTTGCTTCCACCCTGGGAATTTCTCCGCGCTCTTTCAAATCAACATTGCCATCTTCGTCCATCTTTCCAACCAACAGATGATCCGTATTAAAATAATATTCAATCCTGGCATGGCTTCCATTAATTTTTTGAGTTCCAGATGCAATTTTGAAACGATTTTTTTTAAACCCGCTGGAACTGATAAATCTCTCAATGGCATCCGCATTTTCTACGCCATACTGGATATTCCTGGCTAACAGAAGATTGACAATATCTTCGGCTGTTTGAGCATCATTGAAATTTTCGGTTTTTCTCAGAAAGGCGGACATGCCGTTGTCTTCTACGTCCAGAATCATTCCACCCTGGATTGTTTCAGAAATATCCGAGCCTCTTGGCTTTTCCTCTGGCTCTGATTCGGATTCGGCCTCAACAGGCAGAATGTCAGGTTTAGCCTCATTTTTTGGTGTCTTACTGTTTTTTGACTCAGATTGATTTTCTTTTTTTACAACCTCAATTTTAAGATTGCGTTTGCTCTGCTCGTTTAATACCAGTTGCAATTGCTCTTTTGACAGCTTTCCGGAGTCATAAAGGATCCGCCCAATGAGTTTTGGCTGCTGATTGTCGGCAATCACTTTTTTTTGATGATCAAGCGCGTCTTCAAGAGCATGCTTGCTGATGAATCCCATTTCCATGGCAATGGTGCCGAATTTGATATTCTTTTTAATGATTTTTATGGCATCTATGGTATTGATGAGCTGTTCAAGCGTTTTAGGGGAAATCAGTTCATGGCTGATAAAATAGTCTTTCAGTGCTTCTTCATAATTTTCAGAAGACCTGCATGCATTTGCTGCAGCCCGGCAATCTCTTTCTGAAATCAGTTTTTTTTGTAATGCGATTTTCTCAAGCATTGCTTTATCTGTATCATTTTAAAAAATGCCCTGGCATAAGCAGCATTTCGGGAATCGGTCAAATCATGAAAAAAATCTATCGTATGCTCTAAAGGCAATTAAAAACAGGCATGTCGCACTTATTTACTCTTAATCTTTTTCCCTTGATCGGTCAAGGCTTTTTCCAGGTTTAAAAACAGCCTGATAGACGAAACCCCGCGTATATAACCAAGATATAAGTCTTGACTTCAAATTCAAGTTTCTTTACAAATATTACCGTTGTAAGGCCGGACGATTTGATGGACTAAAAAGCTGACCCTTGGTGAAATAACAACCCGGTCTTGATGATTTGATTTTATCATCAATAAGGATGGAAAAATTGGATTTCTATGAATTTGTACGCGGTCCTCTGGCAACGATATCCTTTGCCATACTCATCTTAGGCTCGTGCGCGAGGCTGATCAGCTTCTATGCCCGGGGCAAGAACCCGAAACTGCTTTACCCAAAAGAAAACCTGACCCATGGGTTCATGTCGGCAGCTTT
Source organism: uncultured Desulfobacula sp. (assembly GCA_964635025.1). Classification (GTDB taxonomy): domain Bacteria; phylum Desulfobacterota; class Desulfobacteria; order Desulfobacterales; family Desulfobacteraceae; genus Desulfobacula. The sequence continues at coordinate 5,593 of CAZWMY010000083.1, read as the reverse complement.
TGGGCTGATCCCCTTTGCCACCCGGTTTATGCGGCAACGCCCCTTGTTTACCTGTATCAGTTTTTTGTTCCATTTGAGTGTCCTTCTTGTGCCTTTGTTTTTTTTCTCCCATATCGTCCTCTTTTTTGAATCCTATGGGTTTTTCTGGGGACATCTTTCTGATGGAACGGCGGATATCATGACGCTTTTTGTCCTTTTCGCCTGTATCTTCTTTTTTGTCAGGAGGATTATAATTCCGGAAATCAAAATGGTGAGCCAGGGTTCCGACTTTCTGATCCTGATCCTGATTTTCATTTCCTTTTTGACCGGGTTTCTCGCTTTTCATCAATTCGGTCCTTACCGGCCCATGCTCATCACCCATATCCTTGCCAGTGAGATTCTCATTGCCCTGATCCCGTTTTCAAGGCTATGGCATATGATTGTATATCCTTTTTCCCGGTACTATATGGGCGCCGATTTTGGAAAGGTTTTGAAAGCTCATGACTGGTAACATATCCCTTTTGAAAAGAGGAAATCCATTATGAAACACCACTTTTTTTTACCTGCTTTGCTGGTTTTGTTTTTTGGCTCGCTGATTATTTTTTTGCCCTGTCTTTTTGCAAAAGATAATAAAATAACCCCTCAAAAAAACGCTTTCTTTTCAGATATGAAGAGACCCTTGCCTGTCTTTGACCACCCACGGCACGAAACAGGCTTAAGTGACAAAGGATGCGGGGTCTGTCATCATGTCTTTGATAAAACCCTGAACAAACTCGTATATGCAGAGGGGGAAGAAGCCGCCTGCAATCAGTGCCATCTCAAAGATGCTTCAAAGAATATTCCGGCATTAAGAGAAGCCGGTCATGAAATGTGTACCGGCTGCCATAGAAATCTGATAAAAGAGAAAAAACCGGCCGGACCCACCACCTGCGGTGAATGTCACAGGAAATAATATTACAGGAAATAAAAAAACATGACTGCCCATACCGATTCAAGCGCCCCGTCAAAAAATGCAGAAAATAGACTAAGCTCACGTGAATATATTGAAAAGCTGCGCCGTATTTATGATACCTATACCAGCACCAAATTTTTTTCCATGCTTAATGCCTGCATCAGCTGCGGGGCCTGCGCCAATGCCTGCCATTATTATTGTTCCGAACAAAAACCCGAACATATCCCGGCCAACCGGATAAAAGTCCTGGCAAAAATTATTTCCGAATATTTTCACCCCATCAAATCAAAACTCGGTCTGTCCGGTTCCAATGACCCCATGACCAACCCGAAATTCGATGCCCTTTATCAGGCGGCCTTTGAAAACTGCACCCTTTGCGGCAACTGTGCCCTGACCTGCCCCATGGGGATCAATACAGGGGAAATCATGTATGTGGCAAGGGCCCTTTTGTTTGGTCTTGGAAAACTTCCTTCCGGGCTTGTGGGGCCAGTCAACACCACCCTTGAAACCGGCAATTATCTTGGGCTCTCCAAAGAGGATTTTATCGACACGATTGAATGGATCGCAGAAGAAATGGAAGAATACATGGGCGAAGGATTCACCCTTCCCATTGATAAAGAGAATGCGGAAATCATGTATGTGCCTCATCCTTTGACATTAAGGGATCTTCCTTTTCTGCTCATGGATGAACTCAGGATTCTTTCGGCGGCCAATGAAGATTTTACCCTGTCCACCAAAGGATTTGATGTTGCCAATTATGCCTTTTACCAGGGAAGCCGGGAAAATGCATTCCAGGTTGCCAGCAACCCCCTTGAAGCCCGACGGCTGATCAATGCCAAGGCCATTGCCCTGGCACCCTGTGGCCACGGGTATCGCGTTTTGAAGCATGAGATGGAAAAAATCCGGGGAGAACGGTTTGATTTTAAAATCTACACCCTGGTGGAACTCATTGACCAATATGTAAAAAGCGGCAGAATCAAATTTGAAAAAGACCTTTTTGAAGGGCCCATCACCTATCATGATCCCTGCAATATAGGCCGCAGGGGCGGGGTTATTGAAGAACCCAGAAGGGTTATCCGGGCCCTGACCACCAATTTTGTGGAAATGACCCCCACAGGGGTTCACAATTATTGCTGCGGCGGCGGCGGCGGTCTTGCATCCACCGGCGATCTCGGTCATATCCGCCAGAGAATGGGAAAAATAAAAGCGGAGCAGATCCGGAAAACAGGCGCCAAAACCGTGATTACAGGATGTTTTAACTGCAAGAACCAGATCCGGGATATTGCAGAAACCCATCATCTTGATTTCCAGGTCAAAAGCATTGTGGAAGTGGTTGCCAATTCCATAAAAAATTAACCCAGGCCCTAAGGAGAGAACATGGAACAGGTCAGAAAAATAAAACAGATATTATTTGCCAGGCCCGTCCTTGAAGGCGCCGGGGTTCATCTGAAACGCGTATTCGGCAGTGATGAAGTGCCGGATCTTGACCCGTTTCTTCTTCTTGACGATTTTCATTCCCATGACCCGAAAAAATACATCAAGGGCTTTCCCTGGCATCCCCACCGCGGGATTGAAACCATTACCTATATCCTTCATGGCAATGTGGAGCACGGAGACAGCATGGGCAACAGAGGCATCATTTCTTCAGGAGATGTCCAGTGGATGACAGCCGGAAGCGGTATCATTCACCAGGAAATGCCCAAAGGGGATAAAGACAGCCTTTTATGGGGTTTCCAGCTCTGGGCCAACCTTCCGGCTTCCCATAAAATGATACCGCCCCGTTACCAGGAAATCAAAAAAAATGAAATCCGGGAACTGGTTCTGGAAAACGGCATTATCATCAGGATCATTGCCGGAAAGGTGAACGGGGTTGAAGGACCGGTCAAGGACATTGTCATTGAGCCGCAATTTCTGGATATCACCCTTCAGGCAAACACCGTCTTTAATCATGAAATCACCAAAAGTCATAAAGCCTTTGCCTATGTGATTGAAGGCCAAGGCATGTTTGAACCGGACGGCCAAAGGGCCGTTGGTCAGGAAACCCTGGTTATCTTTGATGATGGACATAAGGTGACCATTGCTTCAAAAGAGACACCTGTCCGGTTTCTTCTGGTTTCGGGAAAACCCATCCATGAGCCCATATCCTGGCAAGGCCCCATTGTCATGAATACGGATGACGAGCTTGAAACAGCCTTTAGGGAATATCAGAACGGAACCTTTTTAAAGCATCAGAAATAATAAGCCGGGAGTACCGTATTTGACCGCACTTTTCCTGGTTGCCGACATTTTCGGCCGGACCAAAGCTTTGGAGACCATTGGTCAAAGGCTATCCGACATTACACCGGACATCGGGATCATTGATCCGTACCAGGGCAGGGATCACCAATTTGAGACTGAAACCAAAGCCTATCATTATTTCATGAACCGGGTGGGATTAAAAAATTACCAGGCCATCCTGATGGATCACTTGGCCGCTTTCGGTCCGGAGATCGTCCTGATCGGATTCAGTGTGGGGGCATCCGCTATCTGGCATATTGCCGGCAAACCTTCTTTCCGGCAAACAAAAAAGGCCTTCTGTTTTTACGGATCACAGATCCGCCATGGCACCGACTTCCAACCCCTGTTTGGCATGGAACTCATTTTCCCGGAACAGGAGCCCCATTTTGATGTGGATGAACTGATCCGCATTTTAAAAATAAAAAACCGTATCACCTGTTCAAAAGCCCCTGGCCTACACGGGTTTATGAATGAGCGGTCTCCTCATTTTGATCCGGCCTGTTATGAAAAATACATTCAGTATTTGAAGACTTCTTTGATTGGGTTAAAATGCAAAAAATCCTGAATAGATATGGTATTCGGCAGAAATGTTCCAGAGGGGGAAAAATGGCCCGACAGATAATCATAAGCGTGTTTTTTTTATTGATTTTCTTTGGATGCGAAGACACCAATCTTCAGCTTGCCACGGAAGCCGGGATTGATGCTCTGAAAGCTGTGACGTTAAGCGACAGGGATGTTCAGATTCTTGCAGCTGAAACATCAAAACATTCTGATTCAAAAAACCGGGTCGCCGGCTCTCGGAACCCTTATGGGATAAGGTTAAAAAAATTGGTCGGTGATCAATTTTCTTCAGACGGATATGTGTTCGATTTTAAAGTGTATTTGACTTCCGAGATCAATGCTTTTGCCATGGCTGACGGCACCATCCGAATTTACAGCGGGCTCATGGACATGATGAATGATGAGGAATTGCTCTTTGTGGTAGGCCATGAAATGGGTCATGTGAAAGAAAATCATATCAAGAAAAAAATCATGCTGGCCTATGCTGCTAATGCTGTGCGAAAAGGAATTGCCTCCCAGGAAAACCTGGCCGGAGACCTTGCCCGGTCTGCCCTGGGGTCCATCATACAGACGCTTATAAACGCAAGATTTTCACAAGCAGAAGAAAAAGAGGCCGATGATTTTGGCCTTTTGTTTATAAAAAACCGCGGGCTTGACACAAAGGCGGCTGTATCTGCCTTGAAAAAACTCAGCACCCTAGGGAAAAATCATTCTTTCTTATCCAGCCATCCTGACCCGGCCCTCCGGGCCGACCGCCTTCAAAAGCAGATTAACCCCAATGAAATAACAAAACCGCTCTCATTTCCGGATAAATTACTAAACCTGCTTATTCACCTCTTTTCATAAAACAGCGGCCCTATAAAACGCTTTTGTTCGGTTGAAATAATGATTTGAAATGATTAGATATTTTTACCATACCAATCCTCTTTGCCGTATAATTTCTCCAAACATTCCGGGCAAAGTCCATGGCTGAATTCAGCATCCGTATGTGTGCTGATGTATGATTCAATCCGATTCCAGTATCCTTTATCGTCTCTGATTTTTTTGCAGCCTGAACAAATCGGCAGTATTCCCTTTAATTGTTTTATTTCTAAGAAGGCCTTTTTTAGCTCTGTGGTTTTTTCCTGCAAATCAGCGTTCAGATATTTCAACTCTTTCAAGCGGCGAAACGAAAAAATCACCAATGCAAATACACAAAAAATAAAAGCGGTTATGATTTCATCCAGTTCCAGATTTTCATATCTCTGTGTGAATTCAATTATTTTTTCCAACCAGTCAAAATCCGCAGCAATAATTGTAACAACAAAAGCAGCGATCAGAAGGATCAGCAAATCGCGTTTTGCCCTTGTTTTTATAATAATATTTTCAGAAATACCGGTCTGTTCTAAAATCATATTTTGTATTCTCCTTTTTTCTTATTTTAATATTATACAGACTGCTTTTTTATGATGCAATACAAGATTATATTGAAAAAAATGAGGTCAAACGGATGTCACGGCTCAACCCAGTATTGACAAACCTGTTACAGGCGTGATACCGTCCCATCACTGGTGCAATACGCATTGGTGGACTGGGGGAGCCGATGAGGATCGGCTGAGAGGAAACGGTGTTGAGTTTCGACCCCTGGAACCTGATCCAGGTCATGCTGGCGAAGGAAAGTCACCTTCTTTTCACTTCCTGGTTTCACATCCGCCTTTTATAATTTTGCACAGGGTTAATTAATATTTTTATATAGGCGGCTTTCCATGCTTCAGGTGTGCTCCGTCACAAAATACTATCAGGATCAGGCTGTTTTTTCAAAGTTTGATCTTACAGTGGATCAGG
>CAZWMY010000082.1:0-18456 GCA_964635025.1 uncultured Desulfobacula sp. | reverse complement strand
AAAATTGCTACTCAACGATCCGATTTCTATGTCTCATGAAATATCCGGGTTAAAGAAAGTGGAAGAAATACAGAAGTCTCCAAATAAGCAGGAAGACTCTGAATTCCTTGCCGCATGGGGAAAGGAGCAGAAACGTCTTATCAGGTCTTACAGCAAATTTAAAGATCGTATTGACTCTGTAGCAATTACACCGGATGGCCGCTATGCCATATCGAAATATGATAATACCCTGCAGCTTTGGGATCTTTCAACAGGGAAAGAGATCAGGACACTCACTGGGCTTACTAATGGGGTTAAATTCGTTATCATCACGCCGGATGGCCGCTTTGCACTCTCGGGTGACAATGATGATAATACGCTGAGACTCTGGGACCTTTCAACAGGACAAGAAATCAGGACACTCATTGGGCATACTGATTGGGTTGAATTCGTCGCAGTCACATTGGATGGCAGGGTTCTTATTTGGGGCACTTATGACATAATGAAGTTCTTGGATCTATCAACAGGACAAGAGATCAGGAAAATAGATAGTTGCTGCCGTTTAGTCATCACTCCAGATGGCCGCTATGCCATATCAAAAAAATATGATAATATCCTGCAGCTTTGGGATCTTTCAACAGGGCAAGAAATCAGCACACTCACTGGGCACACTACTCCTACTGAGGTTTGTTTTTTCGACGTCACGCCAAACGGGCAATTTGTTCTTTCGGGAAGTTTTGATAATCTCATGAAACTATGGGAGCTATCATCAGGACGAGAGATAAGAACTTTCTCCGGGCATAATAATAGGTATATTTCTTCTGTAGCCATCACACCGGATGGCCGTTTTGCGCTTTCAGGAGGCCATGATAACACTCTGAGGCTTTGGGAGCTATCATCAGGCAAAGAGATCAGGATATTTATTGGGCATACTGATTGGGTTACATCTGTGGCGATCACGCCGGATGGCCGGTTTGCAATTTCGGGAAGCGAGGATAGGACCCTGAAGCTATGGGATCTTTCAACAGGACAAGAAATCAGGACATTCACTGGGCACAATGGTGGGGTTGAATCCGTCACCGTCACGCCGGATGGCCGGTTTGCACTCTCGGGTGAATATGGTAACGCCTTGAAGCTTTGGGATCTTTCAACAGGACAAGAAATCAGAATATTCACCGAGCGTAATTTTGTGGCAGCATCCATGACTATTACCCCGGATGGCCGCTTTGCGCTTTCAGGAGGCGATGATAAAACCCTAAAGCTCTGGGACCTTTCAACAGTACAAGAAATCAGAACTTTTATAGGGCATACTAATTCGGTTAAATCCGTCGCTGTCACGCCGGATGGCAGGCTCGCAATTTCGGGAAGCGAGGATAGGACCTTGAAGCTATGGGATCTTTCAACAGGACAAGAAATCAGGACATTCACTGGGCATACTAACGCTACGTCCATCTCCGTCACGCCGGATGGCCGGTTTGCACTCTCGGGTGAATATGATAACGCCCTGAAGCTTTGGGAGCTATCATCAGGCAAAGAGATCAGGATATTTATTGGGCATACTGATCGGGTTACATCTGTGGCGATCACGCCGGACGGCAGGTTTGCCATTTCGGGAAGCAAGGATAGGACCCTGAGGCTATGGGACCTTTCAACAGGACAAGAAATCAGAACTTTTATAGGGCATACTAATTCGGTTAGTTCCGTAGCCATTACACAGGACGGCCGGTATGCAATTTCAGGAAGCGATGATAAGACCCTGAAAATGTGGGAATTCGACTGGGATTTTGAGATAGTGGGAAAAGAGCCAATTTAAGGAATTGGGTTATTCTCCCTGAATTTCAAATGGGGGGAGAATTCTATCCAGGTCTTCCTTGTAGAGGGTGTTTTTCTCTAACACTTCATCAACAACCGTATCCAGGGATGATTGATTTTTTTTGAGCAGTTCAACAGCTCGATCAAGTTGTGTTTTTATGATTTTCTCTGCAATTATCGATATTTTTTCAGCTAAAGGTCCGTCTGATATTATTTCTCTGGCAGATTGGTTTCTCATGGCTACTTGCCCAAATTCTTGGGTCATTCCCCATTTCTTAATCATTCCCTCAGCCAGAAAGCTTGCTCTTTCCAAATCGCTTTCAACACCTGTGCTAAAGCCCTGTTCCTGTCCATAATATAAAATCTCAGCAGCCCGCCCAGCCATACTGACACAAATCATTTGCTCCAATTCAGGTTTGGTATAATTTCCTTTGTTTTCATCACGTTCGGGTTCCATAAAACCTCCCATGATAGCACGGCCTATGACTGTCAGCCGAACCGGCGGATTGCCCCCCAGCCATGAGATAATTGCGTGGCCGCCTTCATGTCTGGCTGTTCTTAACAACGCTTTTTTATCTATGGTTTCTCTTTTTGCTCCCATTGTTTGTCTATCATATGCTTCGGCGAGAATATCATCGGTAATCGGTTTTCCTTCACGTGCTGCGGTTACCGCAGCAACATGAATAACACGTTCGAGATCAGCAATAGTAGATCCTGTGGTTTGACCTGCCATGCGTTCAATGGCTTTTAGGCTGACTTCTGTTTTTCCCCTTTCAAGAAGATTGTCTTTCAGGTATTTTAAACGAGCTTCCTTGTCCGGTTTATCGACCAATATTTCTCCATCAAATCTTCTCTTAAGGGCTGCATCGAGTCGATCCGAAAGGTTGGTGGCTGCCAGGACAATCACTGGAGATTGTTTGTCAGCTCCAAAACCATCCATTTCCGTTAATAAGGCATTCAGTGTTGATTCTTCTGATTGTTTCCCACCCGATCCACCTCGCATGGCACCGATGGCATCTATCTCATCAAGAAAGACAACAGCCGGGGCATAACGACGGGCACGTTCAAATAAATCCCTTATATTCTGAGGGCCGCTGCCTTGCCAGATCGTAACAAAACTGCTGGCAGATTTTTCAAGAAAAGCACAGTTTGATTCCCCTGCTACAGCCCTTGCCAGCATGGTTTTTCCTGTACCGGGAGGTCCTGTCAGCAGATATCCCTTTGGCGGCCGGATGCCCATTGCGGTATACTGTTTTGGACTTTTGAGCCAGTTAACAACAAATTGAAGGGCTTCTTTGGCTTCCCTGGCACCTAAAACATCATCAAAACGAGTATTGGGTCTTTTTACATCATCCACCATTTCTCCGGCATCTTTTGCATCGATTGTGCGCGATAATGAAAAATTACGAAGTCGAATGGTTATTTCTTTTCCATCGTTTCCTAACTCCGCTGCTGTATTAAACGATAAAGCTTTTCTTTCCTGAGCTAAAGACCTGGCTTTCTTTTCACGATAAAGCCGAAGATGAATCCCCAGGATTTTTTCTTTAAATTGTTGAATCAATTTTTCTCGATCATGGTCGTGCCCTTCCATAAAATTTGCGGACAGGACACCTCTTGCTCCTCCGGCACGCACACAAGCTAAAAAGAGTTCATCATCAATAGGTCGGCGAAGGGTTCTATCTACACCAATTTGGGTCTCCATATCCCCGCGGATATCCAGAAAACCATCTGAAAGTGAAAGCAGATATGTTGCTGTTTGTGGCGAACGCTCATGAATTTTTTGTAGAATCTTTCTTCCGTGATCAAGGGCTCTTGCAGATAAGGGAATATAGTCCAGCCCTTCATGAATAGTTTTATTCAAGGAAACGGGATCATTGCCATCTCTTTTTTTTACCCAAAGGTCTAATAAAACCATATCAATATCTTGTGTTGATAGGATATCCATAATCTCAGGTTCAAAAGTGGATGAAAGCCAATCAATTTCAGGAAAGATAGTCTTGCAGCGTATTGCAAAAATGTCGTTGGCTATTAAAAGAATATGTGGTCTGTCAGGAGATTCAAAGAGTGCTTTCATCTCCAGCATTTCCGGGTTGTTGCCTCTAACCTGATCATCGATTTTAATCCGGATTTCTTTTACATTATTAAAGACTTCTTCAAGGTTATCCCCGGAATATAAGCTATAGTAATTGAATAATTCATCTTTAATGAATTTTTCAGCTTCAGCTCTCAATTGCCTTGCATCCGTCAACCCACCTTCTCGAAAAACAAGGGTGATGGGTACGAGTTCATCATGAGAAACTTTTTTATAATATTGTTTCTCCAGCAATGCTTCAGTACGGACCAATTCGGAATCGCATACACGTTCAAGTTCATTCACCCCCAGGTGATTGAACATCACCGCATATCCTTGCGATAAACGTGAGCATAATGCCTTAGGGAAGGCCGGTCTTCCGTCTGCTGGGTTTTTCTCATTTTCAAGAGCGCTGAGAATGGTTTTTTTATGATAAGTTGCATTGGCCATGTGAATTCCCACCTTATTGGGATTGTCATACAAGGACCGGCCTGCATTGGTAGTAAAAATGACAATCGTATCTCGAAAATTGATATCTTGTTCTGTATATTTATCCTCAAGGTGGCCTGCATCAAGGATTTGATAAAAAAGTTGAACAGTTGTCAGATGAGCTTTTTCAATCTCATCAAAAAGGAGAATACAATTGTGGTTTTTTTCTACAAACCCTGTCAAAAGGCCTGGATGTGCATCCTTATAGCTCGGGGCAAAGCCAATCAAAGAGTTATTTGCCTGGTGATCTGAAAATGATGTCATATCAAATCGTTTAAAAGGACGGCCCAGATATGATGCAGCCAGCTCGGCAGTGTATGTTTTCCCGACACCTGGCGGGCCTGCAAAAACAAAAACAGCAGTGGGACTCATCCGTTTTTTATCTGCTGAAGCAGTCATTTCAGCATTGTACAAGCCATCTATCAATGCCTGAATAGCATGATCCTGGCCAAAAATATTTGCCAGAAGCTTAGATCTCAATTCCCTCAGCGTGGTTATAAGGTCAGCAATTGATTCTGCTCCGACTGGGTTTTGGTACCATGCAGAAAGGATGCGAATAACGTCTTTGTGTGTAACTGCTGTAACCTCTCCAAGTTTTCGGCATGCATCATCAGAAGCAGCAACAGCACAAACCAAGTGGCGGATATCGACCAACCCGGGGTGGTTGTGATCAGGTATTGCTGAGGCAATTTCACCAGCAAAAAGAAGAATTTTTTTCAAGTGTTCGTCAATGTCCATTTTACCGGGACAGGGGGAGGGGTGACCAAAATCCGGACACATAGCTCTAAGTTTTGAAACATGTCCATCGGTTAAACATTCTGCCAGCCTTACACCAGCTTCTGAATCGCCTCCGATTGCAGCAAGCAATGATTCAATATCCAGCTTTTCTTTGATGTGGGTAAAGGCACAATCTTTTGCAAGATCTATTAATGCTTGAGCTTTTTCTGTGAACATCATGCATCCTTATAAACAATTCTTCGTTAAAGGGATTAGAGACGGGAGGGTATCCCCACATCATGAATCCACACAGATTTGAATAATTTTTTCCACTGGTTGTCTTTTGCAATATGCTTTTGATAATTCGCTTCATCTATACCGGCAATACATTTAATAGCCGAGCCCGATAAGAGTGATTTAAGAATAGGAATTTTCAAAAATCTATGAAAATCGTTTAAATAGAGCAGAACATTTTTTGAGTTTTGGATTTCATGAACAACCAATTGAATGATTTTTTCTATTTCTTCAGTTTCTGTAAATTTTAATTCAACAATCCTTGTCTGGTTTACGTCTTGAGGGGGCGGCATCAATAAAAATTGCACAACAGTTTTGACAATCTCTGTCGAGGTACGTCTGCCTGCCTGAACCAACAGGAGGTTGTTTTTTTGCATCAACTCAATGACAACCCTGCATACTGGGTCTTGTTTTATTTTATTTTCATTCTCTTGATGAGAAAGAGCATCATTTTTCCTTGCTATGGCGCTGTGATCTATTGTGTATCTGTCAATATTGGAGTTATTGTTTTTTTCGGGAGCTGAAGACTCTTTATTTCTAAAAAAAGCCGCTACCCCAGGGCAGGTTTCAAAAAAAGCCATTATCTCAGGATGCGGGGGGAAAAGTGATGCTTCTAAAAGATCTACGGCTTCCCATCGCAGTTTCTTTTTGATCTGAGCAATCGCTTCAGCTTTACTGCAAATCTCTCTGGACTTATGCGACCGGTGGATAATCGCTTTCCCATCATAAGGATGCCTTCCGTGTACCAAATGTTCTCGGATGCTATAGCGTATTCCTCTGGATTGATCAGGAACTTTAACTGAGAATCCGTGTAAAATTGATCGAACCTTATCCCGCTCGGGTAAAAGGATTGAAAGCTCAGATTCGTTTGTCAGCCTTTCAATTTGATGGTTTTCCAATTCTCCGAATTTCAAAATTCCAAGGAGAAGATGCAAGGGCTCAATACGCTCATACTCTTTAGAGATGGCTTCTTGAGCTGCCAAAGGCCATATAATTTGAATAGAAATACCCGGATTCATTTTTTCCTTTTTATATAGAAATCGTTAAATTTTCTTTCGATGCGTCACACTCGCATTGGAAACGATATCAACGTGACGTTTTTCTCTCCTTTTTTTATCATTCATTTATTTGCCCAATATCTTTTTTAATACTGTACGCTTTCAATTTGTTATATAAAGTCGCTCTAGATATACCTAGAATTTCTGCGGCTTCAATTTTATTGCCTCGAGTTTGCTGAAGGACTTCAAGAATTTTTTCTTTTTCAATTTCTTTTATTGTTTCTATTTTTTTAACGTGATTTTGTGTCATTCGTTTTACCTCTTGAATTTCTGTGGGAAGGTCCCATGAAAATATTATTTTTTGGCCAGACATTATCAAATTATTAATAACCCCTTCCAGCTCTCGAATATTCCCCTCCCATTTATATTGTCTCATAGAATCAAGTGCTTCTCGAGAAATGACTATATTTTGATCAGAATGTTTATCTAAAAAATAATGCACAAACAAAGCAATCTCCTCTTTTCTTTCGCATAAAGGGGGAATAGAAATTTTATAAGGGAATCTTTCATAAAGTGGTCGACTGAATTCTTGGTTCTTAATAGCGATTTCTATATCTTTATCTGTCGCAGCAATAACTCTCATATCTACTTTTTCGGAAATATCGCTTCCGAGTGGTTGTATGCATCTATCTTGAAGGGCTGTCAGCAGTTTAGGCTGGATACCCTTTGGGATATCTCCTATTTCATCAAGAAAGAGAGTTCCGGAACCTGCTGCTCTAAATGCACCGTCTCTTTTTTGATCGGCCCCGGTATACGCCCCTTTTTTATGTCCAAATAGTTCAGTTTGGGCATTCTGTTCATTGAGAAGGGAACTATTAATTGTATGGAACTTCTTATCCTTGCGGTCTGAATTATCATGAATATATTGAGCCAATATCTGTTTGCCGGTACCGGTCTCTCCAAGAATTAATATGTCTTCACTTTTTAAATGCTTTGGGTGTTTCAATTGGGCAAAATCCACCGCCTTTTTTTTTATTTCAGGGATACCTATCATCTTTGCTGCCCATTTGATAAACCCAACAGGGGGAGAGGTGTGACTTAGGGTTCCAACAATTTTTCCGGCAATATATTTTATAAACTCAAGATCTTCATCATTAAATGCAGGATCATAGGTACGCATAATGGCCAAAAAAACATCCTTGGGTAAAGGCACCCACAACGCGCCCTCTTGTTTCTTGGCACCTGTTTTAAAAAGATTTTCAATAAATTTTGGATCACATGGGGGATCTTCTCGCTCGAACCCTACTGTCTCATCCACAATGCATTGCCCGTCGCTGAGGCACCCAATGAGACCCTTTTGCCCTTTCATCAAGCCGAGCATAGATTTTAAAAACATTTTGGGTTGGCTTGAATAATCTATTGGAATCCATTCTTTGATCAAATTTGAAAGGAATTCTTCCTGGTCCGGGGAAAAATCCAAATACATTCTGCTCTTAAAAAATGGTGCAATTTCTGTACCCATTTCACAATAGTCTTTTTGTAAAACCTTATCGAAAAGTTCATGAACTGGGCTAACTTTTTTTTTGGTAGTGTCCGAAGAATCAAAAATTATATCATATTCAGAGATACTAATAATTACTCCGTCTTTTAAGATAGATTTATTGACATATTTTTTATCTACTTTTGTTCCAAGACTACTGCCGAGGTCTCTAATAAAAAATAATGATTGTTTCTGATCATACAGCTCGGGGGTTTTTTTTTCCCCATTGAGATCACATCTTACAATAGCAGCATGAATACGTGAAATTTTAGGGTCATCAGAAAGCCGAATATCACAGGAAAGATGCCGCCCTATTGTAAGAACATCATCCGAAAAGTACAATTTCAGCGTTTGTAACGCTTGCCGACCCTTTTTAATTGTCAGTTTCGCAGCAAGATTTTCTTCTTTCATATTCGTTACCTCTTATAATATTTGTGTTGCTGTCGCTCCATTCAATTCACATCATTTATCTGACTTGTCCCCATTCCAAGCATAAATGTTGCAGTTGGGATTTTTTCTGATTATGATAACATTTCTTCTGGTTATCATGTCCTTTGTTAGTTTTCAATCACCTGATCGTTAGTTTAATGTGGGCACCTAATCTTCAAGCCATTCTGAGTAAAAATTCTATGCTCTTCACACACGAGTATATTTCGCATGCTACAACGACCAATCGAAGGGTTTCCACATATTTGACAATAAGCTGATGCCTCAATACAACTTTTATGTGATTTAATAAGGTCTGCCAATAAATTTTCGGTTAGAACAGGTTTGATTTCATAAAATATGGCTTTTTTATCTATACAAGATGCATCTTTCATCCTCTTTTTAATCTTTCCCTCAATAGCTCCTCTCTGTTTTGTCTCTGGAAAATTTTCCAAAAAGCTTTTATAACCAGCAACCGTATCCACTGACATGGTGGTTTCCCACTCGCTTTTTTCTAAGATCCCAATCCTATCTTTAAAGGTTTGAATAAATTCATTATTAGGATATCTCGAAATGAAATCTCTCAATGAAGATACCGTGTTATCAGAATTCGCCTTTTCAAAATATAATTGCTCCAGCATGGTGTTGGCTTTATTTGAGAATTCACCTTTAGGATATGTCTGAAGATACTGTTCAAAGCTGGCAATCGATTTCTCTTTCATGGCAGCTTTCCACAAAAATGGTTCCATTGCCAAAATGTATTGACCGTTTGTATACTCTTTTAGATATTGATTTAATTTATTGACCGAACCATCTTTCACCGCTTCGTTAAAGAAGGCCTTTTCTCTCAGTCGTTTAGCCTCTTGGGCCAAATCATGTTTTGGATATTCTTTTAGAAAATTGTCATAGGCGGTTACAGTATCGATTTTTTGTACGTCATTAAATTTTTTGCTGGCACATCCATTAAAAAATACCAGGCCAAAGATAATTCCGAAAATAAATAGTTGTTTCATGAAAATAAGCTCCTTTGTTATAGCTATATCTGTGTGCTCTAAATAAACCTTGAGTTGACAGTGGTCGCAATTTCTTAGGGTTTTTTTATTCTTGTTTGTCTGTTTTTTTTGCCAATAAAGATTCTACAATGAGCTTAGTGAACCAACCTGCAGCTCCTGCCATATAACCCACGTTTTTTTCTGTAATCCCAACGGTATAAAAAACAATGGCGGCAACAATAATTCCTGCTAAGAGTCCCATACAATTCTCCTTATCTTTTCAGTAAAATCGGTGCGGTTAAAATAAAGAATATAACAGCGGAAATGATCAAAAAAACACTTACTACCGCTGGTAGCCTCCTGCCGTTAGATCGAATTGGCAAAGCATTCGTGATAGGAAAACTCAAAACTCCTGCAATACCACCACCGATTGCCCCACCAACTACTGTGACGCTTAAAATAACAAAAATTACAGCCCAAATTGCCCATCCAGATAGGGAATCTTTTTTATGCTGGGTAGCTTCTTTCAAAGTATGATCATTAAGGGTTCTGTTTAAATTTGATTTATTGGGATTGATTTCAAGTTGTTGTTCGATTTTATTTTCCATGACGAATGCCCCTTTCTTCAGGTTTTATTTCAAATTTAATTATCCACTCCTCTGTTTTAAATCTCCGAGCGCTTTTTCCATTCCGTTTTACGAGCAGATGGCGAGAGCAGGAGAGCAATAATTGTAAGATGAACCAGAATATCAATCAGCAATAAATGATTGGTAGTGGCATAATATACACTTGAATTAAGCATCAAATAAAAAGATGAGAACACAATCGTACCTTTCCAAGCAGACGACTTTAGAACAGATAAGCCATAGGCCAGATAGCCAATTAAAGCGATAACGATTATGCCAGCTCCATCCTTTGCCCCTGTCATCACACAAACAGAAAGGAGCCCGGCAAGTGCATACATCATTATGCATGCTATCGTAACAGTTACAGGCTTTTTTAATTTGATGTTTTGGCCTATAGTTGCTGATGGTGCCGGGATTTCATTGTTTTTAAAATTTGCGAATTGTATTGTTGTCATTTTACAAAATCTCCTTTTTTAATTGGGTTTAAGTGCCAATCGCTTGGTATAAGAGCAAAGAGCGTACCAATTGGATATTATTTAAAAATCAAATATTATCAGCATGTTATAGATTTTTAGAATTCATTAAAAAATCTAACTTTTAGACATAAAGATTTGCTTTTTTCAGGAAAAGCACGAGCTATCTGGCTCTTCGCATGATTAGACTGAAAAAAATATTATCTAATTTTTTTACACATAAAAAGGAAATCTTTTCTGGCTTGACGTCAGAACTATTGGGATAAAATGAGCTGTAAAATAGTTAGACAATGACCAATTTGAGAGAATTATTGTTAAAAGAGCTGCCTATCTTGTAATTTCACAAAGAATAGACTCCTATCCACGTCTAAAAAATAGACGATTTCTTAAAATTTCTTATCGCCTCTGGGAATAAAATTTCTATATCAATAAGCTACAACACATTGAAAACATATATGTTTTTATACTAATTGTTCATTTTTTTATTAATGGCATGGGGTTTGCTCTTTATGGATATACAAACGAAAGAAAGGATTAAGAAGAATTGATAAAAGAAAGTGGAACTTATTTTTGAGGTCAACCATAAAATAATGAAACTTATTGGAGACAAAGATGGAATTTCAAGAGCTTCAGGACATTGTCCTACGCAATTCAACCGAAATTACCGACATTCATCGGCGGCTTACCGACCTCATGTCAAAGGAACAGCGCGTAGAAAGAGCACTTAAGGAGTTACGCCAGAATCTCAAGGTTTGGATGGATGCCTTTGATCGGGACAACTATAAAGCCACAGACCAAAGACTACTTATCAGGTCATTGGCGGCTGAAACAATTATTTTTCATAAACTCGGGTATGATATTGGATTGGAAGGTGCCTATTTTCTCCTTGGGGTAGCAGCTTTTTTAGAAGGTCGTAACCTGGCCGCCTTGAATTATTTCAAACAATACATCAGTGAAGCGACTCCTGAGGACAGAAATCTACGAAATGCCTTTTACTTAGGGGCGATGATTTCATACAACCGCAGAGATTTTATCCAGGCCGCAGATTTTTTCCGATCTGCTTTTCTCTATTCGTCAAATCAGGATTGGCAGTCTGCGATCTACTCAGGCGAACTGGCATTTTTTATGAGAAAACAGCAGAATGAGATCGAGAGGTCATTCATAGAAGTTGATGAGGCCCTGCGCCCTCTGGAAGAAACAACCGCGCTTAACTTTTTTCGAGCAACACTGTATCTGAAGCTCGGAAACTGCTATGTCGAATCTTTTTTAAATCCAAAAGAAATAAATCCCATGACCAATAATTCGCTCGCTATCCGTTGGTATAAAGAGGCTCGAAAATACTGCCCTCAAAATCCGGCTCCAGGATCGCTGCTGCCTGTTATTATCGATTATTCACTGGCCCAGTCACTCTTATTGAATCAAAGCGTAGATATGGATCTATCCATGACACCATCCGAATTACTGGAAGATGTCTTTCATCGTCTACGCCGGATTGTGTTGACCAAACGCGAGGAAATCATTCTCGCTCAATGCTATTTAATGCTGGCCACTTGCGCCTACTACTCATTTCATGTGTCTAAAGAAGTCGGTGAAATCTATTTGGAACAAGCCAGACATCAAACCCAAGTGGTTCCATCAGATATGTCTTTTTATAGTCCAATTACTAAAGAACTGCTTACAAAGGAAGAATTTATAAAGCAAATTGATTATTATGATAAAGCATTTGAAAAACAAACAGGAAGGAGATCATTATGAGTTTATTTCGAAGAATTGTTAAAGTCCCACCAGGAGTCAAAGTAATTGTTGGGGGTCGGGTAGTAACAGAAAGACCGCTACGCCTTGGGGCCTATGAATTGGCTCATTTTTTAAGTACTGAACCAGTCAGTCTGGAAGTAGCCGGAAAGACGACGTGCAAAGAAGGGGTAGTTTTTTCCGTAAAGATTTTTGTAGCGCTGAATCTTCAAGAATCAGATTTAGGATCCCTCCTTGCTGATGCAGGTGACTCATATCGTTGGAAAATGTCCACCATATCAGCTGCGGATTTCGTAAAGCGGAAAAATATTGAAAGTTCAATCAAGGGGGCTATTAACAGCTATATCCAAAGCCGAAGTTTTTTTTCTATACAGGACGCGAATTCTGTCAAACAAGATTTGAATCTGTTAATCCACGATGCGTGTTCGCTATCTCGGTTAGTGGGCTCGGTTGAATCCTGCCAAGAGATCACCTATGACCCCCCTTCTCCTAATTTGTTGGCCATTTTTTCACAGTCTAATGAAGCAGAACTGAAACGGATTGCAGAATATTTCGATAAAGTGCAGCTGGAAAAAGAAATTAGGGCAATGAAATCAGGACAAAGCGAACTGACAACGCAGTTTATCGCTAAACTCTCTGCCCTTGCCGGGCGTTCGGTTATTGATGGGAAGACAGTGTATGAGGATTCTGCTCTTGGCAATGAAGTGAAATTTTTTGAAAAGGCCCACCAGGAAAGACAAGAGCGTGATCTTGAAGCACAGCGACAGGCAAAGCTTCAGGAGATTGAAGTCGATAAAATCAGGGCGGAAAAAGATCTGGAAATCGAACGTATAAAATCCACCGCAGGGCCTGAATTGGAACGACTGCGAAGGGAAACCTTGAAAGCCCAGACCGATTCTAAAAATTTTGCAAGGGACCAGGAAAACCGGATTAGAGAACACGACGCCCAACTTAAGGAACAAGAGCAGCAGTGGGAAAAAGGCTCCATCATCAGAAACGGTGCTATCATGGAAATGAGAGCCCATTATGAAGCTGAACACAAGAAAAAAAGACACGAAGAAGAGGTCGCACTTGAAAAAGCAAGGCTTGAGGAAGAGAAAAATCTTGCAGCCATGCGAACCGAAGTGATCCTGGCAAAAGAAATGGAACTGTCAGCGTTACGGGAAGAAAAGCGTTTGGACATGCAACTGGCCCTTGAGCAAGACCAGGCCGCGGCAGATCTGAGAATTAAAGAGGCAACTGAAAAATTTACTCATCTGACGGCTCTAATTGAGAAGATAAAGATACCTGTCTCAGATTACTCCCATGTTAAAACCTTGTTTCTAAATTCAGGCGAAAACAAGCCTGGGGATATGATCGCCGGGCTTCTGGTAGAACTCATGCAGAAAATGATAAATGGAGCAGAGATTCCTATCAGGCCATCGATAAAAAAAAGGGCTGAATAGAATGTCACACCGTATAATGATGCTAAAAAATGAAATCAGGAGGGAGACAACAATGAAGAAGATTATAATTTTATGGATCTCATTATTTTTTTCAATTTTAACCGTAAATAGTTATGCAGACTCAGCTCAAGAAAATAAAACTATTTTTTCTATAGAAAATGCTCAATTTGAAATACTGGAGGTTAATTTCGAAGGAATAACTGTTGATGGTATGACTATTAAACCCACATCCTCTATAAAAATATCGAATGAGCAAAGGTATCTATACCTGTCTTTCAAACAAATTTCAGGCGAGAAAAAATCTCCACCATTAGACAGGTGGGTTACAGATGAAAAAGAAGATCGATTTGACCATATGACTTGTTTTCGCAATGATAACATCATAGCTTGCGGAGCAATCGTTAACAAAACATCACATTCATTTAAGTTGCATTTTTTTAATGGACCAGTAGTAAATTTGTCACCATTTTTGAAGTGAGAAGCATGAAAAATTCTCATTAAATATCAGGGTATCTACTTCCGCCTTTATAAACAAATTAGGAGAAAAAATGAACTTTTTTAAAATACTAAATAGTGCAGGATATCATACCAAATTTTTTAAAAGAAGGGGCGACATGATTTGGAGAGAATTGATCCTGATTACCACTATCGCTATGATAGTTGGTTGTGTCCATGCTCCTGCAATACCGCCACATAAAGCGGGTTCAAATCAGGATATAAATGCTATTAAATTAACAATGAGTCAACAAGAAGCTATTGAGATCATTAAAAATAGTGTGAAGGATTGGGTTGGATCTAAGAACAAATATGAGATCGAGTTAATAAATCTGTTACTAGTCGAACACTTAAATCGTCCCAGGCGGTCCATTCGATATTCTGGCGATTTTACTGTCACACCGATTGGTGTCAATTTCACAACAAAGGTATTGGGTTTAACAGAAGCCTGGGGCAAGCTAATACAGACGGGCAATATGAACATCCAAAACGAATTCGAATTTTCAGAGATTCAGAAAATCACTGTTGCTAGATTTAATGGAGAATCTTTGCCTATAAATATATTTCTAGACGGAGATGATTGGCGCATGGTGGGTCATACAAACAGTTATTCCTGGGATGCTGAAAAGAAATTACTGGCAGCTTTAGAAATTCTTTGTCCAAATCTGCTGAAATAATTAAGAATTTTTTAAAAATACAAACCGCACTTTCAGGTAGTTATGGTGCTCCTTTATGTCAAACAATAGTTGAATTGTTACGGAAAGGGAACGACAAAAATGCGAACTAGTGGACGTTTTTATGTTCTACTAATTACAGGCTTTGGAGCGAAATATTGCCAAAATGTCGAAGAAAGGGTTTAATTGGGGGAAAATGAACATTATGAAAAATCAGCCGGATCAATTATTAGATCTGCTATATCCGCAGAACCGCTTTAACAGGGTCAATGAATGTCGGCGTATTTTTTTTGAAAATCCAGACAGCTTGCCGGAAGTGCTGCATAGAGTTACGATGTTCCTGACGTTTAAATGTAATTTAAGGTGTTTTTACTGCAACACCATCAAGTCGGTTTATGACGGAAACGGGCCTGCAAAAAACGACTCATACGATTTAACACAATTTATCAAATTTATTGACACAATGGCAGGGCAGCGTATTCAACACCTTCATCTCACTGGCGGAGAGGTAACGTTGGTAAAGGATCTGTCAGAGATGATTGGCTATGCCAATTCCTTAAAAATCCCTTGCAGCATCACGACAAACGGAACAGCACCTGTGGAAGTCTACCGTAAACTTGTGGATAGCGGTTTGAAAGAAATTCGTATCTCCCTTGATACGGTAGATCCCATTGCTTTTGATAAAAACGTGGGCAAAAAGGGTTCTTTTGAAAAAGTAATAAAGGCGATAACAGAGCTTGTCAGAATGCGGGACCATGAAAACAAAGCAATTTACTTGATTTTTAATGTGTGCGTTAGTAGGAATGATTTTTTAAATCTGCCTGAAACCATCCGGAAGATACTTTGGTTAGGTTCTGACGATATTAAATTGATCGGCATCTCCCATGATAGAGAAGAGATTAATAATTACAAAGGAATTCTTCAACTTGTTCATAAAATTGAAAAGAATATTGAATCTCACCCGGAAAGGCCCTACCCGCTTTTACGTAAAAAACTGAAAACAATTTTTTCGCAGGATACATATGGAATAGAGGATTTTGCATCCAAAGGCCTAATGAACAGCTGTTTTGTCCCATTGACGGAAAGAACGGCAGATGCAAAATATTACTATCCATGCCCGGTCTATTTGCGGGAAGGAGGCGCTCCCCTTGGAAATCTGCTTGAAGACGACCTGAAAACCCAGCAAAAGAGAATACTATCCTTTATCAAAACAGATAGCTGTCTTAATGACCCTATTTGTCAGAAGTCATGCATCTATTGCACAAAAGTTTTCAACAACCATATGAATGCATCTGTCTATAAAAGAATTCGAAGGGTTTCTGGAAATATCGAACCCATAACCCATGAAATCAGACATGAAGAAGAGATCAATCTGGATACCGTTGCAAAAACCATGGGTCAGATTGAATATGAAAGATCAGAATATAACCGCGATATCAGATCTAAATCCTTTCTTGTCATTAAGCCCAACGGCATGAAGTATCGAAAAGAAATAATCAGATTTTTGGAAGAAAGGGAAATTCTGATTCAATCAAGAAAAGAGATAAAAAACTGGAATGAGGCTGCCTTAAAAATCTATACATATCCAGCGACTCTCTGGAACATTTATCGTGGAATTTTGTTTTGCCGTGTACTGCCAATTTTTGAAGGAGATTCAAAAGCTGAGATTCTTTATTTGAAAAATACATTCTCTTGTGGAGATCTGAAAAGGATTAAGCAATGGATCAGGGAGAAACTGCCACCTGAGAACTATATCATTCACCATCAGGATGAAGTTTTTATTACAAGCCCGGGATACCTTCATTCTCCTGATGAAAAAATTTTTTGGTTGGAATGCAACGTGTTATCTTTTACTGCATTCGGATTGTAATGATAAAAAATTAATACCTCACCGCAAAACTCGCACTTTCCCGATACTTGGCCACCCGCTTATCATACATCTGGGTAGTCTTTATCTGAGAATGTCCCACGGTCTTTTGTACCGCCTCAATGGGACAATTATTCTCGAGGGCCTGGGTGATGAATGTCGCCCGGGCAGAATGCGGCGTAACCCCATCAAGCTCGACCAGCCTTGCATATTTCTGAAACAAATGATCTACCGTCTTCCGGCTCATTTTCCGGCCTTTATCTGATTTCCCGGGTGCATGCTTCACCGGCAAAAACAAAAAACTTTCCTTATCAGCCTCATGGCCGGCCAGCCTCAAATATTCCCTCAGTGCAATCTGCAACTCCTGATGTATGGCCAGACGGTTCCGTTTCCCGCCCTTGACCCAAAAGTCCAGAACATAAAAGCCTTGCTCCTGGTAAAAGTCCTTTACCTTAAGCTTGGTTACTTCAGACACCCGGCACCCGGTAAAGAACATCGTGCATAAAATGGCCTTGTCCCTCATGCCCTGAAGCTTGAACGGGTCCGGAGCATCCAGCATCTTCCGGACTTCCTCCGGTGTCAGCACCTTTGCTTCAACCCGGTCAGAGTTGACCCGCATACGCCGGACCCCCTGGGCCACATTAATTTTCACCACCTGTTTATCAATCAGATGATTGAACAAAGACGAAATGGCGGACAACCGGTTATTGATCGTCCGCGGACTGTGCCCTTGGTCCTGGAGAAATTTTTTAAACGCGATCACATGACCGTGGTTGATTTCTCTTAATTCTTCAGGAGAAGAAATCCCGATAAAGGACAAAAAAGTATGGATGGCTTTGTCATAGGTCAAAATGGAATTGTCAGAATTAAAATTGGCTTTCCAGAGAAGTTCTTCCGGGATTTCTTTGAGTGCTTTAAAAACAGAAATTTTATTTTGAGAACCGAGTACAATTTCCTGATTCATTTTCCATCCCTAATTAAAGGTATATTTTTTCATCCAACACTATTCGAGACAGAAAAAATAATCAAGAAATTTAGTTGGACATAATCTTCTTTATGCCTAACAGAACAGTTGAGCAAAACTGGAACTACCTTGAATCATAGCATGTTTTTAACTCAAGATTATCCGAGTCCCAACCATTACAGTATCTATAATTTTTAAGAATATCATAAAAATCATAATTTTCAGACATCCGGTTTGAATCAGTTCTTTTATAGTGATTGTCAAAAATATGTTCCGTTTCCCCATGAAGGATAAGGCATGCAATTTATAACCTATTGATATTTAAGCTTAAAACGATACTATTTGTAACTATTTGAAATAATTAAAAATAAATCTAGATTTTTTATTATAGTGATTGTCAAAAATATGTTCCGTTTCCCCATGAAGGATAAGGCATACAATTTATAACTTATTGATATTTAAGCTTAAAACGATACAATTTGTAACTATTTGAAATAATTAAAAATAAATCTAGATTTTTTATTAATAATGTGCCATAGATTCTTTTATGGCACGAACGCTACTCATACCATCCCCAGAAAACGCAACCATTCAGGAATTGAAAGCGGTTTCCCGGGTCGGGTCAAGCGAAACTGCAACTCGATGCACTGCTATACAAATGCTCCTTGCGGGTGGGGACAGACAGCTTGTTTGCAATGCGCTGGTAATAACGGATCGTGCTCTTCGAAAATGGATACGGCTGTTTAATCAGTCTGCTGTTGACGGACTAATTGTGAATAAGCGTCCTGGGCGAACGGCAATTATCCAGGGCAGCCAAGCCATTGAGTTTTCCTCGATAGTGG
>CAZWMY010000081.1:0-18678 GCA_964635025.1 uncultured Desulfobacula sp. | reverse complement strand
GAGGAAATGCTTTGGTTTTTTTATCCATTTCGGTTGTTCTCAGGACCTGCATGACTTTTTTCCGGATATAATCCGGCTTTTCTCCGGCAGCCTCCAGGACAAGGGCGACATTTTCATAAACCGTTCTGTTGGGGATCAATTTAAAATCCTGGAACACCATTCCAAAGCGCCTCCTCAAAAAAGGAAGCCGTGATGAGGAGATTCTGGCAAGGTTCATACCGTCAATCAGGATCTGCCCTTCGGAAACCTTTTCAGCAAGATACAATACTTTGAGCAGGGTAGATTTACCAGCTCCTGAAGGTCCTGAAATAAGAATGAACTCTCCTTGCTCGATATCGAGGTTAATATCTTTTAAGGCAAATTTTTCATTATATCTTTTACTGACATTAAACAGCCGAATAATAGATTTTTTTTTGATGTCTTGGTTCATGTCCAAATTTAGTTATATTGCCCGCACCATCCTTAATTGACTGAAACTGAATTTACTGTTATAAATTACAAGTGTCAAGGAGTGCTGCAAAACAGTTTTCCTTACATTTAAGCCTTCACTGTTACCGTAAAACGGCTTCTTCCACTCAGTGAAGGCTTTAATATTGAAAAACATGAAAGAGAACACGTTTATGATTTTGTTTGACTCTCATTCCCATATTGATGACAAAGCCTATGACAAAGACCTAAAAGCCGTCATGGACAACGCCATAAAAGAAAACGTCAATGCTGTGATGATTGTCGGGATTGATGTTTCCACATCTCAAAAAGCCATAAAGATAGCAGCCTCCCATAACCACCCTCACATCATCACATCCGTTGGGGTTCACCCCCATGATGCTGTGCAGTGTTCAAGTAAAGTGCTTGACATCTTGGTGAGTCTTGCCAAAGACAACTCCTGTGTAAAAGCCTGGGGCGAAACCGGTCTTGACTATAACCGTATGTTTTCTCCCATCAAGGATCAGGAAAGCTGCTTTTTGGCCCAGCTTGAAATTGCCGGCGGTCTTGGTCTGCCCTTGATTTTTCATGAGCGGGATTCCGGCGGCCGGTTTTATGACATCTTAAAATCAAACGGCCCCAAAAGCCGTAAAGGAGTGGTCCACTGTTTTTCAGGCACAAAGGAAGAATTGTTCAAATACCTTGACCTTGGCTATTATATCGGAATAACCGGCATCGTGACCATTGAGGAAAGAGGAAAATATTTAAGAAGCCTTATCCCCCATATTCCCGAAGACAGGCTGATCATTGAAACCGATGCACCCTATCTGACACCGGCGCCTCAAAAAAACAAACACCGGCGCAATGAGCCGGCGTTTGTGAAATCCGTTTTAATGAAACTTGCTGAGATTAAGGGGGCTGATCCTGAAATTCTGTCACAAATCATCTTCAACAACACAAAAAAACTGTATCAGGTTGAGTTTTAACCTGAAGCGTGACATCAATTCTTGGCCATGAGCTGTGTTACAGCCTTTTCAAGCCCATCCAGGGATAATTCAAACATGGGGAAAATCTTTGAAATGGTCATGATGGTGTGGGTATATCCCCACATGGATTCAGATACCGGGTTCAGCCATACATTATGGGAAAAAGTTTTGGCCAGAAAATGGAGCTGATCAATGCTGGGTCTTCCGCTTCTTTCGGAAATATGGATGGAGCCGTCATGGGCCATGAGTTCATAAGGTGCCATGCTGGCGTCTCCCACAATCACGAGCCGGGTTTCCGGATCAAGCTTTGAAAATTCGATGATCTTTTTTGGTTTTTTATACCGGGCCGTGTCTTCCCAAAGCCAGTCATAAATGGTGTTATGGAAAAAATAGGTTTTGACTTCTTTAAACTGGGACCGTGCATAATCAAAAAGGGTCTGAACCACATGGATATAAGGGTCCATGGACCAGCCGCCGTTGTCAATGGCCAGGATCACCTTGAGCCTGTCTTTTAAGGCCCTGTCAAATACAAGCTCGATCTCCCCTGCATTTCTCAGGGTTTCTCTGATGGTTTCATCAATATTGATCTTATCCTTGGGCCCTGCCGGTATCATATTCCGCATCCGTTTTAATGCTTCACCGATTTTGGCCTGGGTCAATGGGCCGGCCGTTGAATAATCTTTATAGCGTCTTTCATTGGCAACTTTTACCGCAGATTTATTCCCGGATTCTCCGCCTACCCGCATGCCGCCCGGGTTATAGCCGGAATGTCCCACCGGTGAGAACCCGCCTGTACCGATCCATTTATAACCGCCGTGATGTTCGCCTTTCTGATCCTTGAGCCGCTCTTTGAAATATTCGATCAATTCTTCCGGTGACATTTTTTTGAGTTCATCTTCATTCATCCCTAACGCATCGGCCACTCTTTTCGGGTTTTTCAGCCATTCCTCCAGCATGCCGCGCGCTATTTCGTCGACTTCAAACCCGTCATTTTCCGGCAGGGGAACACCTTCAAAATGGTGGGCAAACACTTGGTCATAGAGGTCAAAATATCGCTCGCTTTTGACCAGGATGGCTCTGGCACAAGTGTAAAAATCATCCAGGCTGTTGATACTGCCCTGGTGCAAGGCCTTTTGAAGCGTCAAAAGTGCTGTGGGCGATACCGGAACGCCGACCTCTTTCAATGTATAGAAAAATTTCAAAAACATAGGGGTTCCAGCCTTAATACATTTTTCTTCTGGCAGCGAGGTTTTTTACCCGTTCATAATCAGGGCTTTTTTTAAACAGAACCCCAAGATAAGGCAGCTGGTTTGTGATCATATCCTTTGCCCTGAAATCAGGGTCTGCGTTCAAGGCCCTGATCCAGTTGATCAATTCCCTTGTGGCCGGTTTTTTCTCAATGGAGTCGATTTCCCGCATGACATAAAAGGCGTCTATGGCATTTTCAGCAAGTTTCGTATCAATCCCTTCAAAATGAACATTGATGATTTTTCTCATCATTTTCGGGTCAGGAAAGGCAATGTGATGAAAATTGCACCGGCCAAGGAAGGGATCGGAAAGGTCTTTTTTTGCATTGGAGGTAATGATGATTACGGGTCTGTGTTTGGCCTTAACGGTCTTGTCGGTTTCAATGATATCAAACTGCATCTGATCCAGCACATCCAGCATATCATCCTGGAAATCCGTGTCTGCTTTATCGATCTCATCGATGAGCAACACCGTTCTTTTGTCTGCGCAGAAGGCTTGGCCTATTTTTCCCATTTTGATATATTCATCGATATTGCTGACGTCCCTTTTCGAGTCCCCAAACCTTGAATCATTCAAACGGGTAAGGGTGTCATATTGATATAAGGCTTCTATGAGCTTCATGCTGGATTTGACATTCAAAATTATCAGCGGCATGGCAAGGCTCTCTGCAATGGCATGGGCCAGCATTGTTTTTCCTGTTCCCGGTTCCCCTTTGAGAAGAAGGGGCATCTCCAGTTTAATGGATATATTTACAATTGAGGCCAATTCCTGATCCAGAACATATTTTCCAGCACCTTGGAATTCATTTTTTTGTTCCTGCTGCATATGAGTATGTCTCCACCTGAGGTTATGGTTTTTATATATTTGAGTAATTTCAGGAGTTCATAATAATCACAAAATAGCTTTTGACAAGCTTTTTTATCATGGCATAGCCCATAAAGGGTTAAGGTTACAAAAATGTAATTCAGTGGTTTTTGCGGAAGTTCGAAAAGATTGACAGTTTAAAGACTTAGTGCTAATACACCTTATTTGATCCATAACAATATGATTCAAAGAGGAGCGTGTACTATGATTGGTGGAGTCGGAATGCCGGAGTTAATTATTATTCTTGTTATTATCCTTATTATATTCGGCGCTGGAAAACTTCCCGAAATCGGTGCCGGTTTGGGCAAAGGAATTAAAAATTTCAAAAAGGCAACTAAAGACGCAACCATAGAAGACAAAGAAGACGAACCCGAAAAAATCGAAAAAAAATAACCCTCAGGCAAGCACCCTGATCTCCAAAGCAGCCGCTCTTTAGACAAAAGAGCGGCTGTATCGACACTGTCCTTTCTTCTTCATTTTTCCCGGCTATTTTTCTGTACAAAAGCATCAATTTCCTGTATCAAGAATAAAAATACAAATTTGAATTTTAATATTGGATATTTAATACTTTTTTGTAATTTTATTTATCATAGGACTTATTTTTCATCATGAATATAATTGATCGGGGTTCTATACACAGCTATTTCCGGCTTGGCACACCAATTGCTTAAATAAATCAGAAACAAATGTGATCGATTATGGATAAAATAAGTACCGACATACTAATAAAAAAAAGAACCTCGCTTATTGAGCAGTTTTTGTCCGGAAATGAACCCGAATTCCTTGAAAAATACAGCCTGATCCTGGATGAATATATCCTGACTGTGTTTGAAGAAAGCATTACAGCAAGGAAAATGACGGTTTCCGGGAATGCATTTGCCATCATCGCCTTAGGCGGCTACGGAAGAAAAGAGCAATGCATTCATTCCGATATCGACCTTCTCATTCTTTTTGACAAAGCCGTCCCTCCTGAAGTTGAGGCGTTTGTACAGGAATTGCTCTACCCTCTCTGGGATACCCGGTTTGAGGTCGGGTATGCGGTCAGGAACATTGCCGAATGCCTGCAAATGGCCTTTGAGCGGTTTGATATTCTGACCACCATATTGGACGCCAGATTTATTTGCGGAGCTTCTCTGATCTATTCCGCCTTTATTGAAAAATTCCGTTCCGAACTATCGACAAAGCATCTGAAGGGCACGCTGAATTATCTGTTTGAACATGGAGAAAGAAGACATTTTGATTTTGGCGATTCCACCTATCTTATTTCTCCGGATCTGAAATCCGGATTTGGCGGACTTCGGGATTACCACACACTCTTATGGTATGCAAAAATCAAATCCGATATCAAAACCAGAAGGGATCTTGAGTATTATGGGTTTCTGTCACATTTTGAATATTTGACCCTGGTGGAATCCCTTAACGATATTTGGAAGATCCGCAATTTTCTTCATTATATTACAAAAAGAAAATGCGACACCCTTCATTTTGAATACCAGGCAGAACTGGCAGGCCTTCTGGGATACCGCACCCGAAAACGACAGCCGGATGTGGAGCGCTTTCTTGGGGATCTTCATACGCGCATGGATTTTCTAAAACAGATCCACCAGATTACATTTGAAGATATCTTTGGAAATTTCCGTCTTAAAAAAGACAGTGATGACGAAAGGCCTACAAAGACAGAGGGTCTCATCATCAGAAAAAGAAGGCTGTATTTTTCCAACACCGTGGTGATTTTGCAGAAGCCGGACCTTTTAATCAAAATCTTTCTTGAAAGCGGCCAGAAAAAAATTCCCTTGTCCATTGAAGCAAGAAGGGTGGTCAGTGAATTTCTGCACCTTGTGGATGATGACCTTAAAAAGAATCCTAACTGCATCAAAATTTTTAACAAAATCGTTGCTTTGTCCCATTCGGAATTCAATGTTCTGAATGTGATGCTGGTTACAGGCATCCTGGGAAAATTCATTCCTGAATTCACTTCTATCATCAATAAAATACAGTACAATCATTATCACCTGTTCCCGGTGGATAAGCATTCGATCCGGTGTGTTCAGATCATCAACAGTTTTAAAGAACCCGGTGACTCCATCATGGGTACCCTTTATTCATCGGTCTTTAAGGAAATCAGAAATAAGAACATTCTGCTCTTTGCTGCCCTGCTGCACGATATTGGAAAATCAGACCCGGCAAAAGAACACTCAAAAACAGGTGCCAAGATTGCAAAACCCATATTGGAAAGATTCGGGTTCAATTCAACTGATATTCAGGATGTGGTTTTTCTGATTGAAAATCATCTGGTTTTGATAAAAACCGCAACCCGGAGAGACATTGCAGACGAAGAAACCGCTGTTTATATCGCCAACAAAATAGTAAAAATCCGGCTCTTGAGAATGCTTTATCTCTTAACCGTGGCCGACTCCCAGGCAACCGGGCCCAAGGCCTGGAATGAATGGACCGAAAACCTGTTAAAAGACCTTTTCCTGAAAACTATGGGTATCCTGAAAAAAGGAGAGCTGGCTTCAAAAAAAGCCCAGCGGCTCATTGACAAAAAGAAAAATGAAATCCTGGAACTCCTGAACGATCCAGGAGATAAAACTGAAACCGGCATACTGATCGATTCCTTGTCAAGGCGTTATCTGGTCTATATTCCTGCCCAAGGCATTGCCGAACACATTGACCTATATCGGAATCTGGGCGGCAAAGATTTTATCTGGCAGGTGTCAAAGGATAGCGGATTGAATTTTCGAACCGTTACCATTTGCGGAAAAGATGTTCCTGGATTTTATTCAAAGATTGCCGGGGTATTCTTTTTAAACGGTATTGATATTATTGGCTCCCAGGCTTATTCCCTTGGAAAAGACCATGTGCTCGATATATTCACGGTCAAACCCCCGAAAGACAGGCTTTTTGAAACAGAAAAATGGGAAAAAGCCGAGGCTGATCTGGTTCGGGCCCTTCAGGACGACCATTTCCTGGACAACGCCCTTCACAGGATACCCCGGACATTGACGGTATCCTCAGGCAAAAATCCAGAACCCAATACGGTCCGGATCGACAATAACACATCCAGTTTTTTCACTATCATTGAGGTCTTTACCTATGATTTTCCAGGGCTTTTATTTTCCGTTACCAATGCATTGTACAGGAGCCGTACAAACGTCAATGTGGCCATGGTTGCCACAAAGGTGGACCAGGTCATTGATATCTTTTATGTCAGAAGCCTTGACAATGATGCAAAAATTGAAACCGAACAAGAGCTTGAAAAAATTAAAACCGCAATTTTAATAAGTCTTCCACAAATAAAGGCAAAGGAGATGAACAATGAAAAAAATTGAAGCCATCATAAAACCGTTTAAGCTTGATGATGTCAAAGAAGCGTTGAGTGAAATCGGAATTTACGGGATGACGGTTACGGAAGTCAATGGGTATGGCCGACAAAAAGGGCATAAAGAAATTTACCGGGGTGCCGAATACGTTGTTGACTTTGTCCCCAAAATTAAAATCGAAATCGTTGTCAGTGATGAAAGGGCTGCCGAAACCATTGAGACCGTCAGAAATGCGGCCAATACAGGGAAAATCGGAGATGGAAAGATTTTTGTAATCCCCGTTGAACAGGTCATACGGGTGAGAACCGGAGAAACTGGAACAGAAGCATTATAATACAGATAACCATTAAATAACTGTAAGAAAGGAATGAGAATGACACCCAAAGATGTAATTGCAATGGCAAAAGAAAAAGATGTAAAAATTGTAGATATCCGGTTCATGGATTTTATCGGAACATGGCAGCATTTTTCCGTTCCCTTAAGTGAACTTTCAGAATCTGCATTTGAGGAAGGGTTTGGTCTGGACGGGTCAAGCATGAGGGCATGGCAGGTCATCAACAATTCTGACATGATTGTCATCCCTGAACCCGGAACAGCCAAAATCGATCCGTTTTTCAAGGTTCCGACCCTTGCCATTATCGGGAACATCTATGACCCCATCACCCAGGAAGCGTACAGCCGTGACCCAAGAGGCATTGCAAAAAAAGTTGAGCAGTACATTAAAAGCACAGGCATAGCAGACACCATCTATGTCGGTCCGGAGCCTGAATTTTTTATCTTCAGCAGCATCCGGTATTCATCCGAACCCCATGCTTCCTTTTTCGAAATCGATTCCTGCGAAGCCCATTGGAACAGCGGATCAGATGAAATGCCCAATCTCGGCTACAAAATCCGCCCCAAACAGGGGTATTATCCGCTTCCTCCCAATGATCAATACCAGGACATCCGGACGGAAATGATGCTGACCCTGGAAGATCTGGGCATTGCCATGGAATGCCAGCACCATGAAGTGGCTGCTGCAGGACAATGTGAAATCGACCTCAGATTTGATTCCCTTCTGAATATGGGGGATAAGCTGGCATGGTTCAAATACGTCCTGAAAAATGTGGCTGTCAAACACGGCCATACTGTAACCTTTATGCCCAAGCCTCTGTTCGGAGACAACGGAACCGGCATGCACACCCACATGAGTTTCTGGAAAGGCGGAAACCCATTGTTTGCAGGCAACAAATATGCCGGATTGTCTGATGAAGCCCTTTATTCTATCGGCGGGATCATGAAACACTGCAAAGCGCTTTGTGCCATCACAAACCCGACCACCAATTCCTATAAACGGCTGGTCCCGGGTTTTGAAGCCCCCATCAACCTTGCCTATTCCAGCAGAAACAGAAGCGCTGCCATCCGTATCCCCATGTATTCCGGATCACCCAAGGCCAAACGCATCGAATTCAGAACGCCTGATCCTTCATGCAACGGATATATGGCCTTTGCCGCCATTGCTATGGCCATGATAGACGGTATCCAGAATAAAATCGACCCGGGTGACCCCATGGATAAAAACATCTATGATCTGCCACCGGAAGAACTTGCTGAAATGAAATCCGCACCCGGAACCCTGGAAGAAGCATTGAGCGCCTTGAAAGAAGACCATGAATTCCTGTTGAAAGGCGATGTTTTTACCAAAGATGTCATTGAATACTGGATAGATTATAAAATGAACAATGAAGTGAAACAGGTCATCAGCCGTCCTCACCCGCATGAATTTTATCTTTATTTTGATGTCTAGCATTAACCGAAAGTAAAAAGTCAAACACCCGGTCTTCTGCCCTCTGATCAGACCGGGTGTTTCCATTTCTGGAAAACCCAGCCACTTTTTCTTTTTTTAATGCAATCAAAAAAAAAATAAGATATAAGGAAAAAACCATTATGGAGCAGGGAGCTGACAATGCGTATGAAAATACTGATAAACCCATTGAAATATAAATTGATCCCTTTTTTGCTCCTGTTTTTTTTATTCTTTATTCTGCCTGCCCCTTCCGTCTGTGAAGAAGCCGGCAAGGGCAATGAATTTGAAAAACTGATTCAAAAACTGGTGGATGACGGATTCAACCGGGGAAAAATTGAAAAAATATTCTCTAGTAAAGAGATTTCTTTTGCCCCTGAATCGGTTTCCCTTTTTTTTATCCACAGTGAATCAAGCCTTGACTATGATCAGTTTACCTCACCCAAAGCCATTGAAAGCGCATTAAAATATCTGGGCGAAAACAAAGACACCCTGGGCAAGGCGGAAGAAACATTTGGTGTGGATAAGACCATCATCACGGCCATCCTCCTGGTTGAAACCCGGCTTGGATCCTATCTCGGAAACAGGACCGTCATCAACACCCTTTCCACCATGGCGGCTCTGTCCGATGAAGTATTGCGGGAAAGAATCTGGAATGCCATTCCTGATGAAAAAAAGCCGGCAAGGGAAAACTTCATTAAAAAAGCCCAGGACAAAATAAATTGGAGTTATAATGAACTTAAAGCCCTGCTTCAATATTCGGAAAAAGAAGGAGTTGCACCGGAAAGCATCAAAGGCTCCTATGCCGGAGCTCTGGGCGTATCTCAGTTCATGCCGTCCAATGCCTTGCGACTTGCAAAAGACGGCAACAATGACGGTAAAATTGATCTTTTTAACCATGCAGATGCCATTTTCAGTGTTGCCAATTACCTGAAACACCATGGCTGGCAGCCGGGAATCACACGGCAGCGGCAACACGAAATCCTGTTTCGTTATAACCACAGCAATTATTATGTGGACACACTTTTAAAGATTTCAGACAAGCTCAAAGGATAGAATCATTCAATTATGGATCAGATCGTTTTAATCATTCTTCTGGTTTTAGCCGTGTCTTTTATTTTCACCATGCTGGCGTTGAGGGATATTATTCTCAAAGATTTCGGCTCGGCAAAAGCCAAACTCATATGGCATTTCATTGCCTTGGTGCCCCTCATCGGATGGCTTGTCTATCTTGTCTTCGGATATAGAAAAGGGCACAGAAAGCCCATCTGAACAGGCAATTTCATTTGACAATGGTTTTGCTTTAATATAAGTATAGGTACTTTTTTATGGTCCCATCGTCTAGCGGTCAGGACGCTGGCCTCTCACGCCGGAAACCCGGGTTCGATTCCCGGTGGGATCACCACTTAGAGCGACAAGGCTTTCATCGATCTTGTGAAGGCCTTTTTTATTGGAAATTTTTAGAGCTCCCCACACTATTCCCCACACTTTTGAAGGTTTTCAGCATAACTCGAAAAACTCTTATTCATTCTCTCAGTAATCCTTTCGACCCTATGAATATTCCTCTGCCAGATTAAAACCCTATCCGCAATATCCGCAAAAGGGTAAATGTCCTCTCTCGGGACAATTAAAACGCTCCTGTGGTTGCATAGATTT
The DNA here is from genome assembly GCA_964635025.1 of uncultured Desulfobacula sp. Taxonomy (GTDB): domain Bacteria; phylum Desulfobacterota; class Desulfobacteria; order Desulfobacterales; family Desulfobacteraceae; genus Desulfobacula. Next base: position 8,392 of record CAZWMY010000081.1, on the reverse strand, counting down.
TTTTTAACCGGGTAATTATTCATGGTTTTTAACCTGAAGGCCCTGACAGAATAAAAAAAAGGCCCAGGTTTTACCCCAGGCCTCACCATTATTGCTGCCATTCCTTATGGCAAATCCATGCTTCTGTTTTTCTCCAATTTTCTCCATTATCTACGGCATCAATGATAAATTTTCCAAGATACTGTCCAATAATTTTTGTTTCCAATACCGCTTCAGCGATAGCCTGGATCTGTTGGAAATTATCGGATACCATACTTTTTGCCTGTGATTGTAGACTTATGTATTCTTCTGGTGGCATGTTTTCTGATAATTTCCAAACCATTTTATGGTCTGATATGGAAGGGTCCGTTTTGTCGTTAGGATCATAAATTTTTTGAGCCGCATCCCCGGCAAGTAATATTAAAATTTTTTGGGAATCCTGAAGCTTGCTGATATCTGCCCTGAAAACGCCAGCCTTGTTTTTATTTGAAAAGATATTGGTCTCCCCATGAATGATTCCAAAGCGATAAGCAATAACAGTGTGTCCGGCTTCATGGTATGCTGTATGCTCTATTGACATTTTGCCCTTTCCATAGCCCCCCTCCGGCATATCCGGAAGAGAGCCAGGTTTATTATTGCAGCCGTTACCGGGGGGATTTATCACCCCACCCGTTTTTTGAATGGTATCACGTTGTAGCAACTCGGCCACTTTGAATGTCATACGATAAAAAAATAATAATTCAATATGTTCAAATGAGCTGCCTTGATGGCCGCCATTATTCTTCAGGTCCATTTGGGGCTTTATCTCCAATAAAAAACATTTTGGCAGGCCCTTGCCGGATAAACTATATTACCACCAGAGTTGAACTGTCGAAATCCTTGTACAGGAGCTAAAAGTATTGATTGACCCCCGTGAACGAATACAAATTTTTGTTTGAGGCACTGCGGCCTTTAATATGAGGCTTCTCAAATAGTCATCGGTATTTGAAGGCCAATCTGAACTTCTGATTCGAAAGCTGAAAAATCACCTCATCCTTACCAATCTCCAGGATACGATAGTCTTGCACGAAATCACCTTCCCCGACTATTTTGGTGTTGATGACGGCAATTCGGTCCAACGGATTTTTTGCCCAGGATATCGCCTGGATGTTCAGTGTTCCATCCTTCATGGGGAGGATTTCTTCTCTTTGGAGGCCGGGTTTGGCAGGCGGCTGTGAAGCCGTTTCAGAATGGTTCTTTTCGATATCCTGCTCCTCCGGTCGATGATTTTTTTCAACAAGAGGTGGGAACCTCTCCATCTTTTGGTCGATATTATTTTGTTCTGCAAGTTTAGGAGGAGTTTGAGATTTTTCCACAGAAGGAGCCGATATTTTTTGATCATTCTTTTCAAAAGCTGCTGTCCAATAGGATTGGGGGGGTGCCACACGAGGGGAAGGGCCGGACTGAAGGGTCTTGTCCGGAAACAGCAGAAGAAACAAGGCCGAAGCCATGGCGAGTGCAGCGCAAAAGATAAAAAGAAATCCTTTTAGGTCAAAGAAAAATCTTTGTCGCTGATAAAGCATTCTTGAGCTCAGGGTTGTCCTGACATTCAATCTCAATGGCGATCTGTTCAGGCTTTCCGAATCGGGGCTTTCTTCTTCAGCTTTTTTTAAGGCTTTTAAAATGCTGCTCATTTAATCATTTCCCTTGATCGGATGGCCTGAAGCGTAGCGAGTCAAACAAGGAACTGATCCCTGTTCCTTTTCATGCAGGAGGATAATCTTGGTCATGGGCCCTACATGTCCATCCTCTATCAGGCCGTATTTTGCCTGGATTGTTTTTACAGCTTCATTCACAGCAGGATCATAGATGGGTGTCGAATCAATGGTGACAAAACCGATCTGCTTAAGGAGCAGCTTAACCGCAGCCACGGAAGCGGCAGAAGATGTTTCTGATATTGTTCCAATGTTTCCGAAAATATTTTTCCAGGCAATATAAGTATTTCCTTTTAAAAAAGGACTCAATTCATCCTGATCCAGACGGATTTTTTCATCATCGTTTCCCGAAAAAACAATGTATTTGTTTTCTGTTGTTATCCCAACAACGGTAAGATAACCTTGCACTTTTTGGTCCGTAGAAATAAACTCTACAATGGCGGGAAGATTCAGTTTTTTAATCAGATCTGGAGCTCCTTTAACCTGCAGTATCTCAAGATTATGTTGTCCTGCTGCAATCTTAAAAAAATAGGAGTCGGATTTGATTTCTTTTGTAAAAGTGTCAAGTGCGATTACAGATTGTCGATCCCACAAAGAAAGGACATGCGTCAGCGCATTTTCCCGGCTGGAGGACAAATTCATGTCTGATAGATTTTTTTTGGCCTCTACTTTTTCAATGGGAGGGCTGGGGTGTAAAAACGGTACTGTCGGCACTATTTCATCGGGTTCAGGCTCCTTTATAATTTCAGGTGCCGGACTGCTGATATCCGGAGGCGATATTTGGATATCCGAGTTTTCTGATCCGAGTGGCATTTCAGGAGTGCTGGTTGTGTTGATTTTAGGGGTACTCATCCATCTGAGGGGAATACCTTTTATTATTGCCAGGGAAATAACAGTGAGAAAGAGCAATGAGAATACAATGCCAGCGGATTTTTTGATATAAGAATCATATCCGGCTTGGGCTTTTTTCCGGGTATCCAGTTCTTTTAAGGCTGTCTTTACAATGGGGGGTGTCACTTTTTTTTGGTTCAGGCTGTATGCGGTAAGCAATGCCCTGTCACAAGCAATATTGATAAGTCTCGGGATGCCGCTTGAATAGGTATAGATCAGATCTATGGCTCTCCGGGTGAAAAGGGTTTCGGGTTTTCGCAGAGCCACATTGACCCTGTGCGCTATATAATCCTGGGTTTCTTTTTGGGTCAGAGGCAGGATATGACAGCTTAAATTGATTCTTTGCCGAAGCTGCCGCAGCTCATAGGAATCAAGTATATCACAAAGCTCCGGCTGCCCGACTATGATAATTTGGAGGAGCTTACTCCGGGTTGTTTCAAGATTGGAGAGCAGCCTAAGCTGTTCAAGGGTTTCCCGGCCGAGGTTCTGGGCTTCGTCAATCAGAAGAAGAACCGATTTGCCTAAAGCTTTTTTTTCCAGCAAAAATTGATTCAAGGAATTTGTCAGCGACACAGGCTCTTCATCTGTGAACGGGATTGATAGTTCAATATGGATGGCTTTTAAAAGCTGTATGGAATCAAGTTTGGGGTTAAAGATGAAGGCAGCTTCTATATCCTTGCCCAGGTCTTCGAGGAACACCCGACAAAGGGTGGTTTTCCCGGTGCCTACTTCACCTGTGATCTCGACAAAACCGTCTCCCTGGGATATAGCATAGGTCAGATGAGCCAGAGCTTCTTCATGAGTTCTGCCCAGAAACAGAAATTCGGGGTTGGGAACGAGCTTGAACGGTTTTTCCTTGAAACCGAAAAATCCATTATACATCCTAAAATTACTCCTGCAAATAATCCACAGCTATTGTTCAGCATATTGACATCCCATAGAAATCCAAGGACCGTCAAGAAAATTCTGAAAAACTATTGGGTTGCTGTTCCTCGTATGATTTCAAATTGTGATATTTTGACAGACATTGAAAATCATACCCCTTGATTTAAAATCCAATAATTTTGAATTTGTCAAAAATTATATGAAATGGACGCTGTTATTTTTATTACAGCAAGTCTCCAATAAAGAACATTCTGATCAATTCTCTGCTAATTAATTATATTTTTACCAAAGTATAATTTTTGAAATGACTTTTATAGGTCTGAGATGTTGATATGCAATCGGCAGTTATATGTCTGTTCCATGGATTCTGAAGAAGTCGATTTGAAATAGACAATAAACAATAATTTTTTATTTAATAATAGTCTCTTTTCCAACTTATCAGGGGAAATTAGCCTGACAATATGGTTATAAATCATAAATCAAAGGGATTTCGCCTGTAATTATAAAAGGGCTGACTAATCATTAAGTTAATGACATTGATTTGCCAATATGTAAATCCCAGTAAAATGACCGGATTGTCTTGGCACTTCATGCGCCACATTATTTTTTCTCGCAGCCGGATTTTCCCGGATAGCAATCTGCGTATTGCTTATCGAGAGCATCATACTGCTGAGGGAAAGTGGCGATCTCAGCCTTCATCTTTTCGATCTTCGCTTTGTCAGCTTCTGAAGCTGGTTTCCCAGTCTTGCCTGTCTCGAGTGTTTGCCGCGTGACCTCTTTCCCTAGGTCGGATCTGAGTCTTGCCTCCTTATCCTTGAGTGCCTTGAGATTTGCTTGGTAGGTGTTACGACAGCTGTTGTACAACTGCGCACATGTGTCCAACCGAGGTACTACCGGAGGGGGTGGTGTGGAGGGTCCTGCCGAAGAGGCGCTCAGCGTTAGGAGTTGGACAAATAGAATAACAGCAATCATCGTTTGTTTTCGCATAGTGGGGTCCTCCTTATGACAGATAAGAACTTGCTTTTTGTTGAGCAAACCATAAATAACTCTCTCAAATCCAAAATATTTCCTTCAATCTATATCAAGTCTATGCAAATTAAGACAAGAAAAAAAAATCAAAAGTTAAAGTGGCGAAGGAATAGCTTGAGAAAACGTATTGGGAAGTTTGGGAAAAGGTCGACTTTTAGATGATTTTTAAGATAGATCACCGGTAATCCCTCAAATCAAGTCTTAAAAAAATCAATGGCATTCATCAAAACCGGAATCCGAAAACCTTTCTCATTACAGAGAGATCTACGGATTCAAGCGCTCCATAAGCTAAACACTAACTGTTCAATTTTATATCCTGGCAATTTTAATCAACGGCCTTTCCCCATAGTGGTCTCTATAATATATTTTGTAGAAAATAATCCCCTCCCGAACTCAGGTATCATTATCCTATCACTGCTGGCCGGACAGTGCGGCGGTTAATCTTGAATACCAGGTCAAGCGGTGGATCAGTGCGAAGCCGGACATCCGGACGGCAATATAGATCAGCAGAAAAGAAGCAAAATAATGAATGTTGTTCCCGAGGAAGGGAAGATGGATGGGCAGTTCCAGGGGGGTATCGGCGAACCGCAACTGCATCCAGGCAAGGGCAAAGGGCAGAGGCCAGATGGAAACACAGAAAACAGCGCCTCCCAGGGAGAAAGAATGGCCGAATGCATCCAGAGCCTGGCGGTTGACGGCTTTATAGCTTTCTTTATCCCCCATCATGAGGGCTTTTTCAGAAAGATGGTGGTGCCGGTTCATGTCTTTTTGAATTTTTCTTAAGTATTTCCGGTTGATAAATTTAATCCCCATGGCTGAGATGTCTCCCAGGATGAAACACTGAAGGGCCAGGAGGATTGTCCCTAAAACATATCCTGTGGTTGGAGACGACATCAACCGGAAAGGGGCGATGAAAAAAGGATCAAAAAACAAGAGCAAGGGAATGATCGAATTCATATAAAAGCTCCGGGCGCTTGGCCCGGAGCCCTCCTTTAAAGGTGTAAGGCCGGTTTAAATCTATCCGAACATCTTGATATTAAAAAAGCCGATCAGGATATAATCCACGCCTACATACAGCGCCAGCACAATGAAAAGCCGTTTCAGCCAGAGATCGGAAAAATATTTTGAGGTTCTCGGGCCAATGACGGACCCGGCTGTAATGCCGATCAGTTCAAGACCGATCAGGGCCCAGTCAAACTGGACACCCTTGGAAATCAGGGTCACAATACTGGTGATCATACTGATGAGAACGGCCAGGGCTGAGGTTCCAGCAGCGAGATACATGGGCAGTTCGGCAACGCTGGTTAAAAAGGGAACCAAGAGAAATCCGCCGCCTACACCCAGGAAGGCTGCCACAGCCGAAATCACCACGCCACCCACAAGGGGGATCAGGGGGTTGAATTTAAACTCAACGCCGTAAAAGGTAAAACAGATTTGGGTGAATGAAAAACTTGTCACCTTAACACCCAAAGAAGCAATATCCACTTTTTCACCGCTCTTTTGTTTTTTTACGGTCTGTTCAAAAGCATCAGCTGCTGCTTTGGCTTTTTTCTTGCTGGCCTGTCCCTTGGATGAGGTTTCATAGAAAAGATAAATGCCGAGCACCAATACAAAGAGCCCGAAATATCCCTGGTATGCAGAGAAAGAGAGTTTGCCGGCCGTCAGGGTCACTGATCCCCAGGCACCCAGGATGGACCCGATGCCCAGCGATATGGCCAGGGGCACAACCAGCCGCCCCATTTTATAATAATTAAATGATGTAATAAGTGCAGACAGACCCACAAGATACTGATTGGAGCCCCGGATGGAGTCGGTAATGGCTTTGTTCAGGGCAGGCGCCGTGTCCTTAAAGGATTTGGCATACCCGCCAAGCCCAAAGACGGTCATATGCCCAACCCCGGCCATTACTCCGCCAAAAGCGCCGACGGTTGAAAAAATCCAGCCCACCCACATGGCCCAGAAAAAAGCAACCACCAGATTCACCTGGGGTCCGCCGGGAATACCAAGAAAGCCTGCGGGCTTGCTTGTATCGATCTGGCCTTTTCCCGTGCCTGCCGGGGCTGAAGCGATGGCGTCCTGAAGTTTTCCCGCAAAGGCCGGTTCCATCCAGATTCCGGCTGCAAGGACCAACAGAGCCATAAATAAAATCATTTTGTAATTTTTTGTCACGTTATACCTCCATAAAATTGTTAATCATTCTTGCCTGTTGCTTAAATCTCTTTTTTGATTCTGTAGATACTCTTAGAGCAAGCCTTGTGCCAGAGATTGTTTTGGGTGGGTCACAATCAGCCAACAAGCTGTTTTAATTAAAAAAATAATTGTTTTTGCATTCGGCCTCCGCCATCCCGACAGCCGGGAACTCTGCAATTTTTTTTATGCGGTGTCTGGCGGGAAACCCTGGATTTGCAATATTTAACCATGGTTGACGGGTAGACAGAAAACATCTTCAGTGCAATGATTTTACTGCATGGGGTGGAAACGCTCCCCAGGACTAAAAAGATAAAAAAAACTTGACATGTAGCTGCAATGTATCTATTAGGTATCTAATACATAGCTGGTGTTATGACATTGGCTTGCACCTAGGAGTTTAACGCAATATGGCAGTAAGTGATAAAAAAGATGAAAAACTTGAACCGGATTATACCCGCCAAAAGGTCAAGTTTGAGGTCTATGGTGAGGAGATGATTGAAAAGACGGTCAACTCCAGCGGGAACAGCGGGCGTGTATATCTGCCGCCGGAATGGATCGGAACCAAGGTCAAGGTTATAAAATGCTGATGTATGCAAGACCCGGAAAGGCGGCGGATATTTGGGCGGATTCAGATTAAACGCAACCCGATCAAGGGCTGCAGCATTCTTAACATATTAACGTTACCATAATAAAAAGGAGAAGAAAAATGACGAACGTACCTGATAAAATTCAAACATGGCAGATGGTCAGTCCTTTTACAAAAAACAAGGAAACCGGAGAAGTCACACCCGGAAAACTTGAGAAAACCGAAATCCCCGTTCCTGAACTCAAAGCCGGTGAAGTGCTGGTAAAGGTTGCCGGATGCGGTGTTTGCCATACCGATCTTGGCTATTATTTTGACGGCGTGCCCACTGTCAGCAAACCGCCTTTGACACTGGGTCATGAAATCTCCGGAACCGTTGTGGCAGGAGATGCTGCCTGGATTGGAAAAGAAGTCATTATCCCGGCGGTTATGCCTTGCAGACAATGCCTCTTATGCAAAACCGGAAAAGGGAACCGCTGTCTCGCCCAGAAAATGCCGGGAAACAGCATGGGCATCTATGGCGGCTTTGCAAGCCATATCCCTGTTCCGTCCATTGATCTTTGCGAAGTCAAAGACCGCGGTGATATCCCTCTCGAACACCTTGCCGTTGTGGCTGATGCAGCCACCTCTCCCTATCAGGCCATTCTTCGTTCCGGATTTAAAATCGGCGACAATGCCATTGTCATGGGTATCGGCGGTGTAGGCCAGTATCTGGTGCAAGAACTCAAAGCCATGGGCGCAAACTGTGTCATTGCCATGGCCCGCCGCCAGGAGCAGCTGGATAAAATGCTGAAAAACGGTGCAGATTTCGCTGTCAACATCAAAGACAAATCCCCCAAAGACATTGCCGGAGAAATTAAGGGTATCCAGAAAGCAAAAGGTCTTCCCGGATTTGACTGGAAACTTTTTGAAGCCACAGGCTCAAAAGCAGGCGCAGATCTGACATTGTCTCTCTTAAGCTTTACCGGGTCCCTTGTCATTGTCGGCTACGGCGGATACAAGACCGAATTTATGTTCAGCCGTCTCATGGCCTTTGATGCGGATGTCAGAGGAAGCTGGGGATGTCTGCCCGAATACTACCCCGTGGTCCTTGGGATGGTCACCAGCAAACGGATCCATACCCACGACTATGTCCAGACCC